>JBOFLQ010000159.1:0-52498 GCA_051657945.1 Xenococcaceae cyanobacterium | reverse complement strand
TTTAATTTTAATCTTCGCTTAACTGCAAACATCAATCAAACTTTATCGGAACGCAAATACACATATTCGGTTTGCTCAGATGTACGTTCCTTACTATTTGCTAGATTATAGCAAGGTTTAATCAGTTTACTGACATCTTTTCAGTAAATACTATGCTTAACTAACAGTTGAAAATGTCTGAGATTAAAGATTTTAAACACCGAATTAATACACTCTTCCCTTCCAAGAACCGCCTTTGCCTTGATAGTGAAGCCGTGCGGAATCTAATGTCATCAAGCTATAGAAAAAGGCAATTAGAGGCAAGCAACCAGCCAAAAGCGGCGATCGCTTGTAAAACAAAATAGTTGGTAAATAGGCAATGCTCATTAGCAACCAAGTAATTAATCCTTCGATCGCAACTGTTTTATCTACGTAGGCGTAAGCCGAATCGTTAGACATCGCTATACCCAATCCCAAGCTTACTGGCGGTACTAAATAAATTAGTGTCATACCGACGATCGTCCCCGCAAGCAAAAGCGGTGAATATTTTAATTGTGTGTAGGCAGTACGCGCAACCATTTGCCAAATACTTTCGAGGTTGGGATAGGGACGAAGACTAACAGTAGTATCTGTCAATCCCAGCCAAATTCGTCCGTTTTTTTGTTTGACTGCCCGTCCTAAAGCACAATCGTCAATTAATGCCTGACGAATGCGATCGATGCCGCCAATACCTTCTAAAGCTTGTTTGCGAATCAAAATGCAGCCTCCTGCTGCTGCTGCGGTGTTGCGATCGGGATTATTTACCCAAGCAAAGGGATAAAGTTTTTCAAAGAAAAAGACAAATGCAGGGATTAAAAGTTGTTCCCAAAAACTTTGACATCGCAGTAATACCATTAAAGACACTAAATCTAAATTTTCTCGTTCGGCTTTAGTTACTAATCGATGCAAATTATTACGATCGTGTTTGATGTCGGCATCAGTTAAAAGAAAATAATCTACGTTCGGAATATACTGTTGCGCGTGGCGAATACCTTGTTCGATCGCCCATAGTTTTCCCGTCCAACCTACTGGCAAAGGTTCGGCTGTAAGTATTTGCAATTTTCGGACAGATTTTTCGGCAAATTCTGAGGCTATTTTTGCCGTGCCGTCAGTACTGCGATCGTCAACCAAAATAACTGATAGAGAACCTGGATAATCTAAATTTAAAATAGAATTTAAAGTTTGCGGCAGAAGTTCGGCTTCGTTGCGAGCGGGAATTACCGCACAAATTGAAGGATATTGCTTTAAATTGTCGGTTGGTGTCGTTAATTGTTGGTTTGTTTGCCAAAAAAAGCCCCGACCAAACCACAAAAACAACCAAATTACTAAAGACAAACTAGTTATTGTTAACAGTAAATAATGAATTTCTGCTTGCATCAATTTTTTTTTTACAAACTTCACGATCGAATTTTAAAGGGTAGAGACGCTTAAATTCGATAAAATTAGGATAATTTCAGCAAATTTTAATAAGAATTGAATTTTAGTTATGTTATGCTTCCAAGTCTAGTAAGAACATAACATTGCTATGTTTTTACTAAATCAAAACTCTTACTTATAATTTTTGGCTAGTCGGAGTTTTTGGTTTCAAATTTTGCCGAATTATCTCGATCGAGCATGCAAACTCAAGCAATTACCAAATCTCAACTAAAACAAGCGATCGCTGCTGCAAGAGATTATCTCCTCAATATTCAAACAAAAGAAGGTTATTGGCAGGCAGAATTAGAATCTAACGTTTCGATTACGGCTGAAGTCGTTCTGTTACATAAAATTTGGAAAACAGATCGAAATCGTCCTCTAGACAAGGCAGAAACCTATTTGCGCTCTAAGCAACGAGAAAATGGGGGTTGGGAACTATTTTACGGAGACGGGGGTGAATTGAGTACTTCCGTCGAAGCATATATGGCGCTTCGTTTATTGGGAGTTCCCACAAGCGATCGAGCCATGCAGCGAGGGCGCAAATTTATTTTAGAACGAGGCGGAATTAGCAAAACGCGCATCTTTACCAAGCTACATTTGGCTTTAATTGGTTGTTACAGTTGGCGCGGTATTCCATCCTTACCGCCGTGGGTGATGTTTTTAGGAGAACCATTTCCCTTCAGCATTTATGACATGTCGAGTTGGGCGAGAAGTAGTACCGTTCCCTTGCTAATCGTCTGCGATCGCAAGCCTGTTTTTAAGCTCGAACCAAAAATTAATTTAGATGAATTGTATGCTGAAGGATTCGATCGCGTCAGCTTTACTTTGCCTCGCTCTCAAGATTGGACGGATTTGTTTGTCCTTGCAGATGATGTTTTTAAGTTAGCAGAAGATTTTAATTTTGTACCGTTTCGCGAAGAAGGTATTAAAGCAGCAGAAGAATGGATTTTGCAGCGACAAGAAGCAACGGGAGACTGGGGCGGAATTATTCCAGCAATGCTTAATTCAATGCTGGCGTTGCGATGTTTGGATTATGCTGCTGACGATCCAATTGTGGCAAGAGGTTTGGAATCGATCGATCGCTTTGCTATAGAAACTGAAAATAACTATTGCGTACAAGCATGCGTTTCGCCTGTCTGGGATACAGCTTGGGCGATGCGCGCCCTAATTGAATCGGGAATGCCGAACGATCGCCCCGAATTGATCGAAGCAGGACAATGGTTACTCGACAAACAAATTTTAGATTACGGTGACTGGGCTTATAAAAACAAACAAGGAAAACCAGGAGGCTGGGCTTTTGAATTTGACAACCGTTTTTATCCAGATGTAGATGATACGGCTGTAGTAGTAATGGCATTGGCAGACATACAAATGCCAAATGAATCTCTCAAACAACAGGCGATCGATCGCGCTGTCCAATGGGTTGCTTCGATGCAATGTCAGGAGGGAGGTTGGGCAGCTTTCGATTTAAACAACAATAGTGATTGGCTCAATTTAATTCCCTATTCCGATCTCAAAGCCACGATCGATCCGAATACGGCAGATGTCACTGCTAGAGTATTGGAAATGTATGGATATTTGGCAAAAAATTCCACCAATAACCATACTCAACTCACTCAAACTAACTTCGATCGCGCGATCGCCTATCTTTTGCACGAACAAGAATCATCAGGCTGTTGGTTCGGTCGTTGGGGTGTAAATTACATTTATGGTACTAGCGGCGTATTATCTGCCTTAGCTTTAGTTGCACCTCAAACGCAACGACACCGAATCGCCCACGGTGCTGCTTGGTTGAAACAATCTCAAAATACTGATGGAGGCTGGGGCGAAACCTGTCGCAGCTACAACGATCCATCTTTAAAAGGACAAGGAAAAAGTACCGCCTCGCAAACAGCCTGGGCTTTAATTGGGTTGCTAGCAGCAGGTGAAGCAACAGGAAAATTTGACAGTGAAGCAATTCGATCGGGAGTTAATTATTTGTTATCGACTCAACTCGCACAAGGAACTTGGTATGAAGCCGAATTTACTGGAACGGGCTTTCCGAAACATTTTTATTTAAAATACCATCTCTATCAACACTATTTTCCCACAATCGCTTTAAGCCGTTGTCAACATCTGTTTGACCGAGCATTAATACAAAACTTTACATAAAATCGAGAACTTCAAGCTGGAAAACCCAAAAAAACGGTGGTAAGCTCTACGGAAATAGTTGATTTTACCCGAATAAATTCAGAAAACATCAGGTTATTGTCGTGTGAGGAGTAGATTAAATGAGTTTTCGTACTGATGCCCTGTCAATTCTTCAAGCAACGAGTCGAACCTTTTACATTCCCATCAGTATTTTACCAAGTGGACTTCAAGAAGCGGTTGCATCTGCCTACTTGTGTCTGCGCGCGATCGATCAAATAGAAGACGATCCCGAACTAGATAGGGTTACTAAAGTTAAATTATTGCGTAGGATTAGTCTTAACCTGCAAGCAGCAACTGAAAACTTTACGGTAAAAGATTTTGCAACTGGATTGCAAAGCGATCGAAACAATCTAGAGGAAGTCACTCTTCGCCTCGGTGAATGGGCATTGCTTGCGCCAGAATCGATCGCGCCGAGAATATGGGATGCAACCGCAGCTATGGCGGATCGCATGGCATATTGGGCAGAGAATAATTGGAGAATTACTAACGAAGCAGATTTAGACAGATACACCTTTAGCGTGGCGGGAACAGTAGGTCTGCTTCTGTCGGATTTGTGGACATGGTACGATGGCACTAAAACCAATCGCCTCAGCGCGATCGGTTTCGGTCGTGGTTTACAATCGGTCAATATTCTTCGCAACCGCGCTGAAGACTTATCTAGAGGTGTAGACTTTTTTCCAGATGATTGGGGTATAGAGAGAATGCAGCGTTATGCCCGCCGCAATTTAACACTAGCAGACGCTTACAATCTTTCACTGCCAAAAGGTAGCCCTGCTTTAGACTTTTGCCAAATTCCTCTAGCACTTGCTCGCGGTACTTTAGAAGCTCTTTCACATGGTAAAGAAAAACTCACCCGCAGCGATGTCATGAGTTTGATCGAGCAATTACAGGGAGCAGGGAGTAGGGAGTAGGCAGCAGGGAATAGGGAATAGGGAGTAAAAAAATTTAAAGTCTAAAGAAAAAACTTGCCTACTTTAAACTTTAGACTTTAGACTTTTGACTTGAAATTAGGCGATCTCCCGTAGGGGAGGTGCGATCGGCGGAGGTTTCCTCCGATTACCGAGCGCCGTAGTGCTACGCAATCGAGCTATAATTTTCAGTGAGTATTGGGAAGCGCAATCATGTTAGATGTTGATTTACCAAAGTATCTACCCTCAGCCGAAGAACTCCCCGACTCCGACGAAACACCAGTGGATAACGAACTGCAAGAATTAATACCAGGGTTATTAAAAGCCATCCTTTTAATACTTTGGTCGGAACGAATGGACTGGTTATTTGGGATCGATATGGGTATATATTACAATCCCGACAAACCGCCGATCGTTCCAGATGCTTTTCTTAGTTTGGGCGTAGAAAGATTTTATGACGAAGAATTACGTCCGAGTTACGTACTATGGGATGAAAATGTTATTCCCATCTTTGTTTTAGAAGTAGTTTCCCAAAATTACCGCAAAGAATACACCACCAAATTAGATGAATATGCAGCTTTGGGAGTGCTTTACTACGTAATTTATTCTTCCCGTCGCCGTCGCAAACCGCGTTTAGAAGTGCATAAATTAATTAATGGAAAATACGAACTGCAAACAGGAAACTTCGTATGGTTGCCAGAAATAGGTTTGGGAATTGGTTGCGAACGAGGTAATTATTGTGGAATAACGCGAGAATGGTTGTATTGGTACAACCAAGAAGGTGAGCGTTACCCTACTCCAAAAGAACAGATTCAACAAGAAATTCAACGGGCGCAACAAGAATCTCAACGAGCGCAACAAGAATCTCAACGAGCGCAACAAGAATCTCAACGAGCGCAACAAGAATCTCAACGAGCGCAACAAGAATCTCAACGAGCGGAAAAACTAGCTCAAAAATTGCGCGAGTTGGGGGTAGATCCAGATACATTATAGGTTTAATCGAGATCGATCGACTTAGGGAATTTCGATCGTACGAGATGTAGAAAAATCTTTATTTGTATTTATCTAAATTTATCTGCGTTTATCTGCACGGCGCACCAAACACATTTGAGGACACCTCACGGCGGATAAACATATCCGAGGAAACCTCGGATATTTCCGCCTCAAATGTGTGCGCCTTGTTTATCTGTGGACTATTTCAAAAAAATCTAATCCATATTAATAGGATCGACATCGATCGCCATACTCACCGATCGCGAACATAAATTTCTAAGCATTTGCAAACGATCTAAATTCTCCACTTCTTTGGAAGCAAACTTCAATAAAATTTGCCAGCGATAACGATTTTTAACCCGCATAATATTAGCAGGGGCAGGGCCTAAAATCTCGCATCCATTCTCAAAAATTCTCAAACATTCATCAGCCAATAACTCTGCCGTTTGTCGAACTTCCGCTTCATTCAACCCACTCAATTTAATTAAAATCAAACGTCCGTAGGGAGGATAATCCAACTCTTCTCTTTGTGGCAATTCCGTTTCGACAAACCCAATATAATCGTGATTTTGCACCGCTTGAATGACGGGATGTTCGCTAGAATAAGTTTGAACGATTACCTTGCCTGGTTCGTCACCTCTCCCCGCACGTCCAGCAACCTGAGTCAATGTTTGAAACGCCCTTTCTGTAGCGCGATAATCCGACAGATGTAATAAACTATCGGCAGCAATAACACCAACTAAAGTTACTCGATCCAAATCCAATCCTTTAGTAAGCATCTGCGTACCAATTAAAACATCAGCTTCCCCCCTAGCAAATCGATCGATTAAAGCACGGTGAGATCCTTTCGTTGAAGTAGTATCGCTATCGTAACGAATGCATCGTAACTGTGGAAATAGTTTGTTTAATTCTAAAGTTACCCTCTGCGTACCACTACCAAAAAATTTAAGATAGGGCGAACTACATTCAGGACATTGACTCGGTTGTAAACTGCTGTAGTTACAGTAATGACAGCGCAATAATTCTGTTGCGCCTTCGTGAGTGTAATGGTAGGAAAGAGAAACATCGCAATGAGGACATTCCATTACATAACCGCAACTACGACAAGAAACAAAAGTACTGTGTCCGCGACGCGAGACAAATAAAATACCTTGTTGACTGCGATTTTTCATCTCGGCAATCGCATCTTGTAAGGATTTGCTAAAAATCGATCGATTTCCCCCCTGCAACTCCTGACGCATATCGACAATCTCTACAGAAGGTAAAGGACGAGATTGAATTCGTTCTGGTAAAGATAAATAGTAGGGGCATGGCAATGCCATGCACGGCGCTTTGTATTCGGAGGAAACCTCCGAATCCGCGCCTCCCCTACCTAACTCCTGTAGAGACGCGACCGGTCGCGTCTCTACACAATTTAGCGTCTCTACGTTGATTTCTTTCCAAGTTTCTACTGAAGGAGTAGCCGAACCCAATACTAAGGGACAATTTTCTAATTCGGCGCGCCAATTGGCAACGGTACGGGCGTGATAGGTAGGTGCTGGTTGGGTTTGTTTGAAACTAGAATCGTGTTCTTCGTCGAGTACGATTAAACCAAGTTGGGATAAAGGTGCAAAGATTGCCGATCGCGTACCGATAACTATTTGTGGTTCGCCCGTTAGCATTTGTCGCCAGGTGTCATAACGTTCGCCGTCAGAGAGGGCGCTGTGATAGACGCAAACGCGATCGCCAAAACGGGCGCGAAAGCGATCGGTGAGTTGGGGAGTCAAACCAATTTCGGGAACTAATACTAATGCGGATTTTCCTTTCTCTAAAATTGGTGCGATCGCTTGTAAATAAACTTCAGTTTTCCCCGAACCAGTAATCCCGTGTAATAATACTTTTGCGTATTCCTGTAAGCTCAAAATTACTTCTAAAGCGAATTGTTGATCGTTATTAAGTTGTTTGGCACTGTCTCTAGTTGGCTGTCTTTCTTCTAGCAAACGCAATCTTTCTCTCGCTTCGATGACAACACAACCTTTTGTTTGCAAGCTGTTAACCACAGAAGAACTAACATGGGCGATTTGTAATAATTGACTCAGCCACAATTCACCGCCGCGCTGACGTAATATTTCTAATGCTTCTCTTTGTTTGTGAGTTAGATCGAGAGGTAAATTGTCAACTACCAAAGTAACAGCTTTTTGTAGTTTGGGGGCGGCACTTTTAGGCGGTTCGAGATAACTTTCAATCCATCCTCTTTTCGTTAATTCTCTAATGCCTCGATTGACACCGCGAATCTGACGCTGTAAGTATTGAATGCTGTAATCTCCGTCTTTTTGCGATTGCAGTAACTGAAGAATTTGTCTGGCGACAGGCGAACAAAAAGTTTCTGCACCGTGGGGAATAGCATCTTTATTGAGACGAATTCGACGTTGCGATCGCCCTAATATTCCTGGGGGTAATGCTACCTTAACCGCCGTAATTAAATCGGTGCAATAATATTCTGTTACTTTCTCTAGTAACTGCCAATAGCGATCGGGAAAAAATCCAGAAGCGATCGTATCTTCAACATCTCTAATGCGATCGCGCGGTAAATCTTCAGGTGGCGAATCTACTTCGCGAATGGCAATACCGCCTACAGTCTGCGCCCCAAAAGGTACGCTGACAATGTCTCCCGTTTGCACTGTTAAATCTTGAGGAAGTCTATAAGTATATAACCCCTGTACCCCCGGACAGTCTACCAATACTTCAAGCCATCGTTCTTTCAATAGCTCTAATTGATACAAGGATTTGGATTCAGCTACAACTAGACCGAAGTCAGACTTAGACATAGGGTACTGCGATCGACTGGCTACAAACTACATTATTATCCAATACTTTTCCTTAAGTAAGTAGACATAGTTACATCAGTTATCAGTTCATGGTTCATGGGGCAACGGGCATTGGGCATTGGGCAATGGGCAAAGTCGTGACGTTCATTCGTCGTGAAGTAAAAAATTCATTACTCATTACTTATTACTTATTACTTATTACTCATTACTCCCTACTCCCTCTTCCCGACACAAGACGATCGAAAATCCATAGTCAGTGTTAGTTTTAAAAGATTGTCGATCGTTTTGAAGTTTTTGAAAATTATCTGAATTTAACCAGACATAAGTAACTTTTCCTTCAATGTTTTTAAACCTTGGTTCTAAAAATTTTTTAGCTGCTAATTCAGCCAAATAATCATTTTTAGCATAAAAAATATATGTATAAAAACCTGCCAATCCATATTCTTTTAAATCTATAAAAAATGGCTCGTCTTCGATTAGTTCTGTAAAATCTTTTGTTTCCAAATAAAATAAGACAGACGGGTCTTTATTTAATAAATCTACTTTTACCAACATAAATAAACATATATTTAATCGTTTTTAAAACTTATCATATTATGGGGATTGAAAAAGTTATACATTTTGCTTTTGAGACATAAATACAATAACAATTACTTATTATTTATTACTTGTTATTTATTACTTATGCTCGATGACCGATCGCATCGAGTTTTTGGGAATAATCGAAGTAGATTTTGAGACCGAAGTAAAAATCTTTTCAAAAACATTCAAAAATAGCCTTAGATCGGAAAAATATAATGCAATCAACTCGATATCAGTTGCAAGAATTAGCCGCTCTTTTAAAATCTCTTGAAACTGACAAATTTAGCGGTGCTTTGCATATAGAAGCCCAAATCAACACAGGACAAAGATCGCGCATCATAATTTTTAAAGCAGGTGAAATCGTTTACGGGGGCAACAAAATCCCTCAAAACATAGAATTTTTTGAAGCGATCGGTCAAAAATTGCCGTCTAAATCGATGAAAGTGGGGATCGATTTTGCCAAACAAAAAGTCACCAATCCAAATTCATTTTGGGAATTTTTAGATATATTTACTAAAATGCGTTTGTTCAAATGGGAAGAGCTTGAAAAACTTATCTGTACGCAAACGGCGATCGTTTTAGAGCAGTTACTACCTTACTCAGGACAAATTCGCTACGAAACTGGGATTGACTTCGATCTTTGCTATCGAGACGAATGTAAGGGTTTAAATTCATCTTTATTAAACTCAGAATTAGAACGTCGTCAACAAGAATGGCGATCGCTCGCACCGACAATTACTTCGATGGAAATGGTGCCGCGTCTATCACCAAATTCTTTAGACAAGATTGTCGATCTGACAGTACGCCAGCATTTAAAACAATGGGTAGATGGAGCGCGATCGCTAATAGATATTGGTGAAAGTTTAGACAAAGATCCCCTACAAATAGCTCGTTCTTATTTGACGATCGCGCAATCTGGTTGGATAGTTTTTAATGACAATGCTATTAATCAAATTAATATTGCTAGTCCCAATCATACCGCTAGCAAAATCGACACTTCTGTTGCTCCCAAATCACAAGATTTACCAATTATTCTTGCTGTAGACGATAGTCCTGTCATGCAAGTAACCATCAAACGTGCTTTAAATGCTCAATATCAAGTATTAATTGCTAGTAGCGCGATCGAAGCTTTAAATTTATTGCAAAATAATTCGGTTTCCCTAATTCTACTCGATGTTTCCATGCCAGATATTGATGGTTTGGAACTTTGTCGCACCATTCGCAAAATTCCTAAATACCGAGACTTACCCATTATCATGCTGACAGCAAAAGATGGTTTGGTCGATAAACTCAAAGGTCAAATTGCTGGTTCGACTCAATATTTAACTAAGCCATTCGATAACCAGAAATTATTAGAAATTGTCGGTGGTTATCTTAAGGCAATAGGGGAAAGTAATGAGTAATGAGTAATGAGTAATGAGTAATGAGTAATGAGTAATGAGTAATGAGTAATGAGTAATGAGTAATGAGTAATGAGTAATGAGTAATGAGTAATGAGTAATAAGTAATGAGTAATAAGTAATGAGTAATAAGTAATAGGGGTTAGCAATGAACTATGAACAATGAGCAATAAACCATGAACCATGAACTATGAACAATGAGCAATAAACCATGAACAATTAACTATCAACAATGAACAATAAACAATTAACTATTATGCAAAACAAACCCTATTTAATCTTTAATCTAAATGGCTTGCAATATGGAATCGATGCAAGCATTGTTCGCGAAATTTTTCCTTTACCTCAGTTAACGCCGATCGCGGAAGCGCCACTTGATTTTGTCGGTATTCTTAACTTGCGATCGAAAATAGTACCCGTAATGCATCTAGATTTGCGTTTGGGTGCTAAACGAGTGGAGTTAAAGGCAAGCGATACTGTCATCGTCGTCGAATGGCACGAAAGGGCGATCGGTATGATTGTTAGTTCGGTAAATGAAGTTATTAATATTGACGCAAGCGCGATTGAAACCGAAGTTGATTACGGCAGAATTAGAGACATCAATCCTGTCTTTGTTAACGCTGTAGCCAAGTTAGGTGCGCTCGCGATCGTCTTGCTCGATGCTGACGGTTTGATTCGCCAACCAGACGAGATTATCAATTTAGTTTTTGATACCTCAGAAAATAATGCAACTGAAGAAATCTCTAAAGTTGTCGGCGATTTTTATGAAGTATATTGTCCCAACGCAACAGTATCAGAAAAAGCAATTTTTCAGAAACGCGCCGACAATTTGAGAGCGGCGATCGCAGAAAACATTGATATCAGTCAACAAATACCGATCGCTATTATCGAACTAGGTAAAGAATATTTTGGCATCGAGTTAGAAGCAGTCAGAGAATTTACCACTCTTCGCAATTTAACTCGCATTCCTTGTTCTCCTTCGCATATTGTCGGCAATACCAACCTGCGGGGTGAAATTTTAACAGTGGTAGATATTCGTAGTCTGCTCAACCTAACTAATGCTTCAGTCAAAACAGGTACTAAAGCTGTCGTTGTCGATGTGGAAGGAATTATAGCCGCTCTCCCCGTCGATGAAATTTTCGATGTAATGTATCTCAAATCTTCGGATCTCAATTTAGTTCCCACCGCCGTCTCTGGCAATAGTAATGAATATTTACGAGGAACAGTGTTCGATCGCGAAAAAATCTTGGGTATTCTCAACATGTCTGCCATCCTCACCAGAAACGAATTAGCTGTTAACGAAGAGATGTAGAGAAGGCATTCAGCAAAAGCAAACAGCCGTTATTTACTACTCATTACTCATTACTTATTACTCATTACTCATTACTCATTACTCATTACTCATTACTCCCTATCCCCTATCCCCTATTCCCTATTAGGAGCAATTTATGTTAGACAACCTAAAATTAAAAGGTCGCATTCTCGCTGGCTATTCTGTACCTATTGCTATTTCTATAATTGGTGCGGGTATTGTCTTTGCTGGCGTTAACAATAATCGAGGAGAAGTAGAGCTACTAGAGACAAAACACACCATTCTCGAACAAGCCAAAACGGCAAAAAGCGGTCTTGACGACATGATCAAAGCGTCTCGCGTTTATATGCTCGTCAAAACCGAACAACCTAAAATAATTTTTCAAGGTGGCAAAGAAGATTTTGCTAAAGCAACCGAAGAGTTAAAAAAAGTAGTTGTAGACGAACAACAAAAAGAAAATTTAGCTCGCATAATCGAGCTAGGAGCAGAGACAGAAGCACATTACGGTAGGTTAATGTCGATCGTCGATGCGGGTAAAGCTAACGATGCCATTGCGATCGAACGTAAAGGCGATGGTTTGAAAATCGTTAAAGAATTAGACGCGGTAATTACAGATATTCAAAAAAGAGCCGAAGAAGTTTTAACAATGCAACGCGGTAAGGTTCATAATTCTTTGGCTCTACTCGTTACTATTGTCATCGCCAGCGCTTTAGTCGCTGCAATCCTTTCAGTAATTATTAGTTTCTTACTCTCTGGCTCGCTCGGTAAACAGGTAGGAGAGGCGATCGGGATGGTTGCCAGTTCGTCTACAGAAATTGCTGCTACTGTAGCGCAACAAGAACGAACGATTTCACAACAAGCAACTTCGGTTAACGAAACCACAACCACTGTCGAACAGATGGGTGCATCTTCCAGACAAGCAGCCGAACAAGCCGAAGCTTCAGCTTCAGGTGCGCGTCAAGCCCTCTCTCTTGCCGAAAATGGCTCGCAAGCAGTACAACAAACCATGGAAGGTATGTCTGTTCTTAAAGACCAAGTTAGAGCGATCGCCGAACAAATTATGCGTTTGAGCGAACAAACCGGTCAAATTGCAGGTATCTCTGACTCTGTAGGCGATTTAGCCAACCAAACTAACATGCTCGCTCTTAATGCCGCTGTAGAAGCAGCTCGTGCTGGCGAACACGGTAAAGGCTTTGCTGTAGTGGCAGGAGAAATTCGCAAACTAGCTGACGAAAGTAAAAAATCTGCCGAGAAAATTCATTCCTTGGTTACTGAAGTACAAGCTTCGATGAATAGTACCGTGATGGTAACTGACGAAGGCACGAAAAAAGCCGATGAAAGTATTAGATTGGCTCAAGGCACGGCAGAAACTTTTGTCGGTGTAGCCGATGCCGTTAATAACGTCTTTCTCAACTCTCAACAAATCTCTCTGAGTTCGAAACAACAAGTTGTCGGCGTACAGCAAGTTGTAGCAGCAATGAATGCTCTTAACTTAGGCGCACAAGAAACCGCTTCTGGTATTACTCAGGTTAAAGTTTCTACCGAACAACTGCAAAAAGCAGCAACAGGATTAAAAGCGCTGGTGTAAAAGCGGAAAGGCAGAGGGCAGAGGGCAGAGGGACGGCGGATAAACAAATCGGAGGACACCTCCGATTTTTCCGCCTCCAGAGGGCAGAAGGTAACAGCCGTTTTTTACTTGCTACTTGCTACTTGCTACTTGCTACTTGCTACTTTCCCTAATCCCTAACCCCTAATCCCTAACCCCTAATCCCTAACCCCTCTCTTAATATGATGATCGAAGACGAAGAATTTAGAGAAGTATATCGAACGGCAACAACAGAACGTTTGCAAAAAATGGAATCGGGATTGCTCTATCTCGAAAAAAATCCAGGCGATCGCGCCAAGCTAGAAGATTTTTTGAGAGAAGCGCATACACTTAAGGGTGATTCGCGCATGTTGGGAGTTACCGATGTGGAAACTCTTACCCATCAAATTGAAGAATGTTTGGCTGACATCAAGCGCGGCGAGGGTACTATTACTTCCGATTTATGCGATCGCCTTTATAAAGGACTCGATGCCATTAGTAAACTCGTTCGAGAAGCCGTTGGTGGAGAAGAAGCCGATGTCGATATCTTCTCCGTACTAGCAGAGTTAATGGGTGCAGATACCGAAACAGAATTAACATCCGAGTCTGCTTCCAAGCAATTGCCTTTTGAAGACAGCAATTGGATGGAAGCGATCGCTCAAATGGGAGCCCAGGGGCAGAATTCTGTAGAGACGGTAGAGACGCGAGATCTCGCGTCTGAGCCCTCAGAGACAGGGAAAAAATTTATCCAATCCTCGGTTTCTAATACTCAAGAAACGGCGATCGCTGGGGATACAATTCGAGTTAATGCGGAAAAGCTCGATTTCTTGATGAGGCAAGCTGGCGAGTTGAGCGTTACTAAATCGAGAGTTGCGAGTCGTTTGAGCGAAATTCAAGAAATATTGAATTTGTGGGAAGAATGGAATCGCGATAGCTCGATGAATCGAGTTGTTTTTCGACAGCTAGAACAACAACTAGACGAGAATTTCAGCCAACATGTTCGCAATTTTCAGCAGGGTAACGAACATAAATTGGAACGATTGGGAGATTTAGTCGATCGAATTAAAAACGAACTTTATGAAGATACTGCCAGTTTAGATGCGATCGCTTACGAAATTGAATCTAGTATCAATACTTTGCGTCTATTACCTTTTGCTAATGTTTTCAATCTTTTTCCTCGTATGGTTAGAGATTTAGCCAAGCAACAGGGTAAAGAAATTAATTTAATTATCGAAGGTGCTGATACTAAGGTAGATAAGCGCATTCTTGAAGAAATGAAAGATCCGCTCTTGCATCTTCTTCGTAACGCCGTCGATCACGGTATCGAAACGCCAAGCGATCGCGAACAAATGGGCAAACCCCGTCAAGCTACCCTTCGTCTGCGCGGCTATCAAACTGGAAACAGTATCGGTATCGATATAGTTGATGACGGACGGGGATTGAATCTCGACAGCATCAGACAAACTGCTTTAAAACGCGGTGTTTGTACTGAAGAAGAATTGGCGAATATGAGTAGCGTTGAAATCCAATCTTTAATTTTTGCGCCTGGTTTTTCTACCAGATCGGAAATTACAGAAATTTCTGGACGAGGTATTGGTTTAGATGTAGTTCGCGCTAATGTCGAACGACTCAAGGGAACGATTCATGTCGAATCAGTCTTCGGAATGGGTTGTGAATTTCGCCTTCGTTTGAGTGCTAGTTTGGCGACTACTCAGGTATTAATTACCGAAGTCGATCGAACTCCCTATGCCATTCCCATCGACGATGTCGAAACCATGTTACTGGTATCGCGTAGTGAAATTTATGTCGTCGAAGGCAGTCAAACCATTACGTTTGCTGGTGAACCAGTTTCGGTTGTTTGGCTGGCAGATTTATTAGAATTGGAAATTGACGCGCCTTCAAGTGTTAAAAATTCTAGTCTCGAAGCGAAAACTCTTCCCTGTATAATTTTCAAAATAGGTAGCGAACGTTTGGGTATTTTCGTTGATGCTTTGCTCGATCGCCAGGATATTGTTTTAAAACCGCAAAGCAAACTTATAAAACGCATTCGCAATATTTCTGGTGCGACAATTTTGGGTAACGGGGAAGTTTGTATGGTACTCAATCCTCAAGATTTACTCAAATCAATTCATAAGGGTAGCGCTAGTTTTTCTCGATCGATCGAAGAAAGAATTAGTAAAAACAAAATTTTACTGGTAGAAGATTCAATCATTATTCGTACCCAAATGAAACGTCTTCTAGAAGGTGCTGGCTTCAACGTCACTATTGCTGTAGACGGATTAGAAGGTTTTAATAAGCTCAAAAGCGGTACTTTCGATGCTGTGGTTTCTGACGTAGAAATGCCCAATCTGAGCGGACTGGAATTGACAGCTAGAATTCGTCAGTACTCAGAATACAACGAATTACCGATCGTCTTAGTAACTACCCTTGCTTCCCAAAGCGATCGCCGACGCGGTGCGGAAGCGGGAGCAAATGCCTATCTTACTAAAGGCGATTTCGATCAAAAACTATTGCTCGATACGCTGAGAAGATTGATGTGACGTATTATTCACTATTCCCTATTCCCTATTCCCTATTCTCTATTCCCTATTCCCTGTTCCCTATTGCCTAATTTTGGGAACACTCTATTTAGACAAAGGAAATTAAAACCATGACATCACCAATTAAAGTTTTTCTCGTTGAAGATTCAGTAGTTGCTCTGGGTATGTTTAAAAGAATGTTAGAAGAATGCCCAGATATTCAAGTAGTGGGTACGGCTAACGATGGTATGCAAGCCTTAAATTTAATTCCTGTAGTGCAACCTCAAGTAGTTTGCACTGACTTACAAATGCCTGTTATGGATGGAATGGAATTAATCAAACAGGTAATGGCAAGATACCCCGTGCCTATTTTAGTTCTCAGCAATGTCGTACAATCGAGTGACATTGACAATGTTTTTGATGTCTTACAAGCTGGCGCTTTAGATATCATGCCAAAACCTCAAGTCTCTTCAAGTGCTGACTCCGAACAAGTCAAACAAACTTTAGTTACCAAAATTAAAGTCTTAGCAAGTAAAAAAGTTGTTGCTAAACCTCTATAGTGAAGCAAAACTATTCAATTTGTGATGAAAAATTTTGTGGTTGTTTTGACAACTTTATTAGTAATTTTATCACTCTTGAGCTTTTCTGCTCCCGCTCATGCTGACTCAAGTTGCCCGCAAACTTCCCAAAAAGAAATTGCCAATCTGTTCGCGAATTGGAATAACTCTTTACAGACTCATCAACCTGAAAAAGTAGCTAAAAATTACGCTGATGATGGCATTTTATTGCCTACAGTGTCCGATCGAGTTCGACACAATCATGCTGAAATCGAAGAATACTTCGAGCATTTTTTGGCTCTTAATCCCACAGGTGCAATTAACGAACAAAATATTCGCATTTTTTGCGATATAGCCGTTAATTCGGGGATTTATACTTTTAAGGTAGTCAAACAAGAGCAACCTAGCCAAGTTCGAGCGCGTTACACTTTTGTCTATCGTAAAATTGGCGATCGATGGAAGATTATCGAGCATCATTCTTCAGCAATGCCTGAGAAAACATCATAGATGGTTATGTTGTCACAAATTAAGACAACCAGCTAAGAAGCTAAGGGCAGACAATTCCTGCCCTACCTTGACTATAGTCACAAGTCACAGTACCTCACCAACAAATAATGGTATCTCCAATTCCAGTTTTTTTAGTTGAAGACTCACCTATAGCATTAGCAATTCTCGAACGAATACTTCAATCCTCGAAAGAAGTATTAATTGTCGGTACTGCTCGCAACGGTAAAGAAGCTTTGGAAAAAATTCCTAAAATTCAACCTAGCGTTATTTGCACTGATTTGCATATGCCAAAAATGGACGGTTTAGAGTTGACTAGACAAGTCATGGCAAAATATCCAAGACCAATTTTAGTAATTAGTAATTCAGTTGATAGTGAAAATAATAATAATGTCTTTCAATTACTACAAGCAGGGGCAGTAGATTTCTTTCCCAAACCTTCTACGGGAATGCAATCTGATTACGAACAAGCTAGAGAAAGATTGATTGCCAAAATTAAAGTGCTTTCTGGAGTCAAAGTTTTAACCAAGCACTTATCAAAAGAGCCTCAAGCGCTGAGACAGAAATTTCCATCACCCTCTACGATCGCCTCTACAACAGTCTCGTCTAACTTTACCTGTTCGGTAATTAAAATGTTAGCGATCGGTGCTTCTACTGGAGGCCCTCAAGCTCTACATAAAATTCTCTCACAACTACCAAATAATTTTCCAGTACCAATCGTTTGCATTCAACACATTAGTATTGGTTTTCTACAAGGATTGGTAGATTGGCTGTCCGCAGAATGTCAGTTAAAGGTGAAAATTGCTGAAGACGGAGAATTGCCAATGCCAGGATATATTTATTTTGCTCCAGAGAAGCATCATTTAGAATTTAATTGCTTTGGCAAAATGATTTACTCTAACTTACCCGCGATCGATGGTCATTGTCCTTCAGTTACTGCTACTTTTCGATCCGCTGCTAAATTTTATGGTAGCAATCTGGCTGGTGTTTTACTAACTGGTATGGGTAGAGACGGTGCGGCAGGAATGCAAGATATTTTTCGATCGGGTGGAGTAACAATCGCTCAAGATGAAAAAAGTTCTGTTGTTTTTGGTATGCCCAAAGAAGCGATCGCCCTTGGTGCAGCGAGACAAATTTTACCTGTGGATGATATTGCACCTTTATTATTGCGAAAAATTTTTTGAAATTATTAGCCTTTAGCGATTAGCAATTGAAAAATGTCACACTCTATATTTATTACCCCACAATTAAATCAAGCTTTTTGTGATGCGATCGCTCTTGAAACTGGCATCGTAATTGGAGAAAAAAATCGTCAGAGTTTAAACGAAAAAATTGCTAAAAGAATGCAAATTTTAAATTTAAAACTTGCCGAAGAATATTTTAATTTATTAAACGAACGTAGTTGGAAAAGTTATCAAGAATGGTCGCAATTATCTGTTTTGTTAACTAATAATGAAAGCTATTTTTTCCGCGACGAACATCAATTAAGTTTGCTAAAAAATCATATTTTTCCAGAGTTGATTCAACGCAACCAAGCTCATCGAACTCTTCGCATTTGTAGCATGGGTTGCTCTACTGGAGAAGAACCCTATTCTCTTGCCATTTTACTTAAAGAAACAATTCCCAATCTATGGCAATGGAATCTAAAAATTTTAGCGATCGATCTCGATTTGAATGCGATCGCCGAAGCTCAAAAAGGTATATATAGTGCTTGGTCTTTTCGAGGTGTGAGTGCATCGATAAAGCAACAATATTTCCGACAAGTTAAAGATCGGTATCATTTGTCTGATGAAATTAAAAAGATGGTGGAGTTTCGAGCTGTCAATATAGTTAAAGATGCTTTTCCCCAAGCTCATACAGAGTTAAGAGAAATGGATTTAATTATTTGTCGCAATGTGTTTATCTATTTTGAAGAAGCGGCAACAGCTCAAGTTTTAGAAAAAATATATTATACTCTTAAACCGTCTGGATTTTTCTTGGCAGGTCATACAGAATTAAGCGCTCAAGATTTAAGTAGATTTACTCCTAGAATCTTTTCCGAGTCGATAATTTATCAGCGTCAAGATGAAAAAATAGAAACAAAAAATGAATTGAATTGGCATCAAAATAATTTATTTAAAATACAAGAAATATCTCCGTCTTTATCTTTAAAAGATACTAACCCAATTTCGCATAAAAAAAACCTTTCAAATTTTACTTCTGTAGAAAAATTCCATGACACGTCCCTACGCTCGACTCAAACTACAAAGATAACTCCAGTAAAAAGTGAACTTGAAAATAAAGAAGAACAAATTCGATCGGCAGAAACTTTACTAGAGAAAAAACAATACCAACTAGCTATTGAAACACTCGATCGAGTTTTACAGCAAACAAATAATCATTTTCAAGCTTGTTGCTTGATGGCTCAAATATATGCAAACTTAGGTAAATATCAAGAGGTTAGTAAATACTGCCAACAGGCGATCGCGATCGATTCTTTTTCAACCACTCCTCATTACTTACTAGCACAAGTTGCCGAAGAACGAGGAAATCTCGAAGAAGCAAAGCGTATTTTCAAAAAAATTATCTATCTCGAACCAAATTCGGTAGCTGCTTATATCGATCTTAGTTATCTTTACCAACAAGACGGAGATATTGAAAAAACAATTAAAATGCAGCGAGAAGCTTTTAATATTCTCAAACAATTACCCTCTCATACCAAAATACGTGAAAAAGGTAATCTCACAGTAGCAGAACTACTTCTACAGCTAGAAGTAAATATTTAACAAATCTTTTGGAATAGGACACAGGCAATAGGCACTCTTGCAATAGAGATCGCTGAGGGAAGAAAAATATTACTTATTACTTCTTTTTTGTTACTTATTTTTTATTTGTTATTACTTTTGTTTTTAATTAAGCAAATATAAACAAAAATATTTTTTAAATACTCAAATCAACATAATTTCTAAATAATCAAACGGCAATTTTATAGATATTATGTTTTTTAAATCTTTTTTTATCGGTTGAGTTTGCGATCGACTTCGTCTGTGCAGGGCGCATTAGCGCACGTCAAACCAACTTTTAAGAATATTTGTGCCAGTAGTATATAAAAAAAATAAGCAGCTCGATCTTCATAATTTTTTGGTAGCAAAGCGATCGCTCAATCATAAAGAAACAAGCAAAACTTAGAAAACTGAAACTATGTCTTTAGAGAACGTCAGAGACTTTTATTCAAGATTAGCAACCGATGAAGCATTTCGCGCTCGCATCTCGATCGCAGAAAACAAAAATGAATGCACGCAAATTGTTGAAGCTGCTGGTTTTGATTTTACTCCTGAAGAGTTCGAACAATACACCTCTAGGTGGTTACAGCTAAACCAAGTTGATTAAAATCTTTTAGAACTTAGATAAAAAAGACAAAAATGCTTGGTATTTTAAGTAGAAAAAATACCAAGCATTTTTACTAAAAACTAGATAGAGCAAGACCAATTATTTTTTTGAGTCTTTTAGCTAACATTTATTTTAAAAAATGGGGACATATTTTGATGAATATTATGTCTTGGAAATCTCGAGCCAAGGCTTGATTTGTAGTTTTTTTCTTGTCAGTATTTAAATTAACAGCAAACAAATAAATTTTTGGTTTGTCAAAACATTTATTTGTTTAAAAAATACGATCGAGAAAGTTTAATTATGTCTATTGAAAATGTTAAAGCCTTTTACGCAAAAATGGCAAATGACGAAGCATTTCGCGCTCGCATTCAATCAGCAAAAA
This sequence comes from Xenococcaceae cyanobacterium, assembly GCA_051657945.1. Lineage (GTDB taxonomy): Bacteria > Cyanobacteriota > Cyanobacteriia > Cyanobacteriales > Xenococcaceae > CAZJTL01. The sequence goes on along the minus strand of JBOFLQ010000159.1, from coordinate 31,956 downwards.
GTAAAGATGAATGCAGCAAGATGGTCAAAGCTGCTGGTTTTGAATTTACGCTTGAAGAGTTTGAAGAATATACTTCTGGATTGTTAGAACTTAATGAAATCGATCGCAATTCAGAAGAAGAAATAAATCAAAAAAAATTAGAAGTTATTACGGGTGGATTTTTTAATCCCGACAATTTGTTCGCTATGTATCAAGTGAGATCGGATTGGGCGAGAAAAGCCGTAAACAGTATTATAAATCTTCCCAAAATGTAGCATTTACTCTTTAGCGATCGCATCTATACAACCAAATTAATATGCGATCGCGTAGCCTGCGCGTAGCGCAATCGCTCCCGTGCAATCGTTCAAACACCAACACAAATTATTGGAAAAAATTGCTGTATGTCTGTTGAAAATGTTAAAGCCTTTTATTTAAGAATGGCAAATACGTAGCCAAACAGCTTAATTTGTGCAATTAATTTTGTGTACTCACTTATCTCGATCGATCTGACTAATCAATAAAATACAAGCGGCAGATCGAACAGAATCGATCGCCACTATTCATCAATAGAAAACCTTTTGGTAGAAAAGCTATTTACTTTTGACGAATAACTCGATTAACTAGCCTTGGGCATTGACATAGAATTTTTACAAAAAACTTCTACTTTTGAGAAAGTTTCAATCCAAACTCTAGCACCAAATAAGGTTTGCTCCTGACTATAAACAATTCGACATGGCCCTTCTATCTTTACTTCATGCCCGTAAGTATTACTCTTCCCGCATTTAACGGTAATTACAGGCTCAGACTTACTCTGTTTCTGGTTTCGAGCGATTTCTTGTCGATTAATGTGAATAATACTTTTTGCAGATGTCCGTGCAGATTTGAAAGAAAGAGATGGCCCTCTCCTACCTTTACTAACTACTGGCATCCCGTCAGTTAGAGGAATTACCCAAAATTTTCCGATCTTGTAAGCGCCAATAATTCTACCCTGTTTGAGCAACATTCTTACTCGCGTGGTCGAGACTCCAAGTAAGCTTGCTGCTTGTATGGTATTGACTAACATAAAAACTGTTGCATCATAAAAATATTTATTCTCTAAGTATACAAGTAACAAGTATTGAGCGATTGCAAAGAATCTGACTGCCGAGCAAAACAGTCTACAAACCACCGTAGTAAATTATGAATTTATCAGTTCTGGAAAATTTATTTTAGGAGAAGCCCTTTGCCACATCCCTACTTCTTCTCTTTTTATAGATAAATTTTTAATCTCGATCGGTAAAAATAAAAAAAAGGGTATGAAAAAATGAAAAGAAAGTTGCGTAATTTGCTCGGACAAACTTTCACAGGCAAAATTTATCAAAAGATTTTGCTTTTTGTCTTAACTCTTTTTTTTAGTTTTAGTTTTAATTATCTTCCTAGCGTTTCTCAAAATCCTCCCGCACCAGTTGCAAACATCACCGATACGCGAGCGATCGCGCAAATGATTAGTACTGTAGAAAATAACTGGGAAAAAGATTACGAAAAGTATTTTAGTGAAGATTTTATTAGCTACTCGCAAACATCAGACGAAATTGCCGCTAGATTGACAGAAATTCGTCAGAAAACGAAGCTAAATCCAGCAGTAATTTGGGCAGTTACCAAACCAGATAAATTACAACTAGTTTTAATTACTCCCAATAACCAACTAGTTAATATAGACAATCCTGCCGCAGGTCGTGCTACGACGATCGAAATCGTCAAACAATTGCATAATGCCATTGTCGATCCTTCTGAAAAAAATAATAATGCTTATTTACCTTCAGCCAAATTACTTAATAAATGGTTGATTGCGCCTTTAGAACCTTATCTTCAAGCTGAAAAAATAGACACCTTACTATTCTGTACGGGTGTGGGTTTGCGTTCTCTACCTTTAGGCGTTCTTCACGATGGCGATCGCTTTTTAGTTGAAAAATATAATCTAGCGCGCATTCCTGCTTTCAATTTGACCGATACTAAATTTTATCCTTTGAGTGGCGATCGCGTTTTGGCGATGGGTGCGTCAGAATTTACCGATCTTCCCAACATTCCAGGCGTAGAAGTAGAATTAGCCACAATTACGCCAACGTTATGGTCGGGAACGAAAATACTCAATCAAGGTTTTACCATCGAAAACTTAAAATCCCAACGTCAACAAGGTAAATATCAAATCGTTCATCTTGCCACCCATTCAATGTTCAATCCAGGTTCGCCTCAAGATTCTTTTATTCAATTTTTCGATCGCAAACTTACCTTAAAAGACATTAGAGACTTAAAATTGAACGAACCTCCAGTCGATTTACTGGTCTTAAGTTCTTGCGAAACGGCAGTCGGTAACGAACAAGCCGAATTTGGTTTTGCAGGACTTGCCATGCAAGCAGGAGTACGATCGGCGATCGCCACTTTGTGGGGAATTGACGATGCGGGAACTGTAGCCTTGATGGGCGAGTTTTATGAAAATTTGAAATCTAGTTCCAGTAAAGCTAACGCACTCCGCCAATCGCAAATCGCCATGATTAAAGGTGACGTTAACATCGAAGATGGTAAACTCAGAGGTTCTAATTTAGAAGTAGATTTGCCAGAAATTTATAGTAAAGTTCCTCAAAAAAATCTTTCTCACCCTTATTATTGGTCTGGGTTTACTTTAATTGGAAACCCTTGGTAATTGTGCTAAGCGATCGAATCGATTGACAGTAAAATTTTCAACTGTTTTACCAAAGCTTCTCGACCAAATTTAGCGAGAGTTTGTTCTCGCAACCATTGACCATCACAGCGTCGATCGCCCTGTTGTAAAATTTCAATACAAGCATCTGCAACTGCTGTCGGATCTCGATGGGGTACGCGCCAGCCTAACAATCCATTTTGTAAAGGATCTGCCGAGCCATCATCATCGCCCGATAAAACAGGAATGCCGCAAGCCATGGCTTCGAGATAAACAATACCAAAACCTTCTTGAGAAGGCATGATGTAAGCATCAGCAATCCTGTAGTGTTCGACTAATTCGTCATTGGGAACAAATCCAGCAAAAACGACGCGATCGCGTACTTCTAAATCTTTTGTTAGTTGAATTAAACGTGGTAAATCGTCACCTCGTCCTATTACTAAATATTTAACCTCTGGAAAAGCGTTAACAATTTTTGGGAGGGCGCGAATAGTCACATCGACTCCTTTATAAATATCGCCCGACCACAATCTAGCTACAGTCATCAATACCTTGGCATCAGCTAGACCGTATTTTTCAAGCAATTTGGGCGATTTAATACCTGGAGTAAAAACATTTTCGTCAACAACACAAGGTAAAATCCGAACTTGACGCGGATCGATGTGATTGGCGGCTGTTAGGCGATCGCGACTGTAACGGCTAATTGTCCAAATGCAATCGGCTTTCTTGAGAGCTTTTTGCTGAAGTGGGGGCAGAGTTTCCCAGACTTCTTTACCATAAGTCAAAACTGTATAAGGAATCCCCAAAGGTCGGCAAAAAAGAGAAATTAATGGAACTAAATTAATATGACCGCAAAAAACTCTTTGAGGGCGGCGCAACAGCAAACAAGTTAGCAATGAAGTGACTAATTGTAAGCGAGCGATCCAAGCAATTTTGGTTTGTAGGTAATGAAATTCGATCGAGTCATTATTGTAGGGATTGTCAGACTCGGCGCGATCGCGCAGCAAAAAAACTTCAGCTCGATCGACGTTTAATTCATTAGCATCTACTAGTGTTTTGTAGGCTTGAAGAATATCTTTGACATAGGATTGAATGCCGCCTTCTCCTGCAAATATTTCTAAAAAAACAAATACATGATGCCCAGAATTCATAGGGTTAAGGGTTAGGGAACAACTAACAACTAACAAATAATAAACTTAACGCCTGCGATCGACTAGCTTTTAAGCAAGCGCGATCGCAGGCGTTATTTTAATAGTATGAACTGAAAGCTTTTTAAATTAGAAAAGACCTAAAGTCAAAGATTTATCGATTGGGAAAATAGCACCAGCACCAAGCCAGAGAGTAACTAGAGTTCCAAACAAGAAAACTGTAGTTGCTACTGGACGACGGAAGGGATTTTGGAACTTGTTGACGTTTTCAATGAAAGGAATCAACATCAAACCCAAAGGAATTGCCGCTTGACAAGCAATTCCCAACAGTTTGTTGGGAAGAACTCGTAAAATTTGGAAAACGGGATACAAATACCATTCAGGAAGAATTTCCAGAGGGGTAGCAAAAGGATTAGCTGGCTCGCCCATCATAGCGGGATCGAGTACGGCTAAAGCAGTTACCAAACCGATTGTTCCCAAAATTACCACGGGAAAAATATACAATAAATCGTTTGGCCAAGCAGGTTCGCCATAATAATTATGACCCATACCTTTGGCTAGCTTGGCTCTTAGTTCTGGATCGCTAAGATCGGGTTTTTTTAAAGTTGACATTTTCGAGTGTTTTCTCCTTACTCAACTCAGAATCAGCAGGTAGTTTTTTACTGCTATTTGCTGTTTTTTCAAATTCGATCGATATCTTTCCACTAAAATAGCATTTGACAATAGTCAAGCGTCAGCTATTTATAATGGGCCAGAAATACCTTGTTTGCGGATCATCAAGAAGTGCAACAACATGAAAACCGCAATCAACCAGGGCAATACAAAGGTATGCAAGCTGTAGAAGCGAGTTAGAGTGGATTGTCCGACACTAGCACCACCACGTAATAGTTCGACCATTTGATCGCCAACTACGGGAATAGCAGCAGGAACGCCAGAAACAATTTTGACCGCCCAGTAACCTACTTGATCCCAAGGTAGGGAGTAGCCTGTAACGCCGAAACTTACTGTAATGACTGCCATAACTACCCCGGTAATCCAGGTCAATTCGCGGGGCTTTTTAAAACCGCCAGTCAAATAAACGCGGAAGACGTGCAGGATCATCATCAGCACCATCATGCTAGCAGACCAGCGGTGAATGGAACGAATTAGCCAACCAAAGTTGACTTCGTTCATAAGGTACTGTACGGAAGAAAAAGCTTCGGTAACAGTAGGCTTATAATAAAAGGTCATGCAAAATCCAGTAGCAAACTGGACTAAGAAGCAAACTAGAGTAATGCCACCCAAACAATAAAAAATATTGACGTGGGGGGGTACGTATTTGCTAGTAATGTCGTCAGAAAGCGCCTGAACTTCTAGGCGTTCGTCAAACCACTGAAAAACTTTGGAATCGGTAACTTGCTTAGAAAACATATCGTTTGAACATCCAAAACTGTTGGTTTCCCAATCATTCGAGGTGCTAAAAAAATTTGCACTCCTCTTTTTTTGGGCAAGGCGCTGAAATTCTACTAATTTACATTTTGAAATATTATTGCTAGATTCTCAAGCTACCAGAGTAATTTCTATTAAACTCCGATCGATCGATCTATCAATTTTTTTGAAGATTTATATTATAACGCGATCGTTACTTCAGGGAATAGGGGATAGGGGATAGGGATTAGGGAATGGAGGTGTCGGAGGTGTCAGAGGTGTCAGAGGTGTCGGGAGTGTCGGGAGTATGGGAGGTGTCGGGAGTGTGGTTCGGGTGGGAAGTAAGAAGTAAAAAACGGCTGTTACCTTCTGCCCTCTGCCCTCTGCCCTCTGCCCTCTGCCCTCTGCCCAATCGACAATTTATATAATAATTAAGTTGTTTACTTCATAAAAACTTTAAAACAAATTATGAAGTTTTAGTTTATAAATTAAATTTGATTGGGTATTTTTACTTAAATCAAAATAACAAGAAGGTCTAAGCAGTTACGCCATGTTTAGTTTGGACAAGAACATTGAGAATCACGGAAACAATAGCGCAAATTCAGAAAAAAAAAAATTAGAAGAAATAGAGATTAATTTTAATTGGCAAGAACAATTACTTAAGTGGCAACGTCAATGGAAACCTGCTTTAGGGATATTCTTGCTGACAATTTTCTTGAGTTTAATCGGAGCGAGTCTATTAAAAAAAAGCTATCAAGCACAGGGAAAACTATTATTTAAAATCGCTCGAACAAATGCTTTGACTGGCGTAGGGGAAGATGTTGGAGAGTTAAAGGCACTTACTAACAACCAAACGCCTTTAATGACTGAAATTGAGTTAATTAAATCCAATCCGCTTCTGCAAGAGACGATCGATCGCTTACATCTAGAGAATTCGACAGAAAGACTGCTAACGCCAAAAGATTTGAGAGACAATCTCAAATTAAAAATTATTGGTGGTACTGATGTCGTCGAAATTTCTTACTCTAGTTCAAATCCTAGTACTGCGGTAGATGTTGTCAATACGCTCATCAATGTCTATCTCGATCGCAAAATTGATAGCAATCGCTCTGAGGTAAAAGTTGCTCGCGAGTTTATTGCCAAAGAGTTGCCAGGAATTGAAAATAAAGTCGATCTCGCTGAAAACGAATTGCTTAAATTCAAACAAGGCAACAACGTACTGGTAATTGAAAAAGAAGCCGAATCGATCGTCACACAAGTCGCCAATCTCGACAGTCAAATTACATTACTAGAAGCTCAATTGCGAGGTATAGAAGCTCAAACCGCAACTTTGAGAGTGCAATTGGGGTTAACTTATTCTGAAGCGTTAGCAGTCAATCGCTTGAGCGATTCTCCAGCGATCGAAGCAATTTTAGGGCAAATTAAAAAAGTTGAAAAAGACTTAGCCGATCGCCAAGAAATTCTTTTAGATACTCACCCAGAAGTTGTCAATCTTAAAGAACAAAAAAACTTGCTCGATCGCCGATTGCAAACAGAAATAGGCAGAGTAAGCGGGCAGCAAGCCAAAGTTTTACAAGGATTGCTACAAGTTAAAAGCATCAAAGAAAACTTACTCGAACAATTTATTGCTAGAGAAACCCAAAGAATTAATCTCTCCAGACAATTAAATGCGCTTTACCGTGCCAAAGCAAATTATCAAAAAAGAGTGAAGTTGCTGCCAGAATTGGAAAGGCAACAACAATTTTTGTCCAGAAAAATTAATTCAGCCAAAAATATTTATGAAACTCTCTTGAATAACTTTCAAGAAGTCAAAGTTACCGAAAATCAGGAAACTGTTAGCGCCCGAGCGATCGAACCAGCCAGATTTCCCGAACGAGGTAGCGCGCCCAGGTTACCTTTTATGATGGTTGGAAGTATTTTAGGCTTGTTGTTAGCGCAATTGACTGTCTCGATTTTAGATAGCAAAGATCGAAATCTCAGAACGATTTCCGAACTCAAAGAATTTTTTATTTACAGCGTTTTAGGTATCGTGCCTCTGTTGGAGAAAACCAATGAGTTAAATCAAGAGCAAGTTATTGTCATTAAAGAGCCAGAAGCTTTTAACAGCGAAATTTATCGCATGATTCAAGTTAATTTGCGGCTTTTAAACTTGGAGAGCAAGCCTCAAGTCATCCTTGTAACTAGTTCGGTACCAGAAGAAGGAAAATCGACAATTAGCGCTAATTTGGCAGCAGCGATCGCCGAAAGTAAGCGTCGAGTTTTACTCATCGATGGCGATTTGCGAAATCCTTCCCAACCAAAACTGTGGGCGACGGGAGAACGGAATGGCTTGAGCGACGTTTTGAGCGGAAAAACGCCCTTAAATCGCGCTATTTTCAGTCCGATCGACAAACTCGACTTACTTTTAGCGGGAAAAACTCAAGTTAGTCCCCTTGCTTTAATCGATTCGATCCCCATGGTCAATTTATTGGAGCGACTGCGAAAAGAATACGACACAATTTTAATCGATGCACCGCCATTGTTAGTAACTGCTGACGTTTTAACTTTGGGGAAAATGGCTGATGGAATTTTGTTCGTATCTCGCTTGGGCATAGTCGATCGAGAAATTGCCCAAACAGCAAGAGAAACCCTCGATCGATCGGGGCAGAGAGTTTTAGGCTTGGTTGTCAATGGTGTCGATCGCGCTGAATTCGATCGCTATCACTACTACGCCAAAAAATATTACGGAGCAGGCAATTATCGCTCGAAACAAACTTTTTCCACGCAACGAAAAACTAAAGGTAATTAACAATTATTCCCTAATCCCTATCCCCTTTAAAGCGATATTTCCTCAAAATTTCCAGATATCGGCAAAAAAACGGTTTGGATTTTGACTTTGTTTGAGTTTCATTGTAATTTTACAGATAAACCCAGTCACTAATCTATCAAACGTCTTGTCAAAGCTACTAAATTTTTAGCTTGGTAAACCAAAATCGAGTAAATCGCTCTTGTCCTTTTATGCATTATCCCCAACAAATTTTAGATGCAAAAGTCACTGTTAAAAATTTTTGAACGCGTCTTTACGGTTCTAGCTTTGCTCCATCTGACGCAAGGATTTTTACCGCTTCTCCTAACAGGAGGATTTAGCGAAGGAGATTCTTTGACTGGCGGCCCTAGTATGAGTTCTTTCGATTTATCGGTCGTTAGAAACCTCACCTATTTAATTTATTTGGTGACATTAGTATTACTGTGTTTGCGCTGGAAAAAAGTAATTCTTATCTTTCAAAGAGATAGCTATAACTGGGTTTTTATAGTTTTTATTTTTTGCTCGTTTCTTTGGTCGGAATTGCCCAAGGATAGTTTACCTGCCTGTACTACAGCGCTTGGCGCATCAATTTTTGGTTTTTATTTAGCTACTCGCTACACTCTCGAAGAACAGTTAGAGCTAATAAGCTGGAGCTATGTCTTAATTGTAGTTCTCAGTCTTCTCTTTGTCGTCGCCTTACCCCAATACGGGATTATGAGCGGAATTCACAAAGGCGCGATTAGGGGAATTTATACCCACAAAAATATTTTTGGACAGGCAATGATTATCGGCACGATGGTATTTTTGATTCGCGCCCATGCCAAACAAAAATTGTTCGGCTCTAACTGGATGTTGTGGCTCTTTTTTGGCACTTCTTTTACGTTGGTTTTGCTATCTCGATCGAGTACTGCTGCGGGCAATGTCCTAATTGTAGTTTTCTTGTTTTTTGTCTATCGAACTTTTCGCTGGCGCTACGAAATTTTAATTCCTACTACCTTAGCAGGTATTTTAATTGGATTCATCTCATTTATTCTCATCACTAACAATGCAGAGGCTTTCTTGATCTCGATCGGTAAAGATCCAACCCTAACCGGTCGAACCGATCTCTGGTCTTTAGTTTGGGACAAAATTCAAGAAAAACCTTGGTTGGGTTACGGAATCGAAGGATTTTGGAATGGTTTGGACGGCCCTTCTCAATATGTAGTCTTGGGAGTGAAAACGAAAGTCGTATACTCGCACAATGGCTTTTTGGATATGTGGTTGACTATCGGTATCGTCGGGATAGTTTTCTTCTCAATCTGCTTTCTTCTTAACGCATTCAAAGCATTCAGTTGGATTCGCCAGAGTCGAGCGAGTGAGGCGCTATGGCCGTTACTGTATTTAACTTATCTTTTATTAGCCAATCTCACAGAAAGCCCACTGTTGTTATTTAACAGTATTATTTGGGTTATGTACGTAATGGTAAGCTTTTCTTTACTTTTACCCAGACAACAGCAATTAGGTTTGACAACAGCCAGAGCATAACTTAATTCGGTCGCAAATGAATGTTATTTCAAAGCATTAACCATAAAATCAACCAATTTACTCAAAAAGCTTTAGTACGCGATACGCTTTGGTTGCTAATTGCTCGGTTTTTTACTGTCATCATGCAGGCAATCTATTTTGTCATTGTTGCCCGCGTGCTAGGTAGCAGTAACTTTGGCTTGTTTACTGGTGTTACTTCTATGGCAGCCTTGGTTTACCCTTTTGCTGCCTTGGGAAGCGAACACTTGTTAGTTCAGTATGTTTCTCGCGATCGCTCTTCTTTCAGACTTCATTGGGGTAACGCGCTGGTTACGATCGTTTACACCAGTCTGATTCTCACTTTGATTCTGCTGCTGCTGTCGCCGCTCTTTATGCCTCAAAGTGTATCGAGTCTGGAGATTTTTATTATTTTGCTTGCCGACTTAACTTGTCTGGCAATTTTCGATCTCTGTAGCAAATGCTTTGTAGCTGTTGGACTGATTAAAAATTCCGCCAAACTACAAACTGTTTACATTTGTGTTAAATTAATCGCCGCTATTTTTTTGGCATTACTTTTCGACTACCCCAACGCCCTTACTTGGGCGATTCTTTATTTGTTGAGTACGCTGATTGTTTCGTTTGTCTCAGTTGCTATAGTCAATCACTTGCTTGGCTCGCCTAAACCAATGTTATCGAGAATTAAAGAACAAGTCGGTCAAGGCATATATTTTTCAATTAGTGCTTCCGCTCAAAATATTAACAGCTATGCCGATCAAACTATGTTACTGAGCATGGCAGGTTCGCAATCAGTAGGTATCTATGCGGCTGCTTACCGTTTTATCGAAGTGGGTTTCGTACCTATTTACGCCACAATGGGTGCTGCTTACACTAGATTTTTCAAGCAAGGGGCGGGTGGTATTAAGGCGACGTTTGCCTTTGCTAAAAGCCTCTTGCCTGCTGCTATTATTTACGCTGTATTTATCGTCGTAGCTTATCAAGTTTTTGCGCCTTTTATACCTATTATTTTTGGTAAGGAATACGAAGAGGCGATCGAGGCTTTGCGTTGGTTAGCTCCATTACCTGCTATTGGAGCTTTTCAAATTTTAGCTGCCGATACTTTAACTGGAGCGGGATTGCAAAAAGTACGCAGTCTAATTCAGACGGGGGCGGCAGTTTTAAATATTTCTTTGAATTTGTGGCTTATTCCCGAGAATTCTTGGCAAGGAGCTGCTATAGCAACTCTAACTTCAGATACTCTTAGAGCTATTTTCCTGTGGTTGTTTGTTTTTTCTTTAATTCGCAAACATCCAGATCGTTAGGTTATCAATAATCGAGATTAGCAATGAAAGCTTCAGTTATAATTCCAGTTTATAAAGTAGAAAAATATATAGCCGAGACAATTAATTCGGTATTAAATCAAACCTATCAAGATTTTGAATTGATTATTGTCGATGATGGTTCGCCCGATCGCAGTGTTGAAATTTGTCAACAGTTTAAAGATCCTCGTCTTAAAATCATCCGTCAGAAAAATCAAGGAGTTTGTGCCGCTCGTAATACGGGAATATCTCATGCTACTGGGCAATATTTAGCGTTTTTGGATGGTGACGACTTATGGTTGCCACAAAAATTAGAAAAACATCTCAAACACCTCGAATCTTCTCCCGATGTTGGTGTCAGTTTCAGTCGTTCTGCTTTTATCGACGAGTGTGGCGCAGCTTTGGGTATTTATCAAATGCCCAAACTGACTGAAATTACCCCGCCTTTAATTTTACGTCGCAATCCAGTCGGTAATGGCTCTGCTCCGGTAATTCGTAGAGAAGTATTTGAAGCGATCGAATATATGGAAAATTCAACGGGCATACAACGACAATGTTATTTCGATCCAAGGTTAGCTCACTTTGAGGATGTGGAATGTTGGTTACGAATATCTTTGTTAACAGATTGGAAAACTGAAGGTATACCCGAAGCCTTAACTCTCTACCGAGTTAATTCCAAAGGCGCTTCTAGTAATTTAAACAAACAAATTGAAGATTTAGAAAAAGTTTTAGAGAAAACTAAAAGTTACGCTCCTAATTTGATCGAAGAACACGGTGAAGCTGCTAAGGCTTATGAAATGAGAAAGTTGGCTCGTTGGGCGGTGCGATTAAAAGCAGCGCCAATGGCGGTAAGCATGGCTCATAGGGCGCTTTCTACTTACTGGAAGATGATTATTGAAGAACCAGAAAAAACACTCTTGACTTTAGCGGCGGCTTATTCTCTTTATCTCCTGCCGCAGCAAATTTACAACGGTATTGAGAATTTAGCTCTGCAAGTTACTGGCGCTTCTCAAAAACGCCGCATTCTTCAAGATCGCAACTAAAAAAAATTCTGTTTGCTAGGGTTGAGCTTAAAAGTACTAATATCATGTCCTGCTTAAGAGCCATGGTATCGGTGGGGGAAGGCAGAGGGCAGAGGGCAGCACTTCGACCCACAGACTTGCTCAGGGCAACGCAGGCGAGTGCGACCGGGCAGAAGGCAGAAGGAGGAAATAAGAAAGAAGGGATAAGTTTATAGTAAGCATTTAACTCGACACGATCTAAAAAGTGCGGAAGTAACTTCGGCACTTTTTTAATGTTTATCGATTTTAATGACAATGTTTTACGTTTTTGATAGTTAGTAACAACCAACAATTTTAATTGCATAAAAATTAATGAATTTATCAATAAGAAACTTATTTTTTACTCGTAAGCTTTACTGAAAATTTATATATTTTTAGAGAAAATTACTCGAAAATAATACTTAAGTATAAGGTAATAAAAATGAAAATAATTCTATACCATCGTATCGTATCGACCATCAAAATTTAGGCTCGACTAAATAGTTTTGAAATGTATTCAAATATTTCATTATTCGCGTTCAAAAAAGATCGATCGCATGAAAAAGCTTAAAGTCATTATGTTGGGTCCTAGCTTAAAAGAACAAGGGGGAATGGGTTCGGTAGCCACCTTGATTCTAAAAGCAACTTTATCTGAGGTAGAAGTACAACATATTTGTACTTGGGATGGAGTAAAAAGTCAGCGTTCTAAATTGCATATGTTGCTGGTATTTATGAAAGCTTTAATGATTTTACTAAGCAAATTAGTAAGCGATCGAGCAGACATAGTTCACCTGCACATAGCAGAAAGAGGAAGCGTTTGGCGTAAATCGATCCTGGCTTTGTTAGCTTTGGCTTTTCGCAAACCGACAATTATTCACGCTCACGGTAGCGAATTCCATCTTTTTTACGATCGTTTACCGTCCTTTTTAAAAGATGCAATTAGTTGGGTTTTTCAAAAATGTTCTTATTTTATAGTTCTCTCTGATAGCTGGAAAGATTACTACGTCAAAAATTGCCATCTAAGTCCAGAAAAAGTAATCGTTTTACCCAATCCAGTCGAACTGCCGCTACAAGTTCCCGATCGCCACAAATCCGAACCATTAAACTTTGTTTTTCTCGGCAAAATAAATCAACGTAAAGGAGTGTTCGATTTACTCTCGGCGTTTGCCAAACTCAATCGCCAAACGAGACAAAAAGTAATTTTAACCATCGCAGGAACTGGGGAATTAGAACGGGCGATCGATTTGGCAGAGCATTTACAAATCGACAAACAAGTTCAATTTATTGGTTGGATTGATGCAGCCAAAAGAGACTATCTCCTCTCGCAAGCAGATGTCTTTTTACTGCCTTCTTACAACGAAGGGTTGCCAATGGCACTACTAGAAGCCATGAGTTGGGGCTTACCCGCGATCGCTACTCCAGTAGGCGGTATTGGCGAGGTAGTTACCCATAATCAAACTGGACTATTAGTAGAACCAGGTAACGTCAACGAGTTGGCAGAAGCAATGCAGTCTTTGCTAGATTCGGAAACTCTCAGAATTAGGCTTGGTCTTGCTGCCAGAATGAGAGTCGCTTCTTTAGACATCAAACACTATAGTGCTTCACTAAATAACTTGTACGCCTCTGTTATCAAACGACAACAAGGTTGGCGCAAATTAATTGTTAGCTAAAAATTTACAGATTTGAATGGTGTTATGGAAGAACAAAAACGTACAGAAGATATAGATTTTCATAAATATTGGTTGATTCTAAAACGTCACTGGCTTCCAGCTAGCGGCATTTGGGGTTTGACTATTTTAATTGCTTTCTTAATGGCATTCTTTTCTGCAAAAACTTATGAAGCCTATGGCAAACTGAGGTTTAAAAAAGAAAATACCATTTCTGGGTTAGTTACCGAAGCTGGCGAAAAAATCGGTAAGTTAGATTCACTTAATTACAAAGACACACCAATAGACACCGAAGCAGAATCGATCGCTTCTGCACCGATTGTCAATAAAGTTATTAAAAATCTGTTGTTGACCGATGAAGAAGGTCAACCAATGACTTATGAAGACTTTTCCAGAAATTTAAAAGTCAAAAGCATTCGCGGCACGGACATTTTACGAATTGCCTATCGCAGCCCCAAAGCAGAAAAAGCTCAGAAAATCGTAGACGAATTGATCGAAGTCTACCTGCAAGCAAATGTTGATTTCAATCGCGCTGAAGCAACAGTTGCGCGTAAGTTTATCGTACAACAACTGCCGAAAACTGAGGAAAGCGTCATCAAGGCAGATGCCAATCTGCGCGACTTCAAGAACAAGTATCAAATCGTCGATTTGGGTTCGGAATCGAGATTGGCAGTCACTCAAGTCGGACAACTAGACCGACAGATCGACCAAGTTCAAGCCGAACTAGAAAAAACCAACGGTCGTATTGCTTCTTTAGAAGGAAAACTCGGTGTTAATTCCCAAGAAGCGCTTGCCCTCAATACTCTTAACGATTCGCCTGCGGTACAAAGACTACTACGCAAACTTAAAGATGTGGAAGATTCTCTAGCAAGCGAACGCAGCCGCTTCCAAGAAGAAAATCCAGTCATCATCAACCTCATCAGCGAAAAAGAAGCTCTCGAAGTCGAACTCAAAAATAGAGTAGGAGAAACTCTCGGTGGAAATCGACAAATTTCTACCCGCACTCTACAAACCGGCGACGTACAAAAAAGTTTAACCGAACAGTTGGTTTCTAGCGAAGCAGAAAAGCGATCGCTCTCGAAGGAATTAGGCTCTTTGGTTGCCGCACAACGATCGCGCAAACAAAGAATGAGCGTTCTGCCAGAACTAGAAAAACAACAGCGCGAGTTAGAAAGAAAATTAGATGCTGCCCAAGCTACTTATAAAAGTCTGCTCAAGAATCTCGATCTAGTCAAAATTGTTGAAAATCAAACTGTTGGTAACGCTCAAATTCTCAGCCCTGCCGTAGTCGCTCAGAATCCCGTTTCCCTCAGCAAAAAAATTACCCTTGGTGGTGGCATTGTTTTAGGTAGTTTGTTCTATATCATGACTGCTTTTATACTCGAGCTACTCGATCCATCGGTAAAAACTAGCAAAGAAGTACGGAGTTTGATGGGTTATCGAGTTTTGGGCATGATTCCCAGTTCGAAGAAAAAAGCATTGTTGCTTGGTAGTGGCGAGCGCATTGCCGCAGAACATCAAATGATCGAAGCGCCTCATTCGGTAAGCAGCGAAGCTTACAAAATGTTGCTTACCAAACTGCAATTTCTCAACGCCGATCTACAACAGCAAAAAGTAATCGTCGTAACTAGTTCCGTACCCAGAGAAGGAAAATCCACCGTATCGGCTAATTTAGCGGCAGCAAGGGCAGAAATGGGCAGTCGAGTTCTCTTGATTGATGCCGATCTGCATCACCCAAGACAGCAAGATATTTGGAATTTGAGTAACGAAGTCGGACTAAACGAAGTATTGCTCGATCGCTGTCCATTACATCAAGCTGTTAAACCAGTTATGCCCAATTTGGACGTGTTGAGTTCGGGCAATTTACCAGCTAATTCTTTGGCGTTGCTGAACTCAGAGAAGATGAGTTATTTGATCGATTATGTCAAACATAAATACGATTTCGTCATTATCGATACGCCGCCGATTCTGCTCATGGCTGATGTTTTGACTTTGAGCAAACACACCGATGGCATTTTGATGGTGGTTCGACCTGGTGTTGTCGATCCTGGTAGCGCTGTTGCTTCACGCGAATTGCTAGAGGGATCGCGACAAAAAGTTCTCGGTTTGGTAGTTAATGACGTAATTATCGAATACGAACCAGATAGCTATCTGCGTTATGCCAAAGCTTATGCAAATAGCTATAGCGCTACAGATGCCAGCGCGATCGTTAAGTATTAATGATGGCAAAGGTGCAACAGGGGCAACAGGTGCAGAGGTTTAAAGGATATAGGATAGACGGTGCTGAAAAATAATTTAGTCAACTTTAACCTCAGCCCCAATCTCCGTAAAATTCTCGGTAACATGAGTTGGCTTATAGCCGAGAGGGTTTTGCGGATAGGTGTTGGTTTCTTCCTGATTGCGGCAATGGCGCGCTATCTGGGTACTAGTCAATTTGGCTTGCTTAACTATGCAGGTGCTTTTTTGACAATTTTTAGTACTCTTGCCAGTCTCGGTTTAAATCAAATCGTCATTCGCGATTTTGTTAACGAACCACACAAGCGCGATGAAATTGCTGGTACGGCTTTTGTATTGAGACTTATTGGCGGTATCGGCGGTTTTCTTTTAGCAACGGCAACTATTTTTTATCTGCGTCCCGAAGATCCTAACAGTCGTAACGCTGTGATGATTATTACGGCGGGAATGCTGCTGTCGCAATTTCATGGCATCGACGATTGGTTTCACTCACAAGTTCAAGCAAAATATGTAGTCTGGGCAAAAAATACAACTTTTGTTCTATCTACACTGATTAAAATTGCTCTGATTAAGTGGCAAGCACCTTTAATTGCTTTTGCCTGGACGATTTGGTGCGAATCTCTGTTGGATTCGATTTTGTTAGTCGTTGTCTATCAAGCAACCAAACTAAAAATTCAGCTATGGCGCTTTAACTGGCAGCGCGCCCAAAGTTTTCTGCGAATTGGTTGGCCTTTAATTTTCTCGGAATTGGCGATTATGGTTTATGTCAAAATCGACCAAGTAATGTTAGGTCAATTGGCTGGCGATAATGAGGTAGGTATTTATTCGGTAGCAGTTCGTATTTCTGAATCTTGGCTGTTTTTGTTGGTAACGATTGTGGCATCGATTAAGCCTTCTATTATTGAGGCGAAGAAGCTGGGCGACGATGTTTATTACGACAGAATCAAAAAAAGTTGCAGTTTGCTAGCAGCGATCGTCTATGTAGTTGCGATTCCGATGCTGTTTTTATCAACGCCAATTGTAACTTTAGTTTTCGGGCAAGAATATAGCAGTTCTGGCATCATTTTAGCCGTTTATTTTTGGTCTTCTTTCTTCACTGTTTTTGCACTGATTAAAGATATCTGGATCGCTGTGGAAGAACATACTAGCTATGCTTTATTCACTAGCGTAATTGGGGCGACTGCCAATATTTTGCTCAATCTTTATTTAATTCCTAAATATCAAGCACTCGGTTCTGCGATCGCAACAGTTATTTCTTACGCTATCACCGATTATATATCTTGCTTTTTTTACAAACCAGCTCGACGTTTGGGCTGGATTATGACGCAATCGATTACTTTGAGCGGATTGTCCGATTTAGTCAAACATAAAAAAATTACTTAGCAAGCCATGTCCGAGCGACCTTTAGTTAGCATTTTAATAAATAACTATAATTACGGAAAATTTTTACCCGAAGCGATCGACAGCGCGTTAGCACAAACATACGATCGCTGTGAAACGATTGTTGTTGACGATGGTTCGACCGATAATTCTCAAGAAATTATTGCTAGCTACGGCGATCGCATCGTACCTATTTTTAAAACTAATGGCGGTCAAGCTTCGGCTTTTAATGCAGGTTTTGCCGCTTCTAGCGGGGATATTATTTGCTTTCTCGATGCCGATGATGTTTTTCTACCAGAAAAAGCAGCCGCGATCGCCTCTGTTGCGATCGACAATCGAGATACTCATTGGTTTTATCATCCTCTCGAATATCAAAACGAAACAAAAGAACAACAAGATTTAGTCAAAGTCGCTTCGACAAACACACTTCAAGGAGAGAAAAATACTGTTGCCTGTTGCCTGTTGGAGGCGGGAACATTGGAGGAAACCTCCAATTTGTTCACCCACCGTCCTATTCGCTGCGCGAAGCAAATTGAAATTTGGGATTTACGATCGCCTCTGTTAAAAAATCGCTTGCGAGTTAAATTTCCTGCCATTATTCCCGCGACTTCTGGCATCTGTTTTAGTCGTTCTATCTTAGAAAAGATGTTACCGATGCCCGAAGGAAAAGGAATTGCTTTAAATGAAAACTATTTAAAATTCTTAGCTTTAGCCCTTGCTCCAGGTGTGACGATCGATCGACCTTTAGCAATACAGAGAATTCACCAATTTAATGCTTTTACGCGCCAACAAAATCAAGATTTAATGGCAGGAAGAATTAATCTGATCGACGCTTACTGGATTAAAATTAATTTTCCAACTTTATCTGGTTATGCTAACAAACTATTTGCTTCGGGATTGGGACAATCTTGGCAGCATGCTAACAAGGAAAGCGAAGAAGAAAACAATCCGATTAGCGTAGCATCCCGTCAAGTAGTAGAAAAATATTTCTCTATGCTTACCCCGATCGAACAATTATTCGTCCGTCTTAAAGCTGTCTTCTACTACTTCAAGCCATGAACCAAGAATTAAACAAAATTATTAGAGCGATCGAGCCTTCTCTAACCATTTTTATTCTCGTCTTTCAAAGTGGCTTGTTATATTTTCAAAGTTTTTTTGCAGATCCTGACAATCCGCTTGCTTCTGGCACAACGCCTTTAGATGGCCTTTTAAGTTTAATTCAAATTCTTATTTATCTAATTATTCTTGTTTTACTAGTATTTCGCTGGCAAACTTGTTTGAGTTTGGCACTCAAAAATCCATTTATTTGGCTATTAGCTACATTAACCGTTGTTTCTTGCTTGTGGTCGGAATGGCCAGAAGTTTCGCTACGTAAAGGCATTGTTACCCTGCAAACCACCTATTTCGGATTGTATTTTGCCTCTCGTTATACCCTAAAAGAACAATTAAAATTGCTGGTATGGGCAATGGCGATCGTGGTAATTGTCTCGACGCTATTTTCTGCGGCTTTTCCAGGGGTGGCGATCGAAGTTGGTGGCAATGCTGGGGCTTTACGGGGGCCTTTTGCTCAGAAAAATCCTTTTGCTCGTTTGATGGTACTAGCGGCGATCGCCTTTTTTGTAGAAGCTTTAAGTAATCGCCGTCTCAAATTTTTACTTTGGGGTTTAATTGGTTTGAGTGCGCTGTTAATTGTGTTGGCGAATTCAAAAACCGCTTTAGTTTTGTCGATCGTTTTATTCTTGCTAGTTCCACTTTATAGAGGATTGCGGCAGCGAACTACTCTTGTCATTCCACTATCGATCGCCACAATAATTATTGCTGGCAGTCTGGCGGTGATGTTGATGGGTAACTGGGAAAATATCGCTCAATTTCTCGGTAAAGATGCTTCTTTAAGTGGTCGTACCGATCTTTGGGAAATTTCATTAGAAAAAGTTTTCGAACGTCCCTGGTTAGGTTACGGCTATCAAGGTTTTTGGATGGAAAATGGTGAAGCTAGTTATGTTTGGCAGGCGATCGCGAAACTACAGGGAGATTATAAACCACCTCACGCCCACAACGGTTTTATTAATATTTCTCTGGATTTAGGATCGGTCGGTTTGGGATTGTTTTTACTAATTATTGCCATTACTTACGGGCGATCGCTCGTTTATTTGCGTTCTGGTAAAACCACTTTAGAAATTTGGCCGATTATCTATACGACTTTCTTCTTTATGTACAACCATAGCGAAGACACCATAATCGCCCCTAGTTCGATTTTTTGGTCTTTGTTGGTAGCAGTAGCTTTCACCACTCTCAAACCAAAAGAAATTCAACAAAAGCGATCGTCAGAAAAAATCCCTCAAGAAGTTTTTACTCAAAGTGTTTAAGGCTAGGTATATAAATTTAATGATGACGATGCACACCCCCCTATCAATACTAATATTGCCTATTGCCTACTCCCTAACCCCTATTACTCATTACTCATTACTCATTACTCATTACTTTCCCCTAACCCCTAATCCCTAACCCCTAATCCCTAACCCCTAATCCCTCATTCATGACTGACTTAGCTGTTTTTTTAATGGATCTCGATGGCGGTGGTGCCGAAAGAGTAATGCTCAATTTGGCTCGCGGTTTTGCCGATCGCGGGTTAGAGGTAGATTTAGTATTGGTCAAAGCTGAAGGGCCTTACATGAAGCAGTTGCCCGATCGCGTCAGACTGGTGACTCTCTCAAGCGATCGACTGATTGCCAGTGTTACCGACCTTGCGAAGTATCTGAAAAAAGAGCGACCGAAGACTTTGATTGCAGCGCTAGAAGATACAAATATTGTCGCACTTTGGGCAAAAAAACTAGCGAAAGTTTCCACTCAAGTAGTCGTTACCGTTCACAATAATCTTTCTCGCGATGCTGCCAATGCCACCAATTTAAAACGAAAAATAGCACCCCAATTAGCTAAATGGTTTTATCCTTGGGCAGATTCCATCGTGGCTGTTTCGGAAGGAGTCGCCCAAAATCTCTGTCAATTGGGTTTACCCAAAGACAAAATTATTTCTATTTACAATCCGATCGTCACCCCAGAATTAAGTGAAAAAATTAAACAACCGATTGCACATGATTGGTTTGTTGGCGATGGGCTGCCTGTAATTTTGGGCGTTGGTAGGTTAGAAAAGCAAAAAGATTTTCCTACCTTAATTCGTGCTTTTGCCAAAGTCAGACAGCAACAAAAAGCTCGTTTGTTAATTTTGGGCGAAGGCAGTCTTAAAGAAGAATTAGAATCTTTAATTGCCAGCTTGGGTTTATCGGAAGATGTTTGTTTTGGTGGGTTTGTTGCCAATCCCTACGCCTACATGGCAAAAGCTTCAGTGGTAGTACTTTCTTCTGCTTGGGAAGGTTTTGGCAATATTTTAGTTGAAGCTATGTTTGCTGAAACGCCTGTTGTTTCCACTAATTGCGAAAGTGGGCCAACAGAAATTCTAGAGATGGGTAAATACGGCAAGATTGTCAGCGTTGGCGATAGTGAAGCGATGGCTACAGCTATTCTCGAAACTTTATCTAACCCTAAAGAGTCAGAATTGTTGCGATCGAGAGCAAATCAATTTTCTTTAGAAGCTGCTTTAGATCGATATCAAAAATTGTTAGGGGCTAGGAATTAGGGATTAGGGAATGGAAGCGAACAGGTTTAAAGCAGATATCCAACAGTACATGATTTCTGAGCCAAGACCATTATTGCAAATGCTGTTGACTAAAGAAGGTTTATGGGCGCAAGCTGAATATCGGTTCAACAATTGGATCGATCGCCGAGTTCATTTTCCGATCGTCAGACAAATTTTAGTTGTGTTGGGAATGATTTGGCATAAATTTATTACGATTTTAACCGGGATCGAATTGCCAAGAGGAGCAGACATCGGCGGCGGACTTTACATAGTTCATTCTGGTTGTATTGTCATTCATCCTGACGTAAAAATGGGCAAAAACTGCACTATCAGTCATGACGTAACGATCGGACTTGGTGGAAGGGGAGAAAAACTAGGTTGTCCAAAAATTGGCGATCGCGTTTATATTGCCCCAGGTGCGAGAATTTTTGGTGCAATTTCGATCGGTAATGATGTGGCGATCGGTGCTAATGCTGTCGTTACTAAAGATTTACCAGATAATGCTGTCGCTGTAGGAATACCAGCCAAGATTATTAGTTATAAGGGATCTCAAGATTTTATTTTTCTTCCAAAAGAATAGGGGAAAGTAATAAGTAATAAGTAATGAGTAATAAGTAATGAGTAATGAGTAATGAGTAATAGGGGTTAGCAATAAACAATGAACTATGAACCTCAATATTATGTTGAAGCAAAAATCTTTTCTGTTTGCGTGGCGATTGTTAATTGTTTTTTTGTTAGTACTCGGAATCTTTTTTCGCTTTGCCAATCTCGATCGCAAAATCTATTGGTTTGACGAAACTTACACTTCTCTAAGAATTTCTGGATATCGAGAAGCAGAAGTAATCGATCGAGTATATGACAAAAATCCGATCGCCGTTGAGGATTTAATGAAATATCAGCGTCTCAATCGCGATCGAGGTGTAAGCGATACGATTGTTTCTCTGGCTAAAGAAGATCCCCATCATAGTCCTCTTTATTACGTATTAGTAAGATTTTGGGTGCAGTGGTTTGGTAACTCGGTAGCTACAATTAGAAGTTGCTCGGTACTTTTGAGTTTACTGGCTTTTCCTGCTATTTACTGGCTATCTATAGAATTATTCGCTTCAAAAACTGTTGCTTGGACGGCAATGGCAATTCTTGCTGTATCGCCTTTTCAAATTTTATACGCTCAAGAAGCAAGACAATACAGTCTTTGGACGACAACTATTCTTTTGGCTAGTGCGGCTTTGTTGCGCGCTATGCGCGTTACAGAGATGCAGAGGGGCAGTAGGGGCAATGTTTTGTGCTTGTCCTCAAGAACAAAAATTAAGTTAGCTTGGATTGTCTATACATTTACACTAGCGCTAGGGCTTTATACATTTGTCTATACAACTTTTGTGGCGATCGGACATTTTGTCTATGTTATGTCTAGAGAACGTTGGCGTTTAACTAAAACGGTTATTGCTTATTTAATTTCATCTGCGATCGGTTTTCTGCTGTTTGTACCCTGGCTTTTAGTAATTGTTCGGGGTTTATCTCAGATTCAGCGTAGTACAGCCCAATTTCAAACAAGACCAACCTTCATGTTTTTTGTAAAAGCTTGGCTGGGAAGACTTGGCTACGTTTTTGTAGATTTAAATCCCTATTCTCCCGAATCCAAACTAAGCATTAGTTTACTGGCTCAATACGGTTTTGGTATGTTCGTAATTGTTTTAGTTGGCTATTCGCTGTATTTTCTTTGTCGTCAAACGCCTCAAAAAATTTGGTTGTTCGTTGTAACTTTAATTGGCGGTACTTTTTTGGGCTTGTTTATTCCAGATTTAATCTTTGGAGGTGTCAGATCGACAATAAACCGACACATAATTCCTTGCTTTTTGGGCTTTCAATTATCGGTTGCTTATTTAATTGCCGATGGCGAAGCACGACCTACGGTAAATCGCGCTTTACTTAGTTTTTTAAAATTCAAAAGGCAAAAAATCTGGCACGCTATCGCAATAGTTATTTTTTCTTGTGGAGTTTTTTCGGCGGCGATTAGTTCTAATTCTGTAGTTTGGTGGAATAAGGGAGCAAATTATTATGTCGTTCCCATGGCAGAAATAATCAATCGAGCCGATCGCCCTTTAATTATTAGTGGCGATCGAACTGAAAATCGACCTTTAATCAATGTAACGGGAGATGTGATGTCGCTGAGTTATTTACTCAAACCACAAACTTATTGGCAACTCTTCATAGAGCCAAATTTTCCTAAAATACCTTCAGGTTATGGCGAGGTATTTTTATATAAATCGTCTGAAAGCTTCCGCAAAAACTTAGAAAGTCAAGGCTACAAATTAAAGCTAATTTATGAAGCTAACAATACAATAAACACTAATTTATTCAAAATTTTAAATAAGTAAAAAAACTGTAAACATTCATTTTTTTATTGGTTATAAAAAAGTTAAGATATTTATAAAAAACAATTTTTATGAGATTATAAAAAATAAGTAAAAACTTATTTTCTGTTTGAAGGCACGCGTAAAGCATTGCCCCTACTTTCTATTCAGTTTGATAACAGATAGAAAATCTATCTGGGTTGAGAAAAATTTTCTGGTCAATAAATAACTACTTTAAAATACTTTTAAAACCATAAATCCATTCTTCGATCGAGCTAACTCGATCCAAACAATATCTTTTGTACTTTGAACTTACTTTGACATAAAGCATTCAAATAATCGAGCGTCTTAAAACATTATGAATAATACTCGCATAGTCATTGGTTTGCCCGTATATAATGGCGAAAATTTCGTTCGTCGTGCGCTAGATTCAATTTTGTCGCAAACTTTTACTAATTGGCGCGTAATTATTGGCGACAATTGCTCGACTGATGCTACTGGCGAAATTTGTCGAGAATATGCATTGCAAGACAGTCGCATTTTCTATCACCGACATAATGAAAATATTGGTGCTGCCAAAAATTTCAACTTCGTCTTCCAACCTGGAGATGCTCCCTATTTTAAATGGGCAGCCCACGACGATACATTCAAACCCGAATACCTAGCCAAATGTATCGAATTGCTCGATCGCGATTCAACTTTGGCGATCGCTCATTGTCCTTCCTTAGAAATTGACGCAGAAGATAAGGTCATCGATATGTACGATCGCGATATTAGACTTAATGGCAATCGTCCGTGCGATCGTTTTTGGCGAATTCTTTGGACGCGACACTTTACCGAAGTTTTTGGCGTGATGCGATCGGATTTAATTGCCAAAACTAAGCTATATGGAAGTTATATCGGTTCCGATCGCAATTTAGTCGCCGAATTAATTTTATTGGGTGATGTTGGCTATGTTGAAGAATATTTATTTTCCCGCCGCCATCATAATAACTCCTACATGGCTTCAGTTTTTGATAGCCAACAACGCCTCAAATGGTTCGATCCGACCAGTCAAAAGCCAACTTTCAAAGGTCTAGTCATTACTCAAGAATATCTGTCTTCGATTATGACACTACCCCTACCAGCAAAAGAACGTTTTGCCTGTATTCAAGTTTTGCTAACATGGGCAGCAGCAAGAGCAATTGAGGTAATTTCGGGCGATCGCGATCGCTTCCGTCAAAAAATTGCCGATCGATATGCCATTTCTAATAATTACCCAAGTTGCTAATTATTCGATCGCGGCGGAGCAAATTTGTAATAAAATTTCCTCCAGAAAGAAAAACGAAGGTGATACTTTACGAATTTATACCAAATCAAAAAATAATTGCTACAGATCCAACTCAAGAAGGGGTAAGGCGTATTGCCAAATCCCTACAATATATCTGTCGCATCTTTTTTTTTTAATAATATTAGTTGTTAACAAAAATAGCGATCGTTAGTTATTTTTGCAAAAGAGTTAATATGTTTTATTTGGGTTTAGAACTAACAAATATAATCAAATAACATCAAGAATATTGTTAAATTTATAATTATTTTAATGTAAATATTTAGCGTTAAATCAGCTTTAATTGCACAAAAATAAGACCATCTAATTATGTTAGCAATAATTAAGTGCGGCAACTTTTTTAGATAAAAGCTCAATTTTTAATCTTTATTTAAGCAAGTTTCTTTTAGTAAAATGCTCTTTTTAAGATAAATTTAGATCGAAGCGATCGAACGCAAAAACTCAAAAAGAGGCATCAAAATTCAACTCAAGAAACAATAAATAGAATTTAAGTACTACTTTCGACAGATTTAAGCAAAAAACTGTCACAATTTTTAAAGCCAAAAGCGGTCTTCATTAACGCTAAGATCGAAAAAACATTAGAATAGCAATCCTGCATTAAAGATCAACTTACACCTGCGATCTGTATAGAGAGAAGATGGTACAAACTCCAATTTCCGACACACCCAAACTATCTAAAGTAGAAGGCTTAAAAGAACGTAGTAATTATTTGCGCGAACCTCTAGCAACCGAACTACTACAAGATACGACTCACTTCAGCAACGACGCAGTTCAAATCCTCAAATATCACGGTTCTTACCAACAGGATAACCGCGATAATCGTGCGCCAGGACAGGAAAAAGATTATCAAATGATGCTGAGGACGAGAAACCCAGGGGGATTTATTCCGCCGCAGTTGTATCTGACTCTCGATCGCCTTTCCGAAGAATACGGTAATCATACGCTTAGAGTGACTACCCGTCAAGGTTTTCAGATTCACGGCATCCTTAAAAAAAATCTTCAAACGACGATCGCAGAGATTGTCAGAAATATGGGTTCGACGCTGGGTGCTTGCGGCGATGTCAGCCGCAACGTTTTAGCACCAGCAGCGCCATATAAAAACAAGCCAGAATATCAGTATGCTTGGGAATATGCCGACAAAATCGCCGACTTGCTCAGACCACAAACTGGGGCTTATTATGAAATATGGCTCGATGGTGAAAAAATAATCAGTGCCGAAGCGCCAGAAGTAAAAGCAGCACGCGATCGCAACGGAAACGGCACGATTTTCCATGACAAAGAAGAACCAATTTACGGGACAAATTATATGCCTCGTAAATTTAAATGTTGCGTCACCGTACCGGGCGATAACTCACTCGATATTTACACCCACGATGTTAGTTTGGTAGTAATTACGGATGAGGACGGCAAATTACAAGGATTTAACGTTTTTGCTGGTGGTGGTTTGGGGCGCACTCATAAGAAAGAAGAGACATTTCCTCGTACAAGCGATCCGATCGGTTATGTTGATAAAAATGATGTTTTGGACTTAGTCAAAGCGATCGTAGCTACCCAGAGAGACTACGGCGATCGCGCCCATCGCCCCCACGCTAGAATGAAATATCTCTTACACGATTGGGGTGTAGAAAAGTTTCGCGCCAAAGTTGAAGAATATTTCGGTAAAGCGATCGCGCCGTTTAGAGAATTACCCGAATGGAAGTATAAAGATTTTCTCGGTTGGGATTCTCAAGGCGACGGAAAATTATTTTTCGGTCTTTCTGTTGAAAACGGTCGCGTTAAAAATGAAGGCAAGTTTAAGCTCAAAAAAGCTTTAAAAGAAATTATCGAACAATTTAACTTGCCAATGCGATTGACTGCCAATCATAACATCGTTCTTTATGAAATCGACCCAGAAAATAAAGAGGCGATCGAGCAGATTCTCAGCAAAAATGGTGTTCGAGTCGATCCAGCCAAAATAGATTCTCTAGTACGCTATTCAATGGCTTGTCCTGCAATGCCTACCTGTGGTTTAGCTATTACAGAGTCAGAAAGAGTTCTTCCTGGCATCGTACAGCGAATTAGAAAATTGCTCAATAAACTAGGACTGAGAAACGAACAATTTGTCATTCGTATGACTGGTTGTCCTAATGGTTGCGCTCGTCCTTATATGGCAGAATTAGGATTTGTTGGTATCGTGCCAGAAACTTATCAAATTTGGTTGGGCGGTACACCAGATCAAACTAAATTGGCGAAAGCATACGAAGAGAAACTACATCAATCAAAAATAGAAGAATTTTTTGAGCCAATTTTTGTTTATTTTAGACACAATCGCAAAGCTGGTGAAAGTTTTGGAGTTTTCTGCGATCGCGTTGGTTTTGATGCATTGCGCGAGTTTTCGAGTAGCTATGAATTGGGAAGCTACAAAACGATGA
Source organism: Xenococcaceae cyanobacterium (assembly GCA_051657945.1). Classification (GTDB taxonomy): domain Bacteria; phylum Cyanobacteriota; class Cyanobacteriia; order Cyanobacteriales; family Xenococcaceae; genus CAZJTL01. The sequence goes on along the minus strand of JBOFLQ010000159.1, from coordinate 5,096 downwards.
AAAAATCGAGAAGAAACCGCAAAGATAGTCATCGTATTTCCATGCACGACGATTTATTTACTCGTCTCAAGCAAACTGCTGACTCAGAAAATCGACCGATGAATCAGATTGTTGCTGAAGTTTTAGAAAATTATTTGACGGAGAAAAACAAAAATTAATTGATTGTAGGGGTATGGCCATACCCCTACAATGGCTTGTTGTCAAAAGCTTGATTTTTATATATAGTCCGCAGATAAACAAGGCGGGATTGGACGAGGTCTCCTCGTCCAAGTTTACCCGCCGCGCAGATAAACGCAGATAAAAGAAAGAAAGATAAATTTGATTGATTTATGCACAAGGTTTAATGACTAATTTTACTAAACCCCGCAAGCGGTTTGCCCAACATTGGTTGCAGAGTGAAGAGGCGCTGTCACAAATTTTGGCAGCAGCAGAGTTAGACATAAGCGATCGCGTTTTGGAAATTGGCCCTGGTACGGGAATTCTTACTCGCCGTCTTTTATCAGCAGCACAAGCTGTTGTCGCTGTCGAGATCGATCGCGATTTGTGTAAGAAATTGATGAAAAGTTTCGGCAAACAAGATAATTTTTTGCTCCTGCAAGGAGATATTCTCGAACTCAGGTTAAATACTCTTCTCGATCCTTTTCCCAATTTTGTTAACCCTAACAAAGTTGTTGCCAATATTCCTTACAACATTACTGCGCCAATTTTAGAAAAATTATTGGGAAGAATTTCTCAACCAGCTAAAACAAATTATGAATCGATCGTACTTTTAATTCAAAAAGAAGTAGCCGATCGTTTGGTAGCTTTACCAGGAAGTAAAACATTTGGGGCTTTGTCTGTTGGTGTACAGTACTTGGCTAGTTGCGAATTCATCTGCAATGTACCAGCTAAAGCTTTTTATCCTCCACCAAAAGTAGATTCGGCTGTAGTTAGATTGCGCCCTCGTCTCTATCCTAAAATCGCTCAAAATCCCAAACATTTGGAAACATTAATTAAATTAGGTTTTGCTCAAAAACGCAAAATGCTTAAAAATAATCTTAAAGGAATTATCGAACCCAATAGCTTAAGCGAATTGCTAGAGGAATTTAGAATTAATCCCCAAACCCGTGCCGAAGAAATGAGTATTGAGAATTGGGTAAATCTTAGCGATCGACTATTTAGGGAATAGGCAATAGGCAGTAGTCAATAATGATTTCCATCCGATGCCCGATGCCCGATGCCTGTTGCCCGTTGCCCGATGCCCGATGCCCGATGCCCGATGCCCGTTGCCCGTTGCCCGTTGCCCTATGAAATCTTATTCTTTAATTGCTCCCGCTAAAATTAATTTATATTTGGAGATTATCGGCGATCGCGCTGATGGTTTTCACGAATTAGTGATGATTCTCCAAACTATCGAACTAGCAGACTACGTCGATATCGAACCCAACGGTATCAATAAGATTCGCCTCCAATGTTCTCATCCACAAGTACCATTGGACAACACGAATTTGGCGTATAAAGCTGCCGAGTTGATGAAACAAGAGTTTCCCGAAAGATTCGCTAATTATGGTGGTGTCGATATTACCATTGAAAAAAACATTCCCGTTGCCGCAGGATTGGCTGGTGGTTCGAGTAATGCGGCTGCTGTTTTAGTCGGAATGAATATGATGTGGCAATTGGGTTTGACTAAGCCAGAATTGCAAGAATTGGCAGCGAGATTGGGTTCGGACGTACCTTTTTGTATTGCTGGAGGAACGGCGATCGCCACGGGCAGAGGAGAACAACTAGATTCGATCGCCGATCTAGAAAATCTTTGGGTTGTTTTGGCTAAATACAACAATTTGGGAGTTGCTACAGCTTGGGCGTATCAAACTTATCGTCAAAAGTTTGGTAGTTCTTATATTTCAGACAAAGAAGAGATTAAATCTCGTACTTTTCAAGTGCATTCTGGCGCGCTAGTAAATGCGATCGGCAAAAAAAATGGCGCGGAAATTGGCAAACTTTTGTATAACGATTTAGAAAAAGTAGTTTTACCCGAATATCTACAAGTAGCACAATTGCGATCGGAATTTGCTAAGACTGATATTTTAGGTACGATGATGTCAGGATCGGGTCCAACTGTCTTTGCACTCTGCTCCTCTCAAATCCAAGCAGAAACAGTCAAACAGCAAGTTAGAGAAGCCATTCCCGATCCCGATTTGGAATTTTGGGTAACCAGATTATCCAGTCGAGGAATTCAAATTGAAACTTAAAATTGGGGCATGGGGCAATGGGCATGGGGCAACGGGCAAAAGTAATAAGTAATAAGTAATAAGTAATAAGTAATAGGTAAAAATTTGCTACTTGCTACTTGCTACTTGCTACTTGCTACTTTTCCCCACACCCCCCTAACCCCTAATCCCTAACTTAAACCGCTATGCTTCAATAAAGGTTCTGTTTGTGGTTCTCTGCCTCGGAAAGTTTTAAATACTTCCATTGGATGCAAACTACCACCCATACCGAGTACGGTATCGCGGAAGCGTTTGCCAACAGAAGCGATCGCCGCTTCATTTTCTAAACCAGCCTCTTCAAAAGCTGCAAAAGCATCGGCGCTGAGTACTTCCGCCCATTTATAGCTGTAGTAACCAGCAGCATAACCGCCAGCAAAAATATGGTTGAAAGAACACAAAAAAGCGTCCTCTGGTAGGGGAGAAATTACCATCGTAGTTTTGGCAAGGCGATCGCGCACTTGTTTGACTGTTTCTTCTCCTCCTGGTTGATAGCGGTGGTGCAATTCAATGTCTACCAAACCGAAATGGAGTTGTCGTAACATTCCAGTACCACTCATATAATTACGAGCGGCAAGTAATTTTTCATAGTAATGTTCTGGTAGAGTTTCCCCAGTTTCGTAATGCTTCGCCATGCCAAAAAGGGTAGCGCGATCGTAACACCAGTTTTCCATAAACTGACTGGGTAATTCAACTGCATCCCACTCGACATTATTAATACCAGCCGCACCAGCATAATCTACCTTGGTAAGCATGTGTTGTAAACCATGACCGAATTCATGGAAAAGGGTAGTTACTTCCATAAACGTCATTAAACTCGGTTTGCCATCAACGGGCGGGGTTTGATTGCAGACTAAATATGCTACGGGTAAACGAGTCGTAGTTTGACCGTTTTCTGTAAATTTGGCACGTCCTACACAATCATCCATCCACGCGCCGCCACGTTTTTCGGCAGGACGACTATAGGGATCGAGATAGAAATGCGCGATCGCAGCACCCGTATCATCAGCAACTTGAAAATAACGCACGTCGGGATGCCATACTGGCGCTTGTCCGTCAGCAGCCGTAATTGTTACGCCAAAGATACGTTTAGCTAGATCGAATAATCCTTCTAATACTTGAGGTAATGAAAAATAGGGGCGCAATTCTTCTTCATTAAAGGCAAATTTAGCCTCTTGTAGTTTTTGAGCCCAAAAACTAGTATCCCAATGTTTTAAATCGTCTGTTCCTGCAAAGGCTTTTAATTCTTCTAAATCTTTAACCGCCGCATCGTAACTAGCTTGGCGCAATTCTTCGGATAGTTTCTCTACCGCTTCGACATTAGAAGCCATTTTTTTAGCGAGGCTGAGTTCGGCAAAGCTAGAAAAGCCCAGCAAACCTGCTTTTTCTTTTCTTAATTCTAAAATGCGATCGATCGCGGGATGATTATTTAAATCTCCACTAGAAGCGCGGCTAATAAACGCTTTGTATAATTTTTCCCGCAATTCTCGATTTGTCGCGTATTTCAGAAAAGGTACGTAACTGGGATAATCCAGAGTGATGAGCCAAGGGCCATCTTCTGGAGTGGCATTTTCCTCACCATCTGCACGCGCCGCCTGTGCTGCCAAACTGAGGGCGCTAGCAGGTAAACCATCAACTTCTTCTGGAGTGGTAAGTTTGAGTTTAAATGCTTTAGTGGCATCGAGAACATTGTTAGAAAATTTGGTAGAAAGTTCGGCTAATTCTAATTGAATTGCATTAAAACGTTCTTTTTTTTCTCCTTCTAAACCAACACCAGCGAGTTCGGCATCTTTAATTGCAGCTTCAACGATACGTTTTTGGGCTGGTTCTAAATTATTCCACTCACTTCCTGTTTTAATTGCTTTAAAACCTTCGTAAATGGGTTTGCTTTGACCGAGTTGGCTGACGAATTTAACAATTTCTGGTTGAACTTTTTCGTAAGCTTCTCTCAATTCGGGGCTATTTTTTACGCCCATTAAATGTCCGACAATACCCCAACTCCAAGTCAATCTTTCTTCGATTTTGGTTAGGGGTTCGACCAAACCATTCCAATTCGGAATTAAGTTAGCTTCTAAATAAATTAATTTATCATTTAACTCTGCCAAAATTTGCGTCATCGCAGGCACGACATGTTCTGTCTCGATCTTCTCGAACGGAGGCAAACCTTTGCCAATCAGTAGAGGATTATTATCTCGCGCGGTGTTTGTCATCGTTGAATATTTTAATAGTTAAGTTTTATTATAGAAAATTGAAAACGGGCAACGGGTTAAGTCAAAAGTCAAAAGTAAATACAGTTACTTTTGACTTTTGACTTTTGACTCTTATCCCCTATTCCGGTTTGCATTTTCCTGCCCGAATTAAACCAACGCGACGGGCGATTGCTTCAGCAGCAGATGAAAATGGCCCCCAAAATTGTTCTGATTCTGGGGGTTTTTCTGTTTGTGAAGAAATTATTTGACAGTGACCGCGATCGTCCTTGACGATGTACCATTTTTCGGAATTATTCATCAGTAGTCAATCTTTTTTGAAGTCATTATCTGGAAAATGTCAGTATAATAGCTCTGTCTGGGGTGTTATAAGTCAGAATTCTGTTTAAATGCTCTATACAGGGTAGTTAACTGTAAAACGTCAGTATAATTAAGTAGTTAGCTGGCTTCGTTGACATGTTGTGGCAGTAGTTTGAAACTTACTCGTCAATGTTCGAGATACTATTTTGACATTCTCCCCGCCGTGAAACGGACGGGGATTCTAAGAATCACTTCTTAGCTTTTCTCTTTCGCCCTCGTTCCCTTATTTGGCTGTATTTCTACATCCAAACAGAGGGGAATCTCTCCAGAGACTTGACATTCC
>JBOFLQ010000158.1:0-4020 GCA_051657945.1 Xenococcaceae cyanobacterium | reverse complement strand
TTTAATTTTAATCTTCGCTTAACTGCAAACATCAATCAAACTTTATCGGAACGCAAATACACATATTCGGTTTGCTCAGATGTACGTTCCTTACTATTTGCTAGATTATAGCAAGGTTTAATCAGTTTACTGACATCTTGTCTAAAGTAGCGGAGTTTAGACAAGTATAGCTAAGTTTTTGACTACTTATATACTACTCTTCAAAATTCGCGATCTCGATCGAGCGAATTAAATTCTCTTCAAAATTATGGTGAAAATGGGATTAGCTAGACCTTATGAAGCGTTCGAGACAAAAGCTGGCTGAAAGCAATCTTTGGCAACGTCGTTTTTGGGAACAAATGATTGCGATCGCGCCCAACAGATCGAGAAAAGAACGATTCATAACTAATAAAAACTGGAAATTCGATTGTTATTCGCAGTAAAAACGGACCTTCGATCGATACCAATCATGAATATATAATCTATCGCTCGATCGCCAATCAATTTTGGTTGCAGGTGAATATTAAGGAGTAAAGAGAAGGGATGACGGATGAGGATATAGCTAATAGCTAATTAACTTTCTCTGGGTAAAACCGAACATTGACCTCGATCGCGCAGGAGATGATCGCATAATACTAAGGCTACCATCGCTTCTACCATCGGTACAGCTCTTGGCAAAACGCAAGGATCGTGTCTTCCTTTAGCAGCTAAAAGGGTTTCTTCCCCTTCACGAGTGACAGTCTTTTGTTCTTTACCGATCGTCGCTGTTGGTTTAAATGCAATTCGCATGAGGATATTTTCGCCGTTGGAAATACCGCCTTGCACGCCACCCGAACGATTTGTGACGGTACGAGTTTCGCCGTTTTCATCTACGTAAAACTCATCGTTGTGTTCGCTTCCCGTCATCGTCGTACCAGCAAAACCAGAACCAATTTCAAAACCTTTGGTAGCAGGCAAAGACATTACAGCCTTAGCTAAATCTGCTTCTAATTTATCAAAAACAGGTTCGCCCAAACCTTTGGGTACGTTACGCACGACGCATTCAACTACACCACCCAAAGAATCTTTTTCCTTTCTAATGCTATCGATTAGTTCGATCATTTTTTGGGCGCATTCAGGATCGGGACAGCGAACGATATTACTTTCCACTTGTTCGAGGTTAACATTACTAGGATCGATCGCAGCCTCTATATCTTTGATGCGTTTGACATAAGCTACAATTTCAACTCCCGCTATTCGAGCGAGAATTTTTTTAGCGATCGCCCCTGCTGCCACTCTACCGATTGTTTCTCGCGCTGACGAACGTCCACCACCTTGCCAAGTGCGAATTCCGTATTTTGCGTCATAGGTTGCATCGGCGTGAGAAGGACGATATTTAACCGCCATTTCATTATAATCTTGCGATCGCGCGTCTTTATTTCTGACCAAAATTGCGATCGAAGTTCCTGTGGTTTTGCCTTCAAATACGCCAGAAAGAATTTCGCAGATATCTTCTTCCTTGCGAGGAGTAGTAATCTTACTTTGTCCTGGTTTTCTACGGTCTAATTCTACTTGAATTTCTGCTTCCGAAATTTCCAGCAGTGGCGGACAACCATCGATAACCACACCGACACCACCACCGTGAGATTCTCCAAAAGTAGTAATGCGAAATAAATGACCGAATGTATTACCCATTTTTCCAGCAAAGAAAGCGATCGATTGTCCCTTTTAATCTTTACCCAAATTGGGGACAAGAAGCAATTAATTGTTCATTACCTATTCCCTGTTCCCTATCCCCTATCCCCTATCCCCTATTCCCTATCCCCTACTCCCTTTACATTTGCTTCAAAATATCCATAAATTAATCAAATAATTCGACGAAAAGCTTTAGATATAATCATTATTAGCAGTAAATCATTAAAATTGAGGCTGTTTTCGCAATTTTGGGCGATGGCTTCGCACGACCGTTCATGAGATCGCGAACAGTTTTTATAGGCAGCATTTGAAAATGTTTTTTTTCTCTCACAACAAATTTAAAATTAGTCAAGGTGCGATGGCAATTTATCGCTCGAAATTAAAAAAGAAAAAATTATTAGCGATCTTTTTTCGTCTTGCGATCGGTCTAAGCATACCGATCGCGATTATCGAACCAGTGCGATCGGCCCAAAGAATTTATACTAGCTATGGCCCATTAGAATTTTCTTTACCAGTACAAGCTTTAGAAGACTACGCCGAGACAGGAAAAATCGATCGCGAATTAAATTTTTTTGCTGATTATTTAAAGAGCGAACAACTCGAACAATTACGTCAGACTCTAACAACTCCAGTAGATATAACTCCAGTAGCGATCTCTCAATTTCTTTATTCGCCGCAAGGAGAAATTATTCTCAAACGAGTCGGTCAAATCATCCAAACTACCAATCGTCAATCTGGTTTCTATGCACTTCGTTCTGCACTAATTTTAGCTGCCACTAAAAAAGAAGGTTTGACTCTATTAAACGTTTTAAAAGAATTTCCTACCTATGGCATCAGAATTAACTCAGAAAATGGATTGGCAATAGTTAACGAATTAGACAACCTGCTGCAAATCACCGATAATACCGTTGCTATAGTAAGACAACAAGCAAATCTAGAAATCAGCAATACTCCGCCGGTCGATTTTTCCAAGTTACCAGATTTGCGTCAAGTGGGAACTATTCCTTTTAGTCAAGAAACTGTAGAACTAAACGATCTAGAAAGAGAAAGAAAATTATTTGCAGATATCTATCTTCCCGATCGACAAAACAATCCCAGTCCGACGATCGTTATTTCCCACGGATTGGGTTCCGATCGTACCACATATGCTTATCTAGCGCGACATTTAGCTTCTCATGGTTTCGCAGTAGTGGCGATCGAACATCCAGGTAGCAACTCTTCACAGCTAAAAGCATTATTTGAAGGTTTTGCTAATGAAGTAACACCACCCAAAGAAATCATCGATCGCCCTCTCGACATTAAATATCTACTAGATTATTTAGAACAAAATTATTCTCAACAATTAAACGTGCAGAGGGTTGGTATCGTCGGTCAATCTTTTGGCGCTTATACCGCTTTAGCGCTTGCTGGTGCAGAGATCGATTTTGGGAATTTAACAACTAGTTGTAAAAATTTGAATAGCTCTCTCAATATCTCTTTAATTTTGCAATGTCTGGGACTGGAATTATTACCATTTAAATACGATTTATCAGATCGACGTATCGTTGCCGCGATCGCTATTAATCCTCCCATTAGTGCTTTGTTCGGTCGAGATAGTTTGAGTAAGATCGACATTCCCGTAACCATCGTATCTAGCGGTAGCGATCCCGTTACGCCAGCTTTAGCCGAACAAATTCAACCTTTTACTTGGTTGACAACAAAAGATAAATACTTGGCAATTCTTCAAAACGGTACTCATTTTTCTACTCTTGGCGCATCATCAACAGATGATGATATTGCTTTTCCCCCCGAAGTAGTCGGACCAGATCCTACAGTAGCGCAAAATTATCTTAAAGCGATCGGTCTAGCTTTCTTTGAGACTTACATCGAAAACAATTCTGAATATAAACCTTATCTTAGTGCTGGCTACGCTCGAACAATTAGTCAAAAAATCATGCCTCTAGATTTGATAAGGTCATTAAACTTAAAATAGGGGATAGGGGATAGGGGTTAGGGGTTAGGGATGAAGTAATAAGTACTCAAGCGATGGGCTATGAACAATGAACAATGAACAATAAACAATGAACTATGAACTATGAAACTCCGTCATATTTTTCTGTCAGTTGTTATTTGTATCTTATTGATTTCGGTCAAAGTTGTCGCGCAACCGAATCAAAATGATTCGAAACTATGGGACGATCGCCTTGAAGGAACAGAATTTTTGTTGTTAACCGATGACGATAAAAAAATACAAACACAACAGCAACAGCCAAAATCTTCAGATAATTCTAATTCCGAACAACCGCAAACAGAGATAGAAAAAGAGACAAAAAATACAGCCGATCGAGAAGAATTAAAAATTTCACCAGAAGAAAAAACACGTCTAGA
>JBOFLQ010000157.1:0-2565 GCA_051657945.1 Xenococcaceae cyanobacterium | reverse complement strand
ATTTCTTCAGAAATAGCATCTTGAAATAAGTAATGAGTAATGAGTAATGAGTAATGAGTAATGAGTTATGAGTAATGAGTAATGAGTAATGAGTAATGAGTAATGAGTAATGAGTAATGAGTAATGAGTAATGAGTAATGAGTAATGAGTAATAAAATTAGGAAAATAACTTAAGTATGCTAGTAAAGTCGATCTACAAATTAACAATTTAAGATCGACTTATTAGTTTTAAAATTAACTGAAAATCATCCACAATTTTTTGAAGATTATTTGGATTCAAAAGAGGTACGTGAACGAAAATACATTGACTATTCAAGCGATTGGATTTTAAATAATTTAAAACTCGATAGTATAAACCTTCGCAAACAAATTTACCAGCATCGTGACTGATATAAGTTGCAGATAATTTAGAAGTTAATTTTTCTAAATCGATCGAGGTCGTAAGTCGATCGATCGCGCAACTCGCACATGATTCTATACTTAATTGTTGACGGCGTTCTGCCATACCGCAACAAATAATCGTATCTGGTTGTAAATTATTAATTTTATCTATTACTAATTCGCTAGCGCGATCGACATCAACAGGCAATTTTCTAAGAAAGTTTAAAGATGCCAAACTAAACTGTAACTGAGAAATTATTTCTAACAAATCATCAGAGGAATTAGATTGATGATGGGGCAACCAAATATCAAAAGATGTTAGTAAAATTTTTGAGAGCATAATTTAGAAGGTAGAGACGCGACATGTCGCGTCTCTACATGTCACGTCTCTACATGTCGCGTCTCTACTAATTCGGTAAAAACACAATATTTTGAAAACCAAACAATTCAGATTTTAGAGGCATTTCTGGAATAGAAATCGTGCTTGATGGCAGCAATCGATGAGCGGTGTAATTTGGAAGCATTTTGCGAATATCGCGTAAAAATACTTTAGAAACGACATTCATTTCATTAAATTCGATATGCACTACTCCGATCGCGCCTTTGGATAATAATTGTGTCGCACCGCGCAACACTTCTAATTCGTGTCCTTCTGTATCGATCTTGAGCAAATCAATCCGAGATATATCTAATTCCTGGGCAACTTCATCTAAAGTTTTAACTGCTACTTGATGGCTAATGGTATCTTGATAGTGAATGTCGCTAATAATTTCTCGATATAGCGTAGCATGTTCGCTGCGATCGGAATCAGCGCGATCGTAAAGAGTTAAAGTTCCACAATTCGATCCCAAAGCACAGTTAATCGAAGTGGCGCGAGAAGATAATTTTTCTGCAAGAGATTTAAAAGTTAAGGGATGAGGTTCTATACAAACACATCGAGCAGTTTTAAATTTAGTCAATAAAAGTTCGGTATATTGACCTTCATTAGCGCCCACATCAAAAAATGTAATTGGTTTTTCGAGATTGAGATACTGAGGTAAAACGTTTTCAATAAAATGTTTTTCACCGCTAACAAATTCGTTTTCATAATTGCGAATACCCAGTCCGCGAGTAGCACAATCAAACAGCAGTTCGTTAAACATGCGAAACTGTTTGCGGGCGGCAATAGTTCGATATAAAGTAACAATTTTCCAGCGTATTGTCTGCATTATTAATTTTTTGCTTGTAAGTCTGACTAATTGTTAGATCTAAGACTGTAGTTTTGAATATAAAATTTTTAAGAATTTATTTGTTGCTGTTGAACTTTGAGCGCATATTCTTTGAATCTCTCTAAATCTGCTTGGACGGTAGATTCAACAATTCTGCCCAAAATAGGATTATCCATTAAGTGTCTCAAAATGCCAGGAATTCCATAGCCAAAAGTCATTTTAACGATACTGCTTCCGTGGCGATCGTAAAAACGAATTGCACCTCGATTTGGTAAACCATCCACAGATTCCCATTGAATAATTTGATAGGGAACAATTTTAGCTATTTTTGAAAGCCAAGTAAAATGAAAAGCGCCGCTAGCCAGTTTCCAACGCGATAACTCTGGATTATCTTCGAGGACTGTTACCGAATCGATCCATTTCATCCAGCGCGGCATTTGTTCGAGATCCGACCAAAGATTCCAAACTAGTTCGATCGGCACTTCAACTTCAACTTGTACGGTATGTTCGAGCCAGTTTGTCATTTTATTAGGGGCTAGGGGTTAGGGGTTAGGGGCTAGGGAATAGGGGCTAGGGAATAGGGGCTAGGGAATAGGGAATAGGGGTTAGGGAATAGGGAATAGGGGTTAGGGAATAGGAAGTAAAAACTTAATACTTTAAATTTTTGACTTTTGCAACTGTACGCGAAATTTCGCGTCTCTACGAATGCGTGACTTTTGCAACTGTACGCGAAATTTCGCGTCTCTACGAATGCGTGACTTTTCCTCTAACCCATAGCCCCTACCGATGGCTGACGGTTTGGTGTTAATTGTCGATCGCTTTCTAAAATTACTTTAGCCGCACTTCTACCAGAAATAGTAGCGCCTTCCATACTATCGATATAATCTTGTTGAGTGTAGCTTCCTGCTAGGAAAAAATTATCGATGGGAGTTTTTTGAGGAGGACGATAGAGATCCATACCTGGTGCTTCGCGATA
>JBOFLQ010000156.1:0-29161 GCA_051657945.1 Xenococcaceae cyanobacterium | reverse complement strand
CTTCGACTCCATCCCGAACTCGATAGTGAAACGTGATTGCGGCGAAGATACTTCTCGGGTAGCCGAGCGGAACAATAGTTCGATGCCAGGTTCATTACTCACAACACAAACCCCCCTTCTTAGACTATAAGGGGGGTTTGTAGTAGGATAATATATTCTTAAGCCTATAGCTCCTTTTATAATGGACTGGTCTAAACTCTATAGATCGGACATTTCATGACAAAAATCGTTAATAATTGCTGGTACTACTATTTGCTTTGTTGTTTTGCTATGTTGTCTTTAGGGATAAAAACATTACCAGCAAAAGCACAATCACAATCGGCAATGTACAATCCGATTCCTTTACTTACTAATCAGGAAATCTCCGATAACATTTCAGATAAAGATATTCCTACAGGAGAAGGTGGTTTTGCTCGCGATTATTTTGTCAATTTAGAAGAATCGGATCAGGTGGCGATCGATTTAACATCTGATGATTTTGATGCTGTTGCGATTTTAGTTGCTGCTGATGGTTCGACTGTAGCAGAAAATGATGATGGACCAGACGGTACAACTAATTCTCTTTTGTTTGCACGTATTAACGAACCTGGTAGGTACATTGTTAGAGTTCGTGCCTTTGGAGAAACAGGTGCTGGAAAATTTAATCTCAAGCTTACTCGTTTGCAACCAGTTAATAGGTGAAATTATTATAACGGGGATGTTTACTTGTCATAGCAAACATCCCCGATCGCAAAACAAAAAATCAAAACATATAACTATTTATCGATTGAACATACAGACTGATAAGCATAAAAAAATAGCTTCTGTCCAGTTACCTAAGCAAAAAGATTTTTCTTTTAACTCGGCTACAAAACCGTGCTTGAAAGTTTCCCTTCACACGGCTCCTCAGAAACATAGCGCTTAAGTTGCTAGCTTTTATCTTCAAACAACTTGGCATATAAGTTTAATTAAACAGAAATGCTGTTACTACTAGTCGCCGTGAATACCCAGCCATTGTCAATGGTTTTTTGCCAATATTTTTTCCAAATAAATCGAGCAGATTTACGAGGATGGCGGTAACACGCCCAATGCCATAGCTTGACGAACAAAAGTCGATCGCGTTGATGAAAAAAATTTTTTTCCACTAATAACGAATAGTAATTTGTCCATTTCGATAGCAAGCTATTTAACTGAGCAATTAAAATGTTTGCTGGCGCGGTTTTTAGTCGATCGATTAATTGACCTAGTTCGCGATCGTGCTTTTTAATTTCTTCCTTGTTGGGAGTCACTATTGTTTTAAAATTGAGCGGCTTTTGCAGATTGTTTTTACAAGCATGATGTTTGCTTGGAACATATTGCCTAAAATTAAAACCTAAAAAATCAAAACCCGATCGCTCGTTGTTATGCAAATCTAGCGTATGAATTATTGACATTTCCAAAAAATGAGAAGGTAAGTTTAATTTCGGCAAACATTGTTGTAAAACAATCTTAAATTGCTCGATCGCCGTCAAATCTGAGTTAAAAACCAAAATTTGCTCGTGATATTTAACTATTTTCAATTTTTCGGGCAATTGCAAATTAAATTCTTCGATCGCGCGTTCTAATAATCGATCGACTAAAATTTTGGTAAACCAAAAATTAGTCTGAGACTGGCAATCTCTTATTTTTACTTGTAGCAAAAACTGAGGTCGATCGCGAATAGTATTAAAAACAGCTTTGACAGTATCGCTTTTTGAATGCTCTTGACAAAAGATAGATACAGAATCAGGTGTTTTTTTAAGCTGTTGTTTGGCATTTTTTTCTGGTTTAATAGCCATTAAAGCAAGAATTTGCAGAGCTTTGTCTGAAACTAACTTAAATTGAGCGAGTGGAGAGCTAGGTTTAAGTGTTACTCGCTTATTTAAATTTAGTTTTAATTCTTTGGCTAAGATAGCAATTACCCGCGATGGCACAAGTTTTATGCTTTTTTTTTTCAATTCAGTATTTGCTCTTTTAAGTGCCAAACATTTTGCCGCCCAAGATCTAATTAATGTTTTTTGTAATCGACGACCTAGTTTAATGTTGCCAAGGATAAAAGCTTGATAAATCCGCTTTTGCAACTTCAAAAGACGACTTTCCAGTTTTCGCCAGCAAATTTCGTCTTTGCATACCGCCCTAATCTTGCGATCGGTTTTGGTCGTGTTCATTGCTAATTATCGTTTTACCATCTATGTTTCCGCGAGTCTGTCAGCAAAGACGAGATTTCTGAGGTTTCCTCAGAAATTTTAACCGTCTGTATATCTGAGTCATTACAACTAAGCATTGGCTTCTGACTCGATCCCACCTAAGCGCAGCATACGGTTAGCACCTACTCAAATTATCTCAATTTGAGAGCGTACGAAAGGTTACTTCGTTCCTAACACTCATTTTTTTCTGGTTTTAGAGTCCCTCTTTCCGCCGAGTCTCAATAGTGGATGCAAGCAGTTATCATAGAGGTAAGCTGCTCGAAGACTGTGGCTATTTTTTAGCCCCCGCGTATCAGCCTGATTTCGCGAGATTGCCGTTACGGCGGCTCGTAACGAGGGTTTGCTTGCGCTACTCATGACCAGTTGCTAGGGGACTGCCAATTTAAGGCTATAAGCTGTTGCCCCATTACTCCCCGCTTCAGGGTTCGATCGCTAGTCTTATTCTGGGGGAGTGCTGTCACTCCTGCATCTGGAGGGTTGGACTTTTTCAGTTAACAGTTAATAGTTATCAAGATCTACAATTAATTAAATGAAATCACCAACATGAGTGTTAAGTTGTCAAGGTTTTCAGTTTTTTGTTGACCTTGCGACTAATCCCCTCAAATTAATAAATTTGAGTTTCTAGTCAACGAATCGCACCTCTACAACGGCACCGTATGTATCGCCTGTATGTCCGCCAAGTTTGCGGTTAAAGTAAAATCCAGTCAGTATAGCGATCGCGCTACCTGCAAGACTACTGAATAAAGGTATCCACCATTGTGCTGGGTAGAGCCAGATTTGTAATCCACTCAATCCTAATAAGATGAATAATCCCAGTGAAATATCGAGCGAGGGACGAATTGTTTCTTTATGAAATGAACCTTTTCCCGTTTCTCTGAGGTAAGGATAATTTGCGATCGCGACTATTTGTCCCCAACGCCCCCAACCAGCCGCACTCATCAGCGCAAAAATTCGCCAGGTGTCAAGATCGCTTAAAGCTGCTGTTTTCAGTATTAAAATAGTTGCTGCTGCCACGATCCCAAAAGCACCAGCATGACTATCTTTCATTACTTCCAAACGACGTTCTGAGTCGGGTACCGCCAAACCGTCGGCGGTGTCGATCGCGCCATCGAGATGGAGTCCACCTGTAATAAAAATCCAGATGACGATGACAATGGCGCTACGAGTTAAAGTTGGCATTCCTACAACAGATAAACCAAAGTCTAAAAGTCCCAGGAAAAAGCCGATCGCCATACCGATTAGAGTTGCCCAGCGAGCAATGCGATGAAAATCCGTCCAACTGACTGGTAAAGGGATAATTGTATAAAAAACAACCGCACCCAAAAGAGAACGCGCTAATTGCTCGCTCTTTGTCAAAATCGATCTCCAGGAAAAGTTTTGCATAGATTATTATTTACTGAAAAACTTCACAGAATAGCTATGAAATCTTAAGCTATGATTGTTTCGTAACCAACTGTATTTAACAGCAAAATGCTTGTATGACATTATAAGTTTTTTGTCTGAAAGACTATTTCCCATGAGTCAAGATAATAGCCCGCATCATTTACCTGCCCCCTGCATCATCGACTCCGGTACAGTCGT
This sequence comes from Xenococcaceae cyanobacterium, assembly GCA_051657945.1. Classification (GTDB taxonomy): domain Bacteria; phylum Cyanobacteriota; class Cyanobacteriia; order Cyanobacteriales; family Xenococcaceae; genus CAZJTL01. The sequence continues at coordinate 25,376 of JBOFLQ010000156.1, read as the reverse complement.
AAACAAGGACGATATGAAACGTCTTCTCAACGATTTATATCGCGTTCGTTATCTTCATACAATCGATGGAAACTTGCAAAGTGAAGGCGAGGGATCGCTTGTCGAAGTTTTTATAGATCCCTGCCAGTCAACCTTAATTGCCAATGGCAATTTATATCTTAATATTCAAAGTTTTGATTACTTGCAATTACATCAATCCGATCGCAATCAGACGTATTTCGATTTAATTCAAGATAATCGTCAATTACGCCTCATTCCTGTGTCTCAATCCGAGCAAGAGCCAGAAGAAACCAGCAATTTTGATGCTTCTACGATTGAGGATGTGGTAACTAAAGTTCTCTCGGCTAGATGGGACGTTCAATTTGACGATGAAGATTATTCTTTTTGAAGTTATTGATTGGTTGCCGATCGGGGCGAGTTCAACAAGCATTAATACATGTCATCTACTTCGATCGACTCGTTTTTTTTAGTTAGTTGTTGGCTGTTTGTTGTTTGGGGATTAACTAACATATAATCTAAAAACCGTAATGGTTTTGACAACCGATAACTAATAACTAACTATACTTGTGGGTTCTTTTGTCTTCGAACATCAAGCATCTTGCACTCACACTAAAGCAAGAGCGGGAATTTTTCATACTCCTCATGGCGCGATCGAAACTCCTCGATTTATGCCTGTAGGAACTTTGGCAACGGTTAAAGGTTTGACTCCTCAACAGTTGGAGACGACGGGCGCACAGATGGTTTTGGCAAATACCTATCACCTGCACCTGCAACCAGGAGAAAGAATTGTTGAGGCGGCTGGCGGCTTGCATCGGTTTATGGGTTGGAATGGCCCGCTTTTAACTGATTCTGGTGGATTTCAAGTATTTAGTTTGAGCGAATTACGTAAAATAAGCGAAGAAGGCGTAATTTTTCGTTCTCCTAGAGATGGAAGTATTATAAATTTAACGCCAGAGCGATCGATCCAAATTCAAAATGCTTTGGGTGCTGACGTGATTATGGCATTTGATGAGTGTCCGCCAGCAAATACGGAGAAAAAAGATGCGATCGCCTCAGTAGAAAGAACCTATCGTTGGTTAGAACGTTGTATACAAGCTCATCAACGCCCTCAAGATCAAGCTTTGTTTGGTATCGTTCAAGGTGGTATTTACGAAGATTTGCGAACTAGGGCGGCAGAATCTTTAGTAGCCTTAGATTTACCTGGTTATGCTATTGGTGGAGTGAGTGTAGGCGAAGCACCCGAATTAATCCATCAAATCGTTCGAGTTACTGCGCCCTTGTTACCATGGCATAAGCCGCGCTATCTGATGGGAGTGGGAACTTATCGAGAAATGGTGGAGGCGATCGCGGCGGGAGTAGATTTATTTGATTGTGTTATTCCTACGCGTTTTGGTCGTCATGGTACGGCAATGGTAAAAGGAGAGCGCTGGAATTTAAAAAATGCTCGCTTTCGGGAAGATTTTGAGCCAATGGATAGCGAATGCCCCTGTTATACCTGTCAAAACTTCAGCCGCGCTTATCTAAATCATTTAGTGCGATCGCGCGAAATGCTTGGCTACATTTTATTATCTATTCACAATATTACCGAACTAATTGGCTTTACTCAAAAAATTCGCGATGCGATTAAGCGCGATCGCTTTGTGGAAGAGTTCGGTCATTGGTTAAAAGGAAACGGGGAATAGTAGAGAAGAGTCTAGATCCAGCCTCTTCTCTGCGCGTCTGCCCTCCCTAAACCCCTACCAATTGATGTATGGTAATTTAGCTGCAATGACTTTGATGCGATCGGCTTGACTGACTAGCTGTCCGCAGTCGTCCCAAGTACCAGAAACAAATTTTTGCTTTGCACCTTCATTCATCGCTACAGGAGCGACAAAATCACCACAACGAACTTGCATAGTTTCTAAATCTAAACTTACTTGTTCCTGTGGATTTCTAGTTAATAAAACTTGTAATTGCTTGACGGTTTCAGGATCGGCAGTAACGCAAGGTGTGCCGATCGCGACGCAGTTTCCTAAAAAGATTTCTGCAAAGCTTTCACCGACGATCGCTTCGATACCCCATTTTGCTATAGCTTGCGGTGCATGTTCCCTTGAAGATCCGCAACCGAAGTTAGCATTAACTACCAAAATTTCTGCACCTTGATATTGAGGGAGATCGAAAGGATGTTGTCCTTTTTCTTGGGCGCGATCGTCTGCAAATGCGTGTTCTCCCAATCCCTCAAAAGTAACACAGCGTAAAAAACGAGCGGGAATTATTCTATCTGTATCGATATCAGCACCTAAAACGGGAACGCCTTTACCAGTAATTTGTTTTACTTGACTCATGTTTCTATTTTTCTCGTTTACTTAAATTAAATAACTGTTATTACTTCAAGTCCAATATATTTTTATTGGTTAATTAAGATCTAAAAAATATGATTATCCCTCGAAACAATTCGGCAAACTTCGCAATGGCATGTTTTACTTTCAATGTGGAAAGCTGCTAAAATTGATTTCTACCCCTAACACCCCCCGTAGGGACGAACGATTTAATTGTTTGTCCCTACCCCTAATATTTCCTGTAGAGACGAACGACGATTCGTCTTTTTTATTTGTATCGCGATCTCCCGAAGGGAGTGCTACGCAATCGAAAGTTTTTAAAATTTTTTTTAAATAGACTTGAACTAGGTAGTAAAAACTACTTCATGTAATGTATTCTGGTACTCATTATCTGCCAAATCGAGCATTTCTCCAAAGATATTAGAGAAAGGACGGTTTGTATTCATCGCTGTAAAATCTTCTAATGAATTCCAATGTCCGAAGTTGATACAGCGCCATCCATCGAGACTGCGATGAGCATGAGTCGAAATTAGTCCCGCTTGTCCTGATACCATTTCTAACGCCTGACGAAATAACTCAACGAACCGATCTTGACGATCGGGTTGCTTCATTTTGAAGATTCCAAAGTTGATGAGTCCATCCATGTTTGGTAAGAGGTGCAATTCACTACCTTGAGGTTCTGCGGCAAAGATTTCAAAAAGGTGAACATCTGGAACAGCAAAATTTGTGAAGGGTTGACTGGCTAAATAAGATTCTTGATTCGCCCATTGAACATAACTTGTTACACGCAATCCATCACGACTACGAACAACTGTGCCAGAGGAAAACCCTGTATGGTTAGCGATTGTAGATTCGATGTTTTGGATAGCTTGCTTCACCAAACTTGTCTGACTTTCAGGTTCTACAGGAAAAATTGCAAACTCAGCTAGTAATCCGTTGGCTCTATTAACAATAGGCATTAGAAACCTCAAAGAAATGGAGAACGTAAAACTTTATTGTATCTATCACGAAAGTTCTTAAAAACTAAGATCTTGCACCTCTCTCAACAACTGCCAGGGAATGAATTCCCTGTCTCATAGTAAAAGTCATCTAAAGATGACTAATTTCTAAAAATTCAGTCCATTTTAATGGACTGAGGCTATAAGCCTCAGAACTTAAGTTTTGGGCAGGTAATGATACTAATTGAGAATGGTGCAAGATCTCAGTAAAAACCTTCTTTGACCAACAAAACTGATTTAACGGGACGTTTGACTAAATTTCCTTTTTTATCTACTTTGCCATAAAAAATTTTACCTTGATAATACAAAGAAGCAGAACTTCCGCCGTCTAAATTTATTGCTTTTTCTGCGCCCAAATTTTTCAAAAAATCTGCAATTTCCTGAAAAGACATTCCCGAATTACTGGGCGAGTTTGGTTTTTGTGCCACCATTAAAAAGATTACTTGTCGATCGCGCGTAATTCCAACAGCACTTCTAGCATTTGATTGACTGCTTCCTAAAGCATCTTTAATAACTTTTTTTCCTTCGTAAGTTACAAATGCTTCTTCTGTGTCGGTTATTTTTGGTAATAATTGAGGGCCAGCACCTACAGCATCTATTAATTGACAATTATTAGGAATAGATTCGCTATGTAAAACGATGTCGTAAATATATTCTCTGCCACAAAGATAACTGCGAAATTCACTGCGATCGAGAATTTGCTTAATTTGGGGTATGAGATCGGGATTGTTTACCAAGCGTTCGTTTTTTCTGGGATCTTCTATCAGTTTTCCTTGACTAAAAACGTATGAAGTTGTTTTTTGATTTTTAGGATCGAAAAAACCTGCATTGATAACAGCGATCGCGTGATGTTTTTGGGCAAATTTATCTAAATGAGTAAGTTCGGATTCGGTTGCAGTGGCGATCTTCAATTTCCTATTATTAGGAATCGTCACAGTATGAACGATGCTATTGGGAAGAACGTAAGATTTATAAAGAAGGTCTAGTTTTACTGCGGATTGTGCAGAAGCATCAATTAACTGTTCATTAGTGCCACACCCGAAAAAAATGACCGCCAAAAAAACAAGCGATCGCCACCAAAATCTTTGTTTCACGATGTTTTCTGATGATCGATAGTCATTGAGAAAACACCAAAATAACCTTTTTTCTTAACATTGTAGAGACGTTTCATAAAACGTCTCTACATGACAAAATGTTGCTATTTTATTTATACTCCAGCGTGTCCCAATGCCAAACCAGCAACTAACATACCCAAAACCAAAAATGGTTGAGCGCTTGCTTGATATTTAACATCATTTTTGAGAGGATCGCGCAGGAAATACATATCTTGAAAAACAATCTGCGGAATAACCAGCAACACTAAAATAGTTGCATACAGATTTTCGTGAATGCTAACTAGGTAACCAGCAATTCCTGCTTGAAAAACATCGATCGCCACCACACAAATCCAAGCGGCGGTAGTTACGCCAAACATAACGGGAAGAGATTTTAAACCTAGAGTGCGATCGCCTTCGACACTTTTAAAGTCATTGACAATGGCAATTCCCAAACCTGCAAAACTGTAAATGAGAGTCAAAATAACAATAGTCCAGTTCAAATCGCCAAACAAAGCATGTCCCGTCCACCAGGGTAAAGCGATATAACTAGAACCGAGGGCATAAGTACCCAACCAACCATTTTGTTTTAATTTTAATGGTGGTGCAGAGTAAATATATGCTATCAGCGAACCGCCAAGCGCAATACAAGTAATAGTTGGAAATTCGTGTCCGACTGCAACATCGAGTCCATAAGCAACCGCAATCCCTGCTACTAACAAAACGATTATCTGGACGACAACTTGAGGAATAGAAATTGCACCAGAAGGAATCGGACGATAGGGTTCGTTAATTGCATCGATTTCGCGATCGTATAATTCATTGACAGTTTGGGTGTAACCTGTCATTAAAGGGCCTGAAAGCAACATACAAGCCGCAGCGATCGCCACGTTTTCAAATGTCCAAGTGTAATGACCTGAAGAAGCTGCACCGCACACCACGCCCCAAATTAAAGGAATCCAGGTAATCGGTTTCATTAGCTGCAACCTAATCTTCCAAATCGAAGTTTCTCCTGATGCAGCACCTTTCATCCCCAGCATTTGCCTCATTTTGGCACTGCGTTCGTCTTGGGAAAGATCGGCAATGTTAGCGTTAGTTTCTAAATTTAAATCTGTTTGTTTTGAGGCTGAAGAATCAGACATAAAAACTTTTTTAACAATGAGATTTTCAACTATCTATCTATGGTAAACGCTTGTCGTTCCTTGTTGAATAATGCTAGATATTTAGTTTAGTTTGACTAATTTTGTCTCGATCGCGTCTGTAAAATCTCAATTTCTCTCAATTGCTCGAATGCAAAGAGCGTTCGAGCGGGCGATCGAATTTCTAATCGGGAAAAGGAAAAGACTGATTTATGTCGAAATTTACTTTTCTTCAATTACAAAAACATATACTAATTACACATAATTGCATCGAAAAAAATATTTTTGCGATGCCAAGAAAAATCTTTTAATTTGTAGCATTTTTACTACAAGTGCTAAATTAAATTTTAAAAATAAACTATCGATCGAACCGACTAAATCGACAATAACGATCGAGCTTAAACTCAGCTATTTTTTCAATTGAAACTTAAAGCGATCGCTACATTACCCGATCCTTTATAGCATCAAATTAATTAAAGTCTTGTTTGTTCTGGCTAAGGTAAAAATACGTTTTGACACGCTCTTAGATGATTAAAAGAAAAATTTTATTTATTCATCTTACTTTAGAGACAAATAAAGAAGATTTGACTCTCAACTTTAGACAGAGAAAAACGAGACAAAAACTCTGTTAAGTTAACAATTGTAAAAGTAAGTAAAACAATATTTATTAAAGAGCGAATATTTCTCGTTCAAATTAATTTATTAAACAAACAACTATTAATAAAAAACACCCAACACCAATAACCAATTATGTTATTTCAACACAAACCAATTAACCAACAAGTTGTCGCTGTTGTCGGAGCTTCTAGCGGAATTGGGCGAGATACCGCACGTAAATTTGCTGAAAAAGGAGCAAAAGTAATCGTTTCGTCTCGAAGCAAAGAAGGACTTGCTTCCTTGGTAAAAGATATTACTATGTTGGGAGGCGAAGCGATCGCCATTCCTGCCGATGTAGCCGATTTTGAGCAAGTCAAAGCGATCGCCGATGGCGCTGTCGAACATTTCGGTCGTTTGGATACCTGGGTACATTTAGCTGCAACTGCCGTAATCGGGCCATTTTCAGAAATTACACCAGAAGAATTTAAACGGGTAATCGAAGTTAACTTAATGGGGCAAGTTTACGGCGCGATGGCAGCTTTGCCCCATCTAAGAAGAGAAGGACGCGGCGCGTTAATTCATGTTACCTCTGTTGAAGCAAGGCGATCGCTACCTTTACAAAGTTCTTATTCTTCCTCTAAGCATGGTGTCGAAGGCTTTTTAGATTCTTTGCGTATAGAACTTCAGCATGAAGGTATACCCATTAGCGTTACTAATGTCTTGCCAGCCACGATTAACACTCCTTTTTACAATAAGGCAAAAACCAAACTTGGGGTTCAACCTACAGGCATACCACCTTTTTACCAACCCGAGTTAGTTGCCGATGCTATTTTACACGTAGCCGAACATCCAAGACGCGATATCATTGTTGGCGATGCTGGTAGAATACTAGATTTCATGCAAAAGCTATCGCCGCAATTAGTCGATACTGCTCTTGCATTAATTGCTATTCAAGGACAAAGAACAAACATTCCCAAATCAGAAAATGATGCCAACAATCTTTTCGAACCAATTCAAGGTTACGACACAGCCAAAGGAGATTACGGCGATAAGACATTTCCTAGCGTCACCGACTGGTTAGAAATGAATCCAGTTGTCAAATGGGGCGCGATCGCTGGTTTGGGTGCGATCGCACTTTTGGCAACGGGTTTTATAAAGAATGAGGCATAAAGGCAGAAGGCAATAGGATCTAACTTATTGCCTATTGCCTACTCCCTATTCCCTATTTTAAGAAGGCGCTCTCGCCAATCCCCGATCGCGATTGGTTTCGCTTTCTTCTTCTAATTTGACTGTGGGTTGTTCGCCGGGAGCGGTAATTAGACGCGCTCCTCTGTTACTAGTAAAGTAATTCCAAGCCCATTGGATAGTAACGATAACTTTGTTGTCAAACTCCAGTAAATAAAAGACGTGAATAAACATCCAAAAAATCCAGGCAATAAAGCCAGATAACTTAAGAAAGCCAAAGTCTGCTACTGCTGCATGCTTGCCGATCGTCGCCATGCTACCCCAATCAAAATATTGAAAAGGAGGTATACTTTTTCCTTTGATTTGACTTTCAATAAGACGGGCTACATATTGTCCTTGTTGCATAGCAGCAGGAGCAACACCAGGTAAAGGCTTTCCGTCTCGATCGGAGTAATTGACTAGATCGCCGATCGCATAAATATTTTCATATTCCCCGACATTAAAATTCGGGGTGACAACGACTCTTCCTGTCTTGTCTAATTCCGCACCAGCACTTGTTGCCAAGACTTTTCCCAAACCCGAACCTTTCATTCCAGCCGTCCAAAAGACATTGCGTGTCTGGATTTGTTCTATATCTTCACCTTTACGAACAGAAATTAGATTATTTTCAAGATCGATTACTCTAGTACCAGTCCAAACATTAACACCCAAGCCTTCTAAAGAAATTTTGGCTTTGTCTGATAACTCTGGCGCATAAGAGGGTAAAAGTCGATCGGGACTTTGAATCAAAACAACTTTTGTCTCAGATAAATTGATATTACGAAAGTCTTCTTTGAGAGTATTGTGAGCTAGTTCGGCGATCGCGCCAGCTAATTCAACACCAGCAGCACCACCCCCTACCATGACAAAGGTTAACCAAGCTTTTCGTCTTTCTGGATTAGTTTCTTTTTCTGCTGCTTCAAAGGCAATCAAAATACGCCGTCTGATTTCTAAAGCATCTTCGACTGTTTTTAATCCAGGCGCTTTAGCTGCCCATTTATTATTATTGAAATATTGATGCGTTGCACCTGTAGCCACAATCAGCGAGTCATAGCTAATTTCTCGGTAATGCATTTTTACCGTTTGCTTTTCGGCATCGATTTGAATGACTTCACTCATCAGCACTTCGATGTTTTTGTGGTGCTTTAGAAGCGATCGCAGCGGTGAAGAAATGTTGTTGGGAGACAAACCACCTGTAGCCACTTGATACAGCAAAGGCTGAAAAAGGTGAAAGTTACGCTTATCGATCAAAGTTACCTTTACTGGTGCTTTGGCTAGAGTTTTTGCTGCGTATAGTCCTCCAAATCCTCCGCCGATAATAACGACATGATGGGGATGTTGTGGCGAAGAAACCTCGCTATCTTGGCGTTGGTGAGAAGAGTTGCGATTGATTTTCTGAAACATTAGAGTTGATTCCTCCTTTGTAGCGATCTAAATAATTATTTAAATCGCTGATGCTCTTCCCAGGTTAATTGCAGATTTTTAAAATTCAAGTATAGAAAAATACCAGTTTTAAGAATACGATCGCCTGGTAACAAAATCAAAAAATAAATCATTTCAATTTCGATTTTGATTAATTCTCTCAATCGATATCTATTTCTGTAATGTAAGAATATCGATGTAATATTTTTTACTTAAAATAAGTATGTTTATGAGAAAAAAATAAAATAATTTATATTTAATGTTGGCAATATCCTAGCTAGAATGTAGAGTTTTCGAGCTTCAATAAATATTTAACAGCTTTAACTTGTGTTAGTTATCTAACCTATTATTCTTCAATTTAACATTGTTTAGATAAAAACACTTAAAATTTCAACAATCGATTTTGTTAGATAATTTACTAAGTCGATCGAACTATGTAAAAAAGTGTACCAAAAATAGAAATAAAAGCAAACAATTAAAGCAAAAAAATTTTGTTCATCGCTAATATAACGAGCGATCCCATTATCTATATCCGTATATTTTCGGAGAGTAAAAACCAATTACATATTTACACTTAAGTAATTTCACGAGGATGTTTCTAGAACAGATTGACGTGGCGATCGCCCTCAAAGAAAATCTAACCATTTCCCAATCTAAAATTCAGCGCATCAAAACTGAAGCGACTTATTCACCGACATAAAGTCGAGGGAACAGGGAACGGCGGCTAAACAAATCTGAGGAAACCTCAGATTTTGCCGCCTCGGAAACCGACCATTTGACTGCCTTGGCAACGGGCAACGGTGGGGTTTAGTTGGTCACAGACAAGAAATGCCAGTCTGTTCACCTCCTGAGACCGCCCCACGGGAAAGATACGCCCCGCAGATCGGATCGCGACTGTATTGGGCGGGGTTTAAATCCCTGCTCAATACCTGCCCTGTTCCCTGTTCCCCGTTGCCTGTTCCCTTTAACTATATTTACAACTAAAAAAATTTGTTTGAGTGTCGATCTTGAAGAGAGCGATCGATGATTCATTATAGACAAGCTCAAAAAAAAGTATTTAATAACTGTTAATTCGCACAGGAGTTACGCAATTAAAATATCCCAACCTTCTTAGCAAAATAAGAATATTTTATTTTTAGGTACGTAACTCCTTTTGCTACTAACTAAGTTTTAGGCTTTAAAAACCTTCCCCAGAACCACCTAAATCGCCAGCGTAAGTCACCGCAACAATCGCTGAAGGCGCAGGCGCAATACTTTTTATAATGGCATCCTGCTGTTGTTTGGGAGCATTATCAAAGTTAAAAGAAAAGTCAAACGAGAACGAATCGTAGTATGAATAGCATTCATACGAACCACCATTAATATCACTGCTTTCTTGTTCGTTCAAGTCAGCTAGAAAACTTTCATTATCTTCGAATAGGTCTGAACCAGATGGTTTTAGATTAAAGATATCGAAACTAGCCATTGTTATTTTTTTTAACGTCACCTCGACGTTTTTTCTTGGTTATTTGCTAACGAAACTAGTTAAAACTCTAATGTTAGTTTTATCAATCGCGAATAGTTGACACAAATATAATTTTACTTATTTTGTCTATTGTTGCCGTTTTTGCGAATATATTTTGATTTACATTTTTAGCATTGCATAACTGTTTCTATTAATTCAAATTCCTGTCTCAATTATGCAATGCTAAGATTTTAAGTCCGTAACTTGTGAGCGAACTTCGGTCTTAAAAATCTCCTCCAGATCCACCCTGATCGCCAGCAAACTGAGCTACAACATCTTGGGGAGTTGAATCTTTTTGTTTTGTAGGAGCGACATCAAATTTAAACGAGAAATCAAAAGAGAACGAGAACTTATCGTAGTAGGGGTAGCAGCCAGAGTAGCATGGATAGCATCCATACCAACCACCATCAACATCTACTTGCTCTTGTTCTGAGAGAGTTTGGAATTCAATTTCAAGGTCTTTAACGATCATAGTTATTTCTCCTCAACGCCATATTGACGTTTTTTATTAGTTGTTTAGTTATGAAACTAGCTAAACTCTGCTGACTAAATTATCTATGCTTAAATAAGCAAAGAGTAGATATTTAACTCAATTTTAAGCATATTTATGTATTTTTCCAAAAAAGGTTTTTCGAGCGCTTTTTTGTTTGTTTTTAGCTTCAAAAAATAAAATACTAGCTAAATTACCGATAAATAAAAGGATGATATTTTATTTTTCTGTTTTTCGCTCCTGCTTTGAAAAAACTATGTAAAGATCGATCGCCATGATTGCTTTGTTATTAGCATTATGTTTTTTGCCATCCATACATAATTAATTCCGTAATTACCCGTAGCTTTTATGCAAATGTTTCTAAAAATTTACAAAATTTAATATTTAACTCAAAATTAAATCTAATTGGCTAATAATCGCTAGCATTAAAAAACGAAACTGTTAAACTCTGTCGAAAAATTTAGCTTTAGATCTTAGCTTGTTGCCTTTTAAATCTAAGGCGCAAAAGCTTTGTAAAGGTGTGAATTGTGGGCGCTTTCCCTATTTTCCAATAAATCTAATCTCAATCTTTCTACCAAGGGCAATAAAATGAGTAAGATTTCTCCAAAAGTTGAAATCACAACAGTTTGGCAACTATTTTTGCAACTATTAATATTTTTGAGCTTGCTACCTCTACCAGCACTCGCACAACTGGATGTCGATGGTAGTACCGATACGAGTGTAGAAACTCCTGACAATAGTAACTTCAATATTAACGGTGGCGATCGCGCGGGGGGCAATCTTTTTCATAGCTTCAGCAACTTTTCCGTACCGACTGGAGGAAGCGCCAACTTCAACAACGACTTAGACGTAAACAATATTATTAATCGAGTAACGGGTGGAAACACATCGAATATTGATGGCTTAATCAAAGCTAACGGTGGTGCTAATTTATTTTTAATTAATCCAGCAGGTATTATTTTTGGTGCGGGTGCAAGATTAGATATCGGTGGTTCTTTTTTAGGTAGTACTGCCGACAGTATTGTCTTTCCCAATGGAATTGAATTTAACGCCACCAATACCAGCAAACCACTTTTAACTATCAACGCACCGATCGGTTTGAATTTAAGAGATAATCCAGCACCGATCGCGAACAATTCAAATGTTAATAATGTTGGTTTGCAAGTACAGTCTGGAAAAAATTTATCATTGTTTGGTGGAGATATTAACATAGAAGGCGGAAAAATTACCGCACCATCCGGAAGAGTCGAATTAGGTGGATTGACTCAACTTGGAGTAATTGGACTGAGTGAGAATGGTAATTCAATTTTCCCCGACACCACCGATCGAGCAAATGTATCTCTATCTAAAGGTGCTTTAGTAGATGTAGCTGCAGGAGGTGGAGGTTCGATCGCCGTTAATGCCAAAAATGTCAATTTATCGCAAGAAAGTATTTTTCGAGCGGGAATTGCAAGAGGATTGGGTACGCCTGAATCACAAGCAGGTAATGTTAAGATCGATGCCACAGATGCGATCGCATTTAGTCAAGCTAGTATTATTCTCAATCGAGTCGAGCAGAATGCTATAGGATCGGGTGGGAACATCGAGATCGACACTCAATCTTTAAGTTTAACAGGAGGAAGTTTATTCACTGCTAGCACTGTCGGTCGAGGAAAGGCGGGAAACATAACAATAGATGCTAAGGGTGCTGTAACTATTGATGGTGTAGGTAGATCTGCATTTTTAGGTGCAACTTTAGGTAGTACCATTTCTAGTAATTTGTTGTCTGGGGCATCAGGAAATGGTGGCACAGTTGACATCAAAGCTGACTCTCTCTCGATCGTCAATGGAGGCAGAGTAACGGCTAATACTTCTGGATTTGGCGATGCAGGAAATATTAATATTAATGTTCGCGATCGCTTAGCTTTATCAGGATATACCACCTTACCAAGTAATACACAAATTCAGCCCGCTTACTCAAATTTTATTGCTAGTGAAGTACTATCAGGAGCAGTAGGCAATGGCGGAAACATTAACATCAAAGCTGGTTCGCTTTCGCTCGACGATCTTAGTGAAATTAATACTAATACAAGAAGTCAAGGACGTGCGGGGAACATTGTAATACGGGTTGGTGAAGCACTCGAACTTGCCGATTTTAGTGGGATTAGAAGTTCTATCTCGCCAAGAGGTGTCGGCGATGGTGGCAATATTGAGATACAGGCGCGATCGCTCGATTTAATTAACGGCGCTCAGATCGGTACAGCAGTTGTTTCTGCAAGAGGCGATCTTCCTGGCGGTCAAGGAAAAGGTGGTAACATCACGATCGACACTACCGATTCTGTTAATATTGCTGGTTACTACCCCACACAACTTCCCATTGCTAACCCTACCACTCCTTCACAACTTTTAGTTACAGAAGGATATTCTAGTGGTTTAATTGCTACTACAGAGAAAGGAGCAAGTGGCGATGCTGGTAATATTACTGTAAATACTAGTTCTTTTCGCTTGGCTGATGGCGCAACGTTAGAGAGCTTAACTCAGAATGATGGTAAAGGTGGTAATGTAAATATCAAAGCCAATAGTTTTGATGTAACTGGTGGCGGACAAATTCTGACAACGGCTTTTAGTAATGGCAATGCAGGAGATATTACATTAAACGTTGCCGATAACATTAATATTTCTGGTAGCGATACTAATTTTGCTAACAGATTAGCTAAGGCACAACAATTATCTCAACAACAAAGATTAAGTTCCCCAATAGTAGCAAATCAAGGAGCAGAAAGCGGATTATTTGCTAATACAACTCCTGAATCGACGGGCAATGGTGGCAGTGTTGTTACTAATTCTGGGCAATTTAACGTTAGTAATGGTGCTAAGGTTTCGGTTGCCAGTCAAGGACTTGGTAGCGGTGGCAGTATTTTCATATCTGCACGAGATTTAAACCTCAATGGCAACGCTTCTTTGTCTGCGGCGAATAGTGCTGGATCTGGCGGTAATATTACTCTAAAAATTGAAGATCTTGTCAGGTTCGATGATAACAGTCTTATTTCCGCTCAAGCTAGCGGTGATGCTGATGGTGGTAATATTAACATCGACAGCAATTTTATCGTTGCTACTCCCGATCGCAATAATGACATTGTTGCTAATGCTTCGAGGGGGAGAGGTGGAAATATTGAAATTACTACTGAAGGTATTTTTGGATTGGAGCAAAGAAGTTCGACGAATGCCAATAATACCAATGACATTGACGCTAGTTCTGAATTTGGCTTACAAGGTAATATTTCCATCTACACTCCAGACATAGAACCGGACGAAGGATTAGTTCAAACTCCAGAAAATCCGATCGAACCAGATGAAGTTTTAGCTCAAGCTTGCTCTGCTTCTTTAAACATCGCTGACAAAAATAGCAATAGCTTGATGATTACTGGGCGAGGTGGCTTACCTCAAAGTCCTACTCAACCTCTGACTGGCGATACGATTAAAATTTCAGAACAACCAAAAGCAGAGGTGCAGGAGAACGAAAATCCCGATCGAGTTGGGGCTGAAACAGTTGGTGCAATTCGATCGCTAGAGCGCGCTAGCAAACATATTTCTTCTGATGAAATCATACCCGCACGAGGAATGCTCGTAAACGAAAAAGGACAAGTCATTTTGACTCGCTATCCTACTCCTAACACTCAAACTCGCAATGCCATGTCTTCACAGTTTTGTCCTGGTTAAATAAAATAGGGATTAGACAATAGCAAAATGTAGGGACGTTCCATGGAACGTCCCTACATTTTTTTTTGTTTGGGTTTTTGTGCCGATTGCGTAGCACTGCCTACGGCAGATCGCGAGAATCGATCGCATTTATCCCTATTCATCAGTTTTCATCTGTGGATGCACTTATGTATCATCAATAAATAGAGCTATCAGCAAAAAGATTACTAACCCCTAATCCCTACTCCCTAATCCCTAACCCCTAGCCCCTAACCCCTCATTTAATGACTGAATTATCAGAAACTATCCAACTCCCAACCACAGAAAGCGCGATCGCCTTAGCTGGATTTCAAGAAGAAAATCTAAAATTACTCGCCCGTCATACAGGAGTACAATTAATTTTGAGGGGTCAAGATTTGCTCGTTCGCGGTCAAGAAAAAGCTGTCGAACGCTGCTTGGAAATCGTGCGATCGCTCAAACCTTATTGGGAAGAAGGTAAAACTATTTCTGCGCCAGATCTTTTAACTGCTTTTACCGCCGTCGATACGGGTAGAATTGACGAATACAAAGATTTGCAAAAAAACGTTCTCGCTCGTACCAGACGCGGGGAATTGATTCGCGCTAAAACTTTACGTCAACGACAATATATTAAGGCGATCGAATCTCACGATATCACTTTTTGTATCGGTCCTGCGGGAACTGGTAAAACTTTTCTTGCCGCAGTTTTAGCCGTACAAGCACTTCTAGGCGATCGCTGCGAGCGCTTGATTTTAACTCGTCCTGCTGTGGAAGCTGGCGAAAAACTCGGCTTTTTGCCTGGAGATTTGCAACAAAAAGTCAACCCGTTTCTGCGTCCTCTTTATGATGCTTTATACGAATTTATCGATCCAGAAAAAATTCCCGATTTGATGGAAAGGGGAAAAATTGAAGTTGCCCCTCTTGCATATATGCGCGGACGTACTCTCAGTAATGCTTACGTGATTGTAGACGAAGCGCAAAATACTACTCCCGCCCAATTGAAAATGGTGCTGACTCGTCTCGGTTTTGGGTCGAAAATGGTAGTGACGGGAGATGTCACTCAAACCGATTTACCTTCTTATCAAGAATCGGGGTTAGTGGTAGCGCAAAGAATTTTGCGATCGGTTGAAGGAATTGCTTTTTGTCAATTTTCTGCCGCTGATGTCGTTCGTCATCCTTTGGTTCAGAAAATTGTTGCTGCTTACGATCTTCATGAAAAGTAATTTTGTTGTTGGTTATTAATTGTTTGTTTGTTGTATTATTCAAATATTTAGAGGTTTAATTATTTTTCAAGCGAATTTGTTGTCAACATTAATTTTGGTAAGTTATCGAGCTTTTTACTAGTTTTAAATTCATGCAAATAGTGCAAGTCGTCAAGGATTTTTTGCCGCATTACCCAACTGTAATTATCATTGCTCCGATCGTCTTGCTAACCTTGTTAACTCTTTTTTTGCGCTACATTCTTAACGATTATTTGCAAAAATTAATTGTCAGAATTCATTGGTGTTTGCTAAAAATTAATACAGAAAGACAGCCAATTATTCTTGACAAGCTCGAACAAAGAATTTTAGCTAAAAATAATTATCGTCATATCAATACAACTATTTTAATCTATAATACTTACAATCGAGAATCCTTACGTTTTTTTTGTTTAAAAATTCGCTGTGAATTAATCGATCGCTATTGCCAAATTATACCAAATTTACTATTAGTGTTTGGTTTAGTTGGTACTTTCTTAGGCATTATTATTAATTTAAATAATTTTGCTAGCGCGATCGAAATCATTGAAATTAATAATTTTAACAAATTAATTGTAGAATTAAATAGATTATTTCAGGCGACGGGAATATCTTTTATCGTCAGTATTATTTCCATAGGCTGTAGTTTTTTGCTAACTGTTTTTAATTTGATTTGGAATACAAATTCAACCAAAGCAGAATTATTTAATTCATTGGAAGATTATATTTATAATACCTATATTACTGAATTGCAAACTAATGACTCGATCGAAGAAACTTTAGAAACTTTAACTAAAAATTTTGAAGATTTTTTAAATAAATATGTAGATAAAATCGAAGATACTTTGGAAAAAGCTCTCGAAAAAATTGACAAGACTTCAGCTATTTTCAATCAAACTGCATCTTTAATCGAAAAAAGCCAATTTTTTGAAAAAATTTCTTTGGTAACTACTAATCTAGAGAGCGCACAAAATCAGTTTTCCCTATCTTCAACACAATTACAAAACTCGACTCAATCTTTAGAATTAAAACTCGATTCGCTGCAACAAGTCGCTCGAGAAATTCTAGAAATAAAAAGTGAAATTAATTCACTTCAACAAAATTATTCAACAATATTTAAAACCATACAATCTCAAAATAACTCAAAACCCTAACAAAAATCTTATAAAATAAACTGGTATCTTCTAGATTTTTATCGATTATCTTCCTATAAAATAAAAAGAGCGGAAAGAAAATGCGAGATGCAATTTAAATAATGTGGAATAGCTTACCAATGCAAAAAAAAATCTGGATAGGCTCTTTATTTTTAATTTCATCGATCCTGACAGTATTGCTATCAGCTACATCTTTTTTGCAATCGGGGACAATGCCGACAAATAAACCGCCACAGTTTATTAAAGTAGATCAATTTGGCTATCGTCCGCAAGATACTAAAGTTGCAGTAATCGTCGATCCGCAGTTTGGCATTAATAGCCAAAAATCATTCTCACCTGGAAAAATCTACGAGGTAGTCGATGCTAAAACTGGTAAAAGCTTATTTTCAGCACCGATCGCAGTTTGGAATAACGGAAAAACACAACAAAATTCTGGCGATCGCGGTTGGTGGTTCGATTTTTCCAGCGTTAATACTCCAGGAAGTTACTATATTCGCGACAAACAAAATAATCTTCGTTCCTATTCTTTTGAAATTGCTAACAACGTCTATCAAAAACCACTCAAAGCAGCAATGCGAACTTTTTTTTACCAGCGTTTGGGTTTTGCCAAAAAGCCACCCTATGCCGATCGACGCTGGCAAGATGATGCTGCTTTTCTGGGGCGACGACAGGATACAGAAGCAAGATACATTAAAACTAAAAGCGATCCTAGAGATATGCGAGGTGGTTGGCAAGATGCTGGCGATACTAACAAATATGTTACCTTTGCCCATCCTGCCGTCCATCAATTACTGAGTGCTTATACAGATAATCGCAAAGCTTTTACCGATGACTTTAACATTCCCGAATCTGGTAATGGCATTCCCGATCTCATTGACGAAGTAAAGTTTGAAATCGATTGGCTCAAAAGAATGCAAGATCGAGATGGAGGCGTATTTATCAAATTAGGTACGACTGACTATACCAAAACACAAAAACCCAGCCAAGATCGCCGTCCTCGTTTTTATGGGCCAAAATGTTCTTCAGCAACGATCGCTGCTGCTAGTATGTACGCACATGCCTCAATTATTTTTGCCGAGTTTCAACCTTTGCAAGGATATGCCAAAGATTTAGAAAATCGTGCCATTAAAGCCTGGAAATGGTATCAAACTAACCCGAAAAGAACTGATTGCGATAACGGTGAAATTAAATCGGGTGATGCCGATCGCACTGTCGAACAACAAAAAGAAGAAAGTGTTGTCGCTGCCGTTTATTTATCTGCCCTCACCCGTCAACCAGAATACAGCCGCTATGTTAGCGAAAACATGTATTCTACTCGTCCTTGGAGAGATAATAACTGGTCTTGTTACGACCCCGATCGCGGCGATGCTCTGTTATTTTACTCTCAATTGCCCAACACGAATAAAATAACGAGCGATCGCATAAAATCTCGTTTCCAACAACTAGCAAAACAAAATAATAATAATTTTGGCGATCGGGGCGATCGCGATTTGTATAGAAGTCATGTTGGCGATAGTACCTACCATTGGGGTAGTTTTATGGTGAGGGCAAATTGCGGCAATCAAAATTTTGATGTAGTTCTCTACAATATTGATTCTCAAAATAAAAATTCCTATCGGACTCAAGCCCTAGGAATTCTTCATTATTTTCATGGAGTCAATCCTTTAAACTTGGTCTATCTCAGCAATATGTCTCAATATGGGGCAGAAAACTCGATAAACGAAATTTATCACGAGTGGTTTGGCGATAAGTCAGACTTTGACAATGCTTTGACTTCTCGCTATGGTCCTGCTCCTGGCTATGTTCCTGGCGGCCCTAATAAAAATTATACAGGGACTTTAAAACCACCCAAAGACGAGCCTCCTCAAAAAGCCTATCGAGACTTTAATGGAATTCCTGAAAAGTCTTGGGAAATTACCGAACCAGCTATTTACTATCAAGCTGCTTACGTCAAGTTACTATCTAAATTTGTTAATTAGGGTTCATAGTTCATAGCTTATTGTCAGCACGATCGATAACTATGAAAAAATCATAAATAATAACTAAAAAAAATAATCATCAAAAGTTATGAACTGGCAATGGTTTAACGAGCCATCTTCTTGGCGGCAAGAAAGCGATCGCCTCACTTTAACTACTAGTGCTAAAAGCGATTTCTGGCGCACAACTCACTACAACTTTATTCATGACGACGGCAACTTTTATTATCGAGAAGTTACGGGTAATTTTGTTGCTGAAGTAAAAATTATCGGACAGTATCAAGCCTTATACGACCAAGCAGGGTTGATGATTCGTTTAGACGAACGTAACTGGCTCAAATGCGGCATTGAATTTGTTGATGGAATGCAGCAAGCAAGTGTTGTCGTTACCAGAGAATATTCTGACTGGTCGGTAATAGCACTGTCTGACAATTTAGTTTCTTTCTGGGTGCGTCTCAAACGTAGAAATGAAACGATCGAAGTAGAGTATTCTCTAGATGGAAAACAATACCAAATGTTGCGACTGGCATATCTAACCGAAGCCAAAACCGTGCAAGTCGGTTTGATGTCTGCTTCGCCTCAAGGAAATGGTTTTTTAGTGAGTTTTGAAAATTTTAAAATCGAAACGAATTGAATGTCTATAAAGTATTGATAAGCAAAAATTAACTTATTTCTAAATTTACTTTTAAAATTTTGATAGTTTAGTGCCTCTTTACATAACTTAAACAGAAAAAAAGCGATCGAAAAAAGTACCTTTTCAGGTTACAATATAAAAGTAGCTTCAAGGGCTTCTAGTGTCTAAAAATAGCTCTTCATTTTCAAACCCTTGAACGGTAAGCATTTAAAAAATTAGAACAAGCATTTTTCAAGCTAATCAAAAAAAATCGTCAGATAAATTTGCCGATCGTATATAAAGCATTTGTAAAAAATAGTTGACAAAAATAACTTGCCTGGTAATAAAAAAAGCAAAATTCTCTTTCCTGAATAAAATGTATTTGCTTTGTCATACATAGACATCAACGCAAAGAATTTGTTACACTGCATTCCTATTTTGTAAGCCTTGCAATAACCTAGAACAACTAAGAGTTAGGTGCTAGGGAGAGAAGAGATTCTACATCTAGCAATACCCCTCAAATCGCCCAACACTTTCTTAACTCCGACTCCGAACTTTAAATTCCGAACCTCTTCCTTCTATAATATGAGCCTCATCTCTTTGAAACTGGCGAAGAAAAAACAAGCGATCGCAACCAAACGTCCTCTAGCTCGGCTGATAAAATACGGTGGCAAATATCGCAAAAGAATTTGGCAAGCAATTGCCTGTTCCGTTTTTAACAAAATTTTTGACCTCGCGCCACCAGCATTAATTGGTGCGGCAGTAGATGTAGTCGTGCAGAAACAAGACTCTCTCATCGCCCGTTTTGGCATAAAAGATGTCATTACCCAACTGATCGTTATTTGTGTATTATCCTTTGTTATTTGGGGCTTAGAATCGGTCTTTGAATACGCCTACGATCGCCTTTGGCGCAACCTAGCGCAAAATATCCAACACGACTTGCGTCTCGATGCCTACAGCCACATCCAAAACTTAGAATTAGCCTACTTTGAAGAACGCAGCACGGGAGGATTGCTAGCAATCCTCAACGACGATGTCAATCAACTCGAACGCTTTCTCGATGTGGGTGCAAACGAAATTATTCAAGTCGCCACCACAGTAGTAGTTATTAGCGCAACCTACTTTATACTCACTCCCAACATTGCTTGGATGACGATCGTTCCCATTCCCTTTATCTTGTGGGGTTCGATCGCCTTTCAAAATTTGCTCGCGCCGCGTTATGCCGAAGTTAGAGAAAAAGTAAGCGCCCTCAGCGATCGCCTGGCAAATAATTTGAGCGGTATTACTACGATTAAAAGCTTTACCACCGAAACTTACGAAATCGAACGCCTCAGACAAGATAGTCAAGCTTATCTGCAAAGCAACCGCAAAGCGATCGCGCTTTCAGCAGCATTTATTCCTTTAATTAGGATTTTGATTTTGCTGGGATTTACAGCAATTCTTTTTTTTGGAGGAATGCAGGTAGTAAACGATCGATTGGCAGTCGGTACTTATAGCGTTTTAGTATTTCTCACTCAAAGATTGTTATGGCCTTTAACTAGATTGGGACAAACCCTCGATCTCTATCAACGCGCCATGGCATCTACCAATCGCGTTATGGATTTATTAGATACACCGATCGCGATCGAATCTGGAAATCTTGAATTAACAAGCGATCTAACTCGTGGCGACATTCAATTGAATAACGTCACCTTCGCCTATCACGGTAGAAAACCCGTTCTCGAAAATCTGTCTCTACATATTCCTGCGGGAAAAACTACAGCAATAGTTGGTTCGACTGGTTCGGGTAAAAGTACTCTAGTTAAATTATTGTTGAGACTTTATGAAGTTCAGCAAGGCAACATTAGCCTCGATTCCATCGATATTAAAGACATTCTTTTACTAGACTTGCGTCGCGCGATCGGTTTAGTGAGTCAGGATGTGTTTTTATTTCACGGTACGGTTAGAGAAAACATTGCTTACGGTAATCCCGATGCTGGGATCGAGCGAATTATCAGTGCGGCAAAAATCGCCGAGGCACACGAATTTGTTCGACAACTGCCCGATGGCTACGATACGATCGTGGGCGAGAGAGGACAAAAATTATCGGGTGGACAAAGACAAAGAATTGCGATCGCCCGCGCCATCCTAAAAAATCCGCCCATTCTCATCCTCGACGAAGCAACATCCGCAGTCGATAACGAAACCGAAGCAGCGATCGCTAAGTCGTTAGAAAAAATTACTGTCGATCGAACTACAATTGCGATCGCCCATCGTCTCTCAACTATTCGTAATGCCAATTGCATCTACGTAATGGAGAGAGGAAAAATTGTCGAACGAGGAACTCACGAACAGCTACTTAATGACAATGGAATCTACGCTAATTTATGGCGAGTACAAACTGGATCGAAAAATTAAATGAAATGCTCAATGGTAGGGGCAAGGCAATGTTTTGCCCCTACCATTATCTAACTCAGACCAACAAAATTTTTAGCCCATTCTAAAAATCTAGCAACATCTTGAGAAGAAATTTTTAACAGAGAAAAAATTCCCACCAAAATCAGAATAGTACCGATAAAAAAATTATTTTGATATAAAGATAAGCCAACAATCACAATAAAATAGGGCGAGACAATCCTACTAATTTTTTCAACTATATTAATTACTTCAGGTTGCTCTAACTCTTCTACGATTGGATTATCTTTTTGTAAAACTGTTTTTTGCTGCTGACTTTGTTCCAAAGGAGACGAAGCCGAAAACATCATATTTTTTAATTCAGTTTTTTCTGATTCTTGAGGTTCTTTTCCAAACATACTCTTGTTTTATATAAAAATTTTCTAGCGAATTAAGCATAATTAACTTCTATGGTAGCCAAAAATTCGGCAACAGAGATTTACCAAAATCTCGAAAAGTCTTATTAAGCGTCCTTGCTAGTTGAATATGTGGTTCATCTGGTTCTATAGGAAGAATATTGGCATCTTTACCAATTCCAAAACTTTGAATGACAAGATTAGCAGCTTCCAATCCAGTTACATAAGCTTTTTCTTGCGACCAAGAACCATGATTGGTAACAATCCAATCACCACTCATAAATAAATTAGGAATATTCGATTTAGATTTTAATAAATACTGATAACTACCAGGTGCAAAGTGAGTGACACCCTGATTTACGCCAATAACACTACTATCGATTACTTTGGCATTTCTAAATTCAGGAACGCAAGTAGCTAAATCTCGATGAACTTTATTAATAATTTGTTCGTCAGATTGAGATAATAACTGATTGGCGTGATAAAAATCAGCTTCGATGACACTACCTGGTTCGTCTCGATATTCATCTTGTAAATTGTTGAGGTCAAAAAAAGTCCAACCAGTCGTAGGATCGAAACCAAAGCAAGCATTAGAAGGAAGAGGAACATTAACGCGGCGATCGAACCATAACCTTGTTGCTAAAACATCAATCCCCCCCAAATTCATCAAATTGCGAAATTGTGAATATTGTTGCAAAGTGCTGCTACTACTAACAATCTTTTTCATGCCACTGACGCTAACAGAAAAAATAACTGCGTCTGCATCAAAAACTTCATCCCCACAAACAACGCCTTTGGCTTTTCCTTCTTCGTCGAGAAGGACATCAGTAACTTTTTTGTTAGTGAATACTTTTCCCCCAACTTCTTCTATTTGTTGCACCCAAGGTTTAAAAATCTTTTCTCCTACCGTGCCGCGACACCAAACGACATCAAAATCTGGTTGATGCGCCAAAATAAAATAATAAAGCATTCCCAAAGCAGCAGCAGCAGAACATTGTTCCCCTGGGGCAAACAAACCAACTAATAACATCGGTTCGAAAGAATCTTTATACAACCGAGCAGATACACCAAATTGCTTGAATAACTCCCTAGCCGTCACTTTATCGTAGCGCTGCCAAGCTTCATCGGAATTGTCAAAATCGACAACAGCATAAAGTAAAGCAAGAGCAGAAAGGCGATCGATTAGAGGTAATCGTTGAAAACGAGTATATAAAAAAGTTCCCAAAGGACTGGGTAATCTGGGTTCATTCTGAAAAATGGGAGATTCCACTTCCAATCCAGCAGGAGAATATTGAGAAGAACGAGTAAAAGGAGTAAAAGGTTGCAACCCTAACCTGTCAACCAGGCGAAAAATATTGCGATAGGGATACCAAAAACCATGAATCCCTCCTTCTACCGATCGCCCGCCTGGAGTCTTCCAACCTGCTACTAAACCACCTGGATATGGAGCTGCTTCCAACAGAGTAACATCATAACCCTGCTCGGCAAGATGATAACTCGCACCCAATCCAGCCCATCCCGCACCTACAACAACTACTCTTTTTTTTTCTGACATCCTGCATTGTTGAATTGCTTTCTTCTTTTAGCTTATCAAAGAGAAATCTGCTCTGCCTAAAAGAGTGAGCGTCACGGCACTACCAGAATCGAAGTAATTCGCCGCAAGTAATTTAAAATCCCCTATTACACCGCGATCGCAGTATAATAGGGGATTAGATCGATTATCAATTAACGTCTGCGATTTCTGATTCTCTCTTGAATTTGGTCACTCGATTGATTCGTACGTTGTATTAGCAGATTGTTATTACCAACCGCCGCAGCGCTATTATTCGATTCTTGATTGTTAATTTGTACTTGAGCGCCGCTACCTTTACGATATTGGTTAACATCAACTTGGTCTTGAATGTTGGTTTGAGTCGTATCTTGGACAACTGTGTTATTAGTACCAATTGCGGCGGCATTATTGGTCGATTTTTGAGAACTACCTTGAACTTCTTGAGCAAACGCTGCTAAGGGAGAGCAAACCAAAGCTAAAGTAGCGATCGCGAAGCCTGCACGGAGTGAAATCGCGCCGAGAGTAATTTTTTTGGATAACATTGGTTCTAAACCTCACATCATTAAAAGTAAATTGGATAGGACTCGTGCAAAACTATTCCTGCGTCTGTCACTTGTGATAGATACGTTTGCTCGATCGCTTTTATGCAGTTGGCTGAAAAAATTTTTTTATAAGATTTTTATTGCTCCGATCTCGATCGCGATTGCAGAGGGGCTAGCTTCGTTCGGGCGATCGTATACCAAGTTATTGCTTGGTATAAACTAAAAAGGAAGTTTCTCAAACGTAATTAAGAAACTTCCACATTCAAAACCTAATTAAAAGTATAGCAATGAGCGAACAAGAACGAGAACAAAATAAACAAATTAATCAGCTAAATCGCAGAGTAAGTAAATTGGAGAGAACTGTTAATACACTTAATCTCGATCTAGAACCTGAAGGCAGAATTTCAGAAGCTTTTGAACAAATAGAAAACCACTTGGACGAACAAGACAAGGGATTAGATAAACTATCCCACGATATGAATCAAGTCAAAGCATCTTTAAACTATATTGTCGAACACCTAACTGGTGTTAATGATTTGCCCGAAGAATAACTTTTTTGCTTTTGAATAATGACTCTAATTCGATCGCGATCGAAAATAAATTCATACAAACTATAAATTTAGCAGAACTTATTTTCTTTGAGGATACCATTCACCTTTACCCCAAGGTTTTTCTACAGATAAAGCCCAAAAAGTTTCAGCCAAACGTCGAGCGATTTCTGTTTCTAAATCTTTATTGCCAATCTGGCGATCGAGGATTGAAACGAAATAGCCAAAGCGATACAAATAGTTTGCGACCACCAGAAAAAACTAATTTCTGAATGGAACAGAATTCACGGAGATTGACATACTCCCGCCGCTAATCGGAGTACCGATATAGCGGGGGATTCTCATTCATGGCTCATCGAAGTCCACTTATTGCATCAAATTGCCAGAGCGAGCAACAGAGGTGGTCTTCTCCCCATGCTTTCCCGATTTCTCGGCAGATTCCTCTTGCCCAGAGGTACTGTGTTTATTCCACTCAACTCCAA
>JBOFLQ010000155.1:0-5307 GCA_051657945.1 Xenococcaceae cyanobacterium | reverse complement strand
CTTAGCGCCCAGTTAAAACTAGTATGACCGATCGTTTGAGAGACGATCGCCATCAAAAAAGTATAGAAATAAACGGGCAGGGGATAACCAAAATAATTAGCCTTAAATAATAGGGGTAAAGGTAAAAGAACTATTGCGGCTGTGGTGTAGGCGATCGCAATATAATTACCAATACTCAAACCAAATTTTTGTGCTTGAGTACCCAACAGAAAATAGCAACTAGCCATAAAAGCACCAACAAGTGCTAAAGCATTTCCTAAGAAAGTATTGGCAATGTTTATCGCATTTTCCGAATTACGATCGCCAACAGCAATAATTATTCCTCCTATTAGCGCGATCGACATACCCAGTAAAGTTAATTTGCTCGGTTTTTCTTTTAGCCACCACCAAGAAAGTAATGCAACCCAAATTGGATTGGTAGTTACTAAAGTCGTAGAAGCTGCGATCGAAGTAAATGAAAGAGAAGTAATCCAAGTGGCAAAATGCAAAGCTAAAGACAGTCCAGCCGCCACGGCATAATAATAAGCTTGCGTAGTAACTCGATCGCGATTTAATTTTCTGGTGACGGGAATTAAGATTAATGCAGAAACAATCAAACGCGAGGCAGCCAGAAATAGACTGAAACCAACTCCTCTAACTTCTGCTGCTGCGATCGCCAAACGAATAAACACCGCCGCACTAGAAACAGCAATTACCCCAATAAATAAAACTAACCCAACTTTCCATTTGAGCATTCAGCGAATAGCTTTCCTTTTAGATTTAAATATAAAAGGAAAAAGAAATAGCGAGCGTAGACGATTAACCGGGAGCATCCTAGTGATAGGATGGCGATCGCTTATTGCCTTTCGTTAGAAGAGACGGGCAAACAAACGGTAAACTGAGTTTTGCCAGGTTGAGAATTTAAGCTAAGAGTGCCGCGATGCCGATTTTCGACAATGCGTCTTACCGTCTCCAATCCCAAACCCGATCCTTTACCTACAGGTTTGGTGGTATAAAATGGCTCGAAAATGCGCGATTGAATCTCAGAAGGAATGCCAGATCCCGAATCGGTTATTCGAACTAAAACGTTATCGCGATCGCAAGTTGTAGCAATTTCAATTACGCCTTTTGGAGCGATCGCATCAATCGCGTTATCAATTAAATTCGTCCACACTTGATTTAGTTCGCTGCCATATGCTAGTATAGAAGGTAAACCCCAATCGTAAACGCGGCGAATTTCAATACCCTGTTTCAATTTACAACCGAACAGCCGCAAAGTATCTTCGAGTCCTTGATGGATGTCGATAACTTGTCGAGCGCCTCGATCCATGTGTGAGTATGATTTCATCGCCCCGACGAGTTCGGAGATCCGTTTTGCCCCCCGCAGTCCACTCGTAATCATCGTCATCACATCAAAGGATAGAGCAAGCCAGCGCAATCCCATATCGCGCATTTCGGTGGTGTCGTTACGCCAGGGTTCTATCAATTTGTCCAGCGTAGCAACTTCAATTCCTCCCGATGCTAACGGCTCAGCCAGCTTCCAAGCATCGTCTAAGCCGTAATCCTCAAGCCAATCGAGAAGTTCCTCCTCGCGATCGCCCAAGCTTAAGAAATCGACGCGATCGTTAAGAATTGCGTCATAGCCATCGTCTCGTACCTTAAGCCATTCTCGAGTATGCGTCTCGTCAACCTGGTTTCGTCCGGCAACTAAGTTCATGCGTTGCAATTCGATTAAAGCGGGAACCACATCTTGCAAGGCACGCACCACCGATGCTGCTGGATTATTTAATTCGTGGGCTAGTCCGGCGGCGAGAGTGCCTAAAGCTGCCATTTTCTCACGCTGACGGATAAACGAAGTTAGCCCTTCCATCCTCCGTTGCATGGTTTGAAACACAATACGCTCGAAGTCGCGGCACTCGTGGAGTAACTCTCGAAATTCCTCGTCGGTAAGTACATGCAGCCGACAAGGACTAAGCGCCCGCAACGTAACTGGAACGAGTTCATCGGTAAGGCTCTGAACTTCTCCAAAAAATGACGGTGCTTCGTGTTGCCCAATAGGAATTTCAACGCCTTCGCTCAGTCGCGTGATGCCGATGCAACCGGCAGATAGAATAAAAAATCCCTTGCCAGTTTCGCCCTCGCGCACGAGAATTTCGCCGCTTGATAGCTCGAAAAACCGAGCGCGATCGCAGATCCAATCGAGTCGCTGCTGGGGCAGGTGTTGAAAGAGTTCTAGTGCGAGCAGCTCGTTAATACACAGCACGGTTAGTGTTCCTTCGATAATAATTTTATTTAATTCGCGAAAGGGAGCAAGCTTGGCGATTACGTCTAATCCCTTTCGAGATATAAGCCAAGAAAAAAGTAGTTATTGCAGCCATACCTAAGTGCCAGTACATAGTAGTTAGCGCGACAGTAACTATAGCGATCGAGCAAAGTAATTTATATTTAAGTTTGAGTTTTAGCATCAATCTTTTCTTTGAGCTTTAAGCTCTCTTATGCATTCTTGTCCGACACCTAAAACCAATCCCAACCCAGCACCGATTAAGGCATATTTTTCGTGCAAGTCTTGGTAGTACGGACTTTCGTATCTGAGTCGATTGAAATCGCGCTGACCGATCTGAGCTGCTGCTAAACCAGCAACAGCTCCGATCGAAGCAGTAATAATACCTGAGAAAATAATTAGCTTAAAATTCATAATTTTTTCTCCTTGTCGTGACGTTCCATAAAAGGTTACGACGACTGGTTTCGTATACTAGTGGTGTAAAAAGAAAGAATAAAATAGATAGACAATCGTGGCAACAAACAAAATGTGATTTATGTAATCATCAAAATTCCATTTCTTAAACATTTTGGTTATTCCTATTAATAAAGATCGATCTTGCTTGACGCGATTGAGTAGAGACGCGAGCAAATCGCGTCTCTACTTTTGACTCCGTTATTCATTTTGTCCAGAGGCTTGAAACTTAGATACTGCTGGCTCTTTTTGTTTTCTTTCTTGAGGCTGTGAAGAGCGATCGCCGCCTTTGCCATCGCCAGGTGTCAAGAAGCGATCTTCTAAACCCTTAATCGTGACATACAAAACTGGTACTAAAAACAGACTGATAATAGTCGAAAATAAGTATCCGCCAAAAAGCGCCGTTCCTAATGACCAACGACTCATCGCTCCAGCACCCTTAGCAATGACTAGCGGCCAAAAACCTACCAAACCAGAAATAGCAGTCATTAAAATCGGTCGCAAACGTTCTTCCGCCGCACGAATCGCCGCATTAGTAACGCTCATACCTAATTCTCGTGACTGGTTGGCAAATTCGACAATTAAGATGGCATTTTTACTTGCCAAACCGATCAGCATAACTAAAGCTACCTGGGCATAAATATTGTTGTCAACGGCTGGCCAAACTCCACCAGCTTGAAAAACATTAGCTCGCAATACGATCGCGCCAATAGCACCTAAAATTGCCAAAGGTACTGTAATCATAATTATGGTCGGATCGACATAGCTTTCATACTGAGCCGCCAACACCAAGAAAACCATGATAAAAGCCAGACCAAATATGATTGGTGCAGCACCGCCAGAAGATTTTTCTTGAAGAGCAGTTCCCGTCCAGGCGTAGTTAAATCCAGGTTGCAGGACAGAAGAAGCTGCTTCTTCCATCGCTGCGATCGCTTGCCCCGAACTGTATCCTGGTGCTGGAGCGCCTTGAATTTTAATCGCTGGATAGGAATTATAGTGCGTCACGATCGGTGGATAGCTAATTTTGTCCATTTGCACTAAATTACCGAGTTGGACTAGATTGCCATCAAGAGAACGCACGTAGAGGCGATTGATATCTTCAGGATTGGAACGCATTATTCCTTCTGCTTGTGCGTACACTCGATACAGTCGCCCGCCAAGAACGTATTGATTGATATAGCTAGCACCTAGGTAAGTTTGCATGGTGTTGAAAATATCGCTGATTTGAATATTTTGTGCTTTAGCTTGGTTGCGATCGATGGCAATCTGCATCATTGGTGAATTAAAGGTAAATTGAGTAAAAACACCTGCCAATTCTGGACGTTTTTGAGCTGCTTCGATTACCTTTTGGGTATTGTCGATCAATGCTTCCATAGGCAGAGCTTGTCTATTTTGGACGAAAAATTCAAATCCACCCGTCGCACCCAATCCATCTACAGGTGGTGCATTAACTGCAAGCGCCCTAGCTTCTGGAATTTTTTCTTGCAACCCTTGGTTAATTTTTTTGAGAATTCCAAAAACTGATTTATCTGCGCCTGGGCGTTCTTCCCAGGGTTTGAGTTTGACAAAAAATAGGGTTTTGTTGCTGGCATTTCCTTCAAAGCCAAAGCCAGGATTTCCCACTGTATATTCGACATCGGGAATGGGCATAATTACTTCTTCACTAATCCGTCTGACTAGATCGGTGCTGTAATTTAGAGAAACTCCTGCTGGTGCTTCCACGATCGCAAATAAATAACCCTGATCTTCTTCGGGAATAAATCCTTGAGGAGTCGTCTGATAAATCCAACCCGTCGCTACTAAAGCAGCAATAAAAACTGCAATGACTAGCAATCGAATTCGGATTGTAAATTCTATGACTTTGACATATAGCCCTTTAAACCAATCGAAAGCTCGATTAAAAGTGCGAAAAAATATCGCCAACGGCCCATGTAATTCTCGCGCAGGTCGCATAATAATAGCTGACATACTGGGAGAAAAAGTTAGAGCGTTGAAAGTAGATATGGCGATCGAGAAGACAATAATCAAGGCAAATTGTTTGTAAACGATGCCGGTAGTGCCAGGAAAAAAGGTAACGGGAATAAATACCGCCATCAGTACGACTGAGGTGGCTATAACCGCCGATGTCAGTTCGTTCATCGCATCCAAAGCTGCCTGAAGCGGCCTCATGCCATCAGCAAGTTTGGCAGCGATCGCTTCTACTACGACAATGCCGTCATCCACTACCAAACCAGTTGCTAAAATAACGCCAAATAAAGTCAACTGATTGAGTGTAAAGCCGAATGCATAAGCACAAGCCATCGCCCCAATCAGGGAGACGGGAATGGCAAGAGAGGGAATAATCGTAGTGCGCCAGTCTTGTAAGAAAATAAAAATTACCAAAAATACCAGCGCGATCGCTTCGCCCAGAGTTTTAAAAGCTTCGTCTAAAGAAGCTGCTACGAATAAAGTATTGTCTAAAACGACTGTCGCTTTTAATCCTGGCGGAAAGTTTTGTTCTAGTTCGGCTATTTTGGCTTTAATTGCGTTGGCGGTATCCCACGCATTAGAGCCAGGAAGTTGATAGATAACCACAGAAACCGATGGCTGAGCGT
>JBOFLQ010000154.1:0-25998 GCA_051657945.1 Xenococcaceae cyanobacterium | reverse complement strand
AAGTTTTAATTTACGACTAAAAAGGATAGAGATAATAAATTACCTACGACGTATCGTATTTAAATAAAGGGAAATTGAGATTTAAAGGGCGATCGCCCTTCGCGCAGTGGAAGATCGCCAATCGCGTTTACTCAATAGGCAAGATTAGATTTTCTCGATTGTGCGTTGCACGACCGTTCATGAGATCGCTAGATCGGGTTACGAGTTTATATTAAAGTCGTCATGAGTTCGTTTAATTAACTGTTGCGGAAGGCAGCAGTATCATGAATAAACTTGCTGTACACGATCGCGTTTGAGTCGCCGTAGCTGCATTGCGATCGGGATTGGTTTGAACGAGGGAATAGGGAATAGAGAATAGGGAACAGATAACAGTAGGATGGGCAAAGCCGATCTTAATTAGGAAGTAGAAGGTAAAAATTAGAAAATGGAGAATAAAAAAACAGACCTTTTTGGCATCGAGCGTTAGTTCGATACCATGAGGATTGTGTTTGATGGCATTGTCGATCGCGTTATTAAGTACGCGCCAGATTTGAGTGCGATCGGCTAAGACTGGAGGTAAATCTTCATTAACTCGATCGGTTAAGATGACGCGATTTTTCTCTAAAACTGGTTGTAAATCGGCAAGAATGGATCGAATTAAGTCATGTAGTTGAAATAGTTGTAAGTTTAAAACGATTCCTTTTACTTCGGTTTTATGAACTTCCAAGAGAGAATTGATTAGATTTAGCTGGCGATCGTTTCCTTCTAATAAACCTTCAAGTATTTAAGGTTACTTCGTGCTGTACCGCAGCACTCGCTTCGCAAGACCGCGCTACTATTTGTTTTAATTCTCTTTCGCAGGACTCGTAATCGCCGATGTAAGCACTCATTAAGCATTTCCAAAGTTTACCGTGATTGGGTACTTGAAGATGCAGTAATTCGTGAACGATACCTCCTCAACCCAGCGATCGTCTTGTTCTCGCTTTTCTAATAAATTTAGTGCTTCTTCTATTACGCGATCGGCACTTTCATATTTACCCGATTTAATCTGTTGTTGAATAAATTTTTCTAGTTCTTGTTTGATGGTAATATTCATGGTTTTTATCTGCGATCGCTAAATACATTAACGCCCCTTAAATCCACCGACTACAGGAGACGTTATCTGCTTATTTCTCCCCAATTTGGGGGGCTAGGGGGGCAAAACTTAAGAATTATAGTTTTTATTCTTTTAACTAATTTTATTTACTCTGGTAAAAATTCAGGAGAAAATAGATCTTTTAAGTCATAAGGACAAGTTTCGGGGAACGATGACAATCCTGTTTCTTTTTCAGCACTAATAACTGCCAATGGATAAATTTTTTCTTTAATATCATCAATACTAGATTTAAGACTGGGATTTTCTGTTAGTAATTTCTCTAGTCGCAGCCGTTGCTCTTTAATAGTTAATTGCCAACTACGAGAGCGTAAATTTGGCTGAAATTGCCATTTAAGTAAGTGCATAATTAGTATTTCTAATCGACTTTCTAGTTGTCTTTTTTCCGAACGTCCCATATCCTCAATTTCTTCAGCAATATTCTGCCAATCTAAGCGATCTCTTTCTTTATTTCTTAATAGTTTTGCTTGTTCTTGTGTCCAAGCATAAAAATCCGTTGTATAGTCTGAATTAATCATGGTTTTTATTCTTCTAATTCAAGATTGAGAGAGTCAAGGTTAAGTTCGCTTACTCGGATTTTAGCAGTCATTAATTGATGCAGAAGAGTTTGAAAAAGGTCTTGTAGAATTTTGCGTTTTTGCCTGTGAAGTACAATTTTTCGCTCAGCAAGATCAGATCGATCTTATCGACAATTGCTTTTTGTTCCGTTATATCAAGGATAGGAATAATAAAACTTTTTAATCGAGTTCCAGAAATATTTTGTTGAATTGCACCTTCTGCTAGTTCTAAAATTCGAGGTCTACCAACTGGCGAATTTATATAGTTTGGAATTTTTCATTAAATTTATCAAAAACTACTGATTCTTAGATCGACTTGCCAGAAATTTCTTTCAAAACCCTGTTAGTTTTTCCACTTCTGCTTCTAAAGCTTCTAAATCCGCTAAAATATCAACAATAGATCGAAACTCTTCCGCTTCTGCTACATGAATATAATGAGAAGGATAAATATTAAACTATACTTTAAATAACCGAATTATCTTAGGGCGATCGCTATTCTCAAAATGACAATGAAGTGCATCTTTTATCATTGTTTTTAAACTTTCAAGATCGTCTGCTTCAGTAAAAATTGATTCCCCTAAAGCCTTGGCTGTAGAACCACCATCGGGATCGTTTTCTACTAAAAATACAATTTCTGTTAGTTGACTCATTAAATTTTCTCCCAAAATTTCTCTGTTAACAAAATATCTACATCATGAGGAAATGGATATATATTTGGGAATTCAGTATCATATTCAATCTGCATATTTTTCAGTGCATTCTGATAACATTTATCCATCACTTGCATTAAATAATTCCGCAGACTCGAAGAATCTCTAAGAATTTGGTTTAACTCTTGTTGAGTTCGAGAAATGGTTACTTCCCAACTTCGATAACAATTAGATAAAGGAACGTAACGCCGTTTCAAAGCGTGTTCAAACAAAGTCGTTAACTGACTTTCTAATTCCCGTCTATCTCTTGCCCCCAAAGATTCAATCTCCTCAATTAAATTCTCCCAATCTAAATCTTCTGTATTTCTCTGCTTTAATTTGTTTACAGTTTCCTCGATCCAAAGGGCAAAATCTGAATCATATAGAGTTTTAGAGGTTGTTTGATTCATTAAACTTTCTCCCAAAACTTTTCAGTTAAAAAAATATCTACATCTCCTGGAAATGGACATAGATCGGGAAAAGTCACATCAGGATAATCTTCTCTCATAGATTCCAAAGCCTCCTGATAAGATTCGGTTAAAATCTTTAGCATAAAGGCTTTAAGACTAGGAGAGTACTTAAATTCCTTTTTCAACTCGTTGCGAAAATTGCGGATTTCAATCTCCCAACCTCGATAACATTCAGGAAGACAAACATAACAACGCTTTAGTAAATGTTCTAAAAAACGAACTAAAAAACTATGTACTGCCTTACGCTGACTGATTCCCAAAGACTCCACCTCTTCAATCAAATTTTCCCAATCCAAATCCTCCGTATTTTTTGCCTTCAATTTATTCACTGTATCGTCAACCCAAAGGGCAAAATCAGAATCATACAGGGCTTTAGAAGTTGTTTGTGTCATTGGTATTTATAGCGCTACGCGAAGCGGGAATAGGGAATAGGCAATAGTAGACTGTAAATAGGTTTCAGGATTTAGAAATGTCCTAACAATATTGCGTAGTGTTATACCTTAAATAGTTTGATAGTTTTCCTTCGATTCTATCTAAACTGTTCTAAAATGCTTTTCAACGCTTTATTAGTTTCCTCTGCTTCTTCCTTCAAAGCTTCCAAATCAGCTAAAATCTCGCTAATCGATCGAAATTCTTCCGCTTCTGCAACATGAATATAACGGGAAGGAGAAATATTGTAATCATTGCGAACAATCTCAGCCTTATCAATAATCTGACTAAACTTTTCTTATTCGCGCCACTCCAGAAAAATACTAGCAATTTTTTCTATTCCCTCATCGGAAATATAGTTTTTCGGATCGCCTTTGGCATACACCAAACTAGCATTAATCAAAAATAACTTATCTTTACGTTCTGAAGGTTTAGCTCATTCAAATACAAAATAATCCCTGGTGCGGAGGTATTATAAAACAGGTTTTCTGGTAAATAAATCACCCCTAAGACAAGGCTAAAGAACTTGCGATCGCAGTTTATAATTTTCGCTTTCTTAGATTATTTGATTAATTGACTGGGAAATATGGGGGCGGTGGGACTTGAACCCACACTCCGTTGCCAGAAACAGATTTTAAGTCTGTAGCGTCTACCATTCCGCCACGCCCCCAATTAAATTGGATTGCTTTTTTGAGCCTTATCCATAATACACTATATTTTCCCAAGTGCGAAAAAATAATCAAAAAAAATTTCATGCACTTGAATAGATGATTTGTGAGGCTTTCGAGAAGTTAAAATAAAATACATTAGTTAGGGCGATCGACAAAAATACTTAACTCGATCGAATTCAAAATTACTTACAGACAAACAAGCTACTCATGACAAACACAATTTTACAACTTTCTCAACAAGAGACATTAATTGCTCTAATTTATCTGGTTTTAAGCGGACTTTATTTGGTCGTCATTCCAGGGCTTGTCTATTTATATTTAAAACTTCGTTGGTACGTCGCCAGTTCGATCGAGCGTGCTTTTATGTATTTTTTAGTCTTTTTCTTTTTTCCAGGCATGCTTGTCTTAAGTCCCTTTTTAAATTTTCGTCCCAAAAAGCGTATCATTAACGCGTAAGGTTGCAAGTGCGCGAATATGCGAAGAATTGATGCGATCGGAATTGCTTTAGGCGTTTTTGTGGCTGGTGGATTAGTCTATGTAATACTGCAAATAGCGGGACTCGATGACCTGAGTGCGGGAATTTGGAGTCAAGCTTTACTCGTAGGTGTTACATTTGGCTGGCTGTTAACTTATTTGTTTCGAGTTGTCGGCAAGAATATGACTTACAATCGACAACTTAAAGAATATGAAGACGCAGTCTTACAAAAACGCCTCGACGAAATGACTCCAGAGGAATTAGAAAAATTGCAAGCAGAAATAGAAGCAGAAAAAAATAAAGATAAAAAATCCTAAAATTATTATCGATCGAGTGTCTTTTCAAATTCTTCTATTGCTTGCAAACTTCCTACCTGCCAAGCGCGTTCTACAGTTGTAGGAATAATTTGAATAATGGGTATATTTGGAAAGATCGAACTAGTATCGGATTCTGTATAGCGCCCATCTCTTAGCAAATAGATGGTTAACCTGTCGTTGTCATAAATCCATAGTTCGGGTACGGCGATCGCTTCATATGCATCTAGAGTGGTTTTAGAGGTGACATCTATTTCAATTGCTAGATCTGGTGGAGGATCGTTAGGTTGTAATCGGCGACGACCAATTATTCGTGCGTAGTTTTGGATGTAAAAACATGCATCCGGTTCTACACCTGCGGTATTTTCCTTTTTAAAAGTAGTCGAACCAAAAGGCTGATATCTTCTACCTGTAGCTTTTAATAAACTTTTAACCAGATCGGAAACTAAATCTCGATCGACTTCATGTTCGGGTAGAGGAACCATTATTTCTAGAATACTGTGACTGTAAACAATTCGTGCAGAACGTTTTTCTCCTAATTCATCTAAAATAGATTCAAATTCTTGCCAGTTTATATCGGGGATGCTTATCGTACTGCCTGGAGTCAATTTGATTTGGCTAACAGGTTTAACAACAGGAATTGTAATACTCATATATAAGTCTTTTATCCATCGTTTGATTTTGGGGCGACGCACACTCGTGTCTTCTAGACATGAGTTAGTCGCCCCGCTAGCTCTATACTATTATACAGATGGTGCTGTATATGGTATATTAACAAGTGGAAGTAAAACACGGTAGAGGCTACGTTTACGCGATAGAGTATCATATAGTATGGTGTGTTAAGTATAGACATAAAGTCTTAGAAGGCGAAATACCAGACTACCTAAGACAACTCCTGGTAGAAACAGCGATTCAGTATGGATTCAGAATAGAAATGTGCGAAATTGTGTCAGACCACGTACACGCTCTAGTTTCAGCAACCCCTCAGCACACTATTCCTAACATAGTTAAAGTCCTTAAAGGGGTATCTGCTAGAAAATTATTCTTAAAGTTTCCTCAGCTAAAGAATAAATTATGGGGAGGACATCTTTGGAATCCATCATATTTTGTCGCTACGGTTTCAGAGAATACAGAGGCACAAGTTAAGAGGTATATAGAAAACCAAAATGTTAGTACAAAAAGCGTTTAAAGTTACACTGATTCCGAATCGCAACCAGGAGGTCTTAATTAATAAGACTATTGGCTGCGCTCGGTTTGTGTACAATCGCTTTTTGGCAAGACGCAAAGAACTATATGACTCTGAGCAGAAAACCTTAAACTATAGTGGATGCTCTCAGGAGTTAACGCAACTAAAGAAAGAGATAGAGTGGTTAAGAGAAGTCGATAAGTTTGCCCTTCAAAATTCACTGAGAAATTTGGAGACTGCCTATAAGAATTTCTTTGCCGATCTGAAAAAACTCAAACACAAAAGGCGATTTGGGTTTCCTAAGTTCAAAAAGAAACATGGATTCAAGCAGTCCTACAAAACCAACTTTACTAATGGGAACATTCAACTTCAAGACAACTATCTAAAACTACCGAAACTAGGTTTGGTAAAGTTTCACAAATCTTTTGAGATAACTGGAACTATCGTTAATGTCAACATCACTCGTACAACAACTGGTAAATATGTTGCTAGTATTTTGTGCGAGACGGAGATAGAAAAGTATCCCTTGGTAAATAAAAATGTTGGGTTAGATCTGGGAATAAAATCATATCTCGTCACTAGTGACTCTATTGAGATTGAGAATCCCAAGCACTATCGTCAGCATTTACGAAAACTACGCAGAGCAAACAAAAAGCTTTCTCGTAGTGTCAAAAGCAGCAGTAATAGAGCTAAAGCGAAAACCAAACTGGCTCAAATTTACGAACGTATAACGAATGTTAGAGACGACTTTTTGCACAAATTATCTATTCGCCTCATCCGAGAAAACAGTATTATCTGTATCGAAGATTTGCGAGTAGCTAATCTGGTAAAAAACCGCAAATTAGCACTCAGTATTATGGATGCTAGCTGGTCGAAATTCGTTGCCATGTTGGAGTATAAAGCCTTGTGGCACGACCGAATTGTACAGCTCGTTTCTCCTTTTTTCCCTTCATCTCAAACCTGTAGCTGTTGCGGTTTTGTTAACCCAAAAGTCAAGGATTTGAGTATTAGAGAGTGGGACTGCCCTAAATGCAATACTCACCATTTGAGAGATTGCACCGCAGCACTCAACATTCTTCGTGAGGGATTGAGAATTTTAGAGGTTGCCATTTCTGAATCGCATTCAGAAATGCCTTTGGCAACCGTAAAGCCGCCGCTGGTTCAACGGAGGCTCTAAACGATTGTGGAGAGACTGTAAGTCCTGGGGATACTCAGGCGGGACTCGATGAAGCAGGAATCACGCGACTTCTAGTCGTGTGAGGTTCAAGAGAGACAAAACTACTATTTGGTGAAAATTTTAAACAAACAGTTTTTGGTAGAGATTTTAACTTTATCTCGTGCGGAGCGTTCACTTCTAGATAATATCTATTATTTTAATCTGCCTTGTAGCGATCGCAAATTAGCAATACCGATAGATTAGCTTGTCTCGACGAAGATTAATAAAGAAAAGTAGGGATTTTCATCCCTACTTAGTTAGTTTTTATTTATGTCTAGACATATCAATCCAAAAACGTTTTTATGGTCACTTGGTTACATCGGCATTAATTGCTGTTGAACCAACTATAGCTGCAAAAGGCGAAACTGTTGCTGCACCAACAAAGTCATCGGCAGTGATTAAGCTAGAGTCAACTCCTGGAAGAGTTGCCAAAACTCCAGCAGAATTAGATAAAGTCGTACCCGTACCGCCAGTTGTACTAGCACCGATCGTCAAGTCTTGGAAACGAACACCATCGGTTAACAAGATTAAATCTTGACCATCGCCAAAGTCAAAAATGGTATCACTTCCCGATCCAATTACAAATAAATCGGAACCAAGTCCACCATAAAGACTATCTTTTCCTGCTTCGCCGCCAAGAGTATCGTTGCCATCTCCTCCACGCAGAAGATCGTTGCCATCTCCGCCTCGAAGCAAGTCATCGCCACCATTTCCTAGCAATTCGTCGTTACCTGCACCACCCAGTAAAGCATCTTTTTGGTCGCCACCAGAAAGAGTGTCATTGCCACCGAGTCCTTCGAGATAATCGGAATTGGCTGTTCCAGTTAAACTATCTCCAGATTCAGTACCTTTAATACCATTGAAGACACTGATAGCTAAATCGTAATCTCCAGTAGTATTACCACTACTCGTTCCTTCAACGTTAGGATCGTAGGTAAAGTTAGCATAACTGCTTACGCCGACATAGTAATCGCCAGAAGCATTGACATCATATTTGATGTAAGAATCGAGAGTCTGTTGTTCGAAAGGTGCAAGATTGTTAGCATCGTCATCATCAACCACTTTCTCGCTACCAGTAGCATCAAATACTCTTAGTACTGAATCTAAGTTAGAACCAATTTCGCGTGCTTCAATGTTCAAGGTGACGACATTGCCTTGATTTAAAGAAGGTAGTTTGATTAGATCGACATCTGTTGTAGATTCGATCGCGCCATTAAGAACTACTGATTGTTGACCATTTGGACTTAAACCACTGTCGTTAGCATTGCTAATCGTATTGTTGGGTTCAGTTATTGCCACGATTGTATCTCCCAAATAGTTTTGTTGATGGAGAGACAGACTATCAGCAACTTTGATGTATGGAAATTTTCACTCAGTTGATTTTTATGGCAATTAATGCTTTCATCGTTAATGAATAAATAAAAAGTTAGAAAACTTTGAATGCTATGACGAATAGCAGGATGAGGCACTAACTTGCGATCGCTCTAAGTCTTGTCCGAGACTTAGAGCTTTTTATTTCAACTAAAAAAAAACTTACATATAGTCAGAAGTTTAGTCAATCTCGATTTTAGTCAAACAAGTCGGACAGTCTAATCATTTATGTTCAGATTAAACTTTTGACATGCTACATATGACTTAGGAAAATACGCCTTTTTTTATGCACTATCGTATTTAATTATCACAATACTTAACACGATCGAGAGTAGGGTTAGGCACAAGGCGCTACCCCTACTCTTTATTCAATTTTTCTCCTGCCTTCTCATTTTTTTTCTCCTGATTTTTTTCTGCTGTAAGTTCGAGCATTTTCAGGTACGGCAATTTTTGAAGATAGGCGAGAGTCGGGAATGGGAGTATTTGCAATTAGTTGTAAAGGGATTGTACCAGCCCATACTGGTAGTTGATAATCTTCTTCATCGTCGAGAGGATCGCCCGTTCTCATTTTGGCGGAAGCTTCATTAATGGGTAAAGCCAGA
Organism: Xenococcaceae cyanobacterium; assembly: GCA_051657945.1. Lineage (GTDB taxonomy): Bacteria > Cyanobacteriota > Cyanobacteriia > Cyanobacteriales > Xenococcaceae > CAZJTL01. The sequence continues at coordinate 16,886 of JBOFLQ010000154.1, read as the reverse complement.
ACTAGAGTACCAAGCATTTCTTGAGGATTGGGCGATCGCACTTCTTGCCATCTTTTAGGTACGATATGTTCGGTAAAAGCTTTGAGGGCTGCTAATTTTTCTTCCTCATCTTCTATCTTTATAGCAGTGCCAAAAATTACCACCGATCGATAATTCATGGAATGGTGAAAAGCCGATCGCGCCAATACCAAGCCATCTAATAAAGTTACCGTAACGCAGACTTCTACCCCATTCTGAAGAGTTTTTAACATTCTACTGGCGGGAGAACCGTGAATATATAATTTGTCTGCTACTCTTCCGTATGCTGTCGGAATTACAAAAGGCTGTTTGTCAACGACAAAACCGACATGACAGATTAAACCTTCATCTAAAATTTGATAGACTAGTTCGCGATCGTAATGACCTCTTTTGGGCGCTCTTTTAATTGTATTGCGATCGGTTTTTGGTAATTGTTTTGAACTATTGCGATCGTCTAGTTGAGTCATAATTATTTCCTAATAACTAAAGATTTTTGACCAAAATAAACAGATAGTAAGACGATCGCCAAAACAATCGACATACTTGCTGTTAACTTTTCTGAAAATAAAATTGCAGCAGCAAATATCGTTACAAAAGGCTGGAGTAATTGCAGTTGTCCGATTTTGGCAATTCCACCCATAGACATTCCTTTGTACCAAGCAAAAAAAGCGAGGAACATACTGATGAAACTGACATAAAAAAATCCTATCCAAGCAGCGATCGGATTAGGAACTCGATTTAATTCCAAACAAGCGATCGATAAAGGAATAGTGATAGGAAGAACTATTGCGAGTGCGTAAGAAATCGTTCGCCAACTACCTATTTCTCTGGCTAATTTAGCCCCTTGTGCGTAACCAATTGCCGCAGCGATCGCGGCTAGTAGTAATGCCAGATCGGCTACGTGCAGCATTCCGCCGCTAACAGTAATTGAATAACCAGCGATCGCTAGACTACCGATACTTGCTGCTACCCAATAACTTTTTGATGGCTTTTCTCCTGCTAAAAGATTGCCAAATAAAGCCGTCAGTAGTGGAATAATTGCTACTACAATTGCCCCATGAGAAGCTGGAAGGTATTTCATGGCATAGGCGCTGAATAGAGGAAAGCCAAAAATAACACCTAATGCTACGATAATCAGTTCGCCAATTTGTCTACGGGTGGGTATCTTACTTTTAGTGACGATTAATAAAATTAAACCTAAAATGCCTGCTAATACTGCCCGACCAATTCCAACTGTAACAACTCCAAATAAAGGTATTGCTGTTTTGGTTGCAGGTAAAGTCAAACCGAATCCAAATACACCCAAAATTCCCCAAAAATAAGCAAGAACTTCCTTTGTCATTAGCCCTAATGCGATCGCGGTTTAATCATAGATTAGTCGGCTAAATGGTATCGTTCAAGAGCCAATTTTGTCTTTTTCTACCAGTCCACTTTTGAACTAAACTATTTGGGAAATAACTAATCCTGGATTACCCCGTTTACTGCTTTTAAATAATTATGGATTTAGCTATTAATTTGGATAGCAATAGTTCTTTTCCTCTACATCGTCAACTTTACGAAGAATTGCGTCAGGCGATTTTGACGGGAAAGTTGTTACCAAATCAAAAAATTCCCTCTACGCGATCGCTAGCAAAGTCTTTAAAAATTTCTCGTACGACAGTTACTCAATGCTACGAACAATTAATTTCTGAAGGATATTTGCAAACTATAGTTGGTTCGGGAACTTTTGTTAGTTCCAAACTTCCCGATGATTTGTTGAAATCAAAACCTATCGAAGGCGATCGAAAACAAACTTCTTTATCAATCGAATTATCTACTTATGGTTTTAATCTAACCAAATTCAATATTCCAGGAAAGACAGAATTAAATTCTCAAATTAGCTTTCGTTATGGAAGCCCCGCACTCGATCGCTTTCCTTTTCAAATTTGGCGTAAATTATTTTCTCGTCACTGTGGTTCTAATTTAGATTTATTGGGTTATTCTTCAGATTTATTAGGACACCAACCCCTTAGAGAAGCTCTTTGCAACTATCTTAAAACGGTTCGTGCGGTTAATTGTCAACCAGAACAAATTTTAATTACAAATGGCTCTCAACAGGCGATCGATCTAGTAACGCGTATACTAGTCGATTCTGGTGATGCAATCGCGATCGAAAATCCTGGTTATTTAGGTGCGAGACGTGTCTTTCAAACTCAAGCGGCAAAATTACTACCCATACCAGTTGATGAATCTGGTTTAATTGTAAGCAAATTATTCGAGCTTCCCAAACCCAAACTCGTTTACATTACTCCTTCCCATCAATTTCCAACAGGAGCAGTATTATCTTTATCGCGTCGTTTGGAATTATTAAATTGGGCGCAACAGACAAATACAATAATAATTGAAGACGACTACGACAGCGAATTTAGATACCGATCGCGACCGATACCAGCACTACAAGGACTCGATCGCCACAATTTAGTAGTTTATATGGGAACGTTTAGTAAAATTCTGTTTCCTTCGCTACGGATTGGCTATTTAGTTTTACCCGAACCCCTAGTCAAAGTATTTACCAGTGCTAGATGGTTAATCGATCGCCACACACCCGCGATCGAACAACAAATGCTTGCCGATTTTATTGCTGAAGGTTATCTCGAACGTCACATTCGCAAAATGCGAAATCTCTACGATCGCCGCCGTCAAACTTTGGTAAAAGCGCTGACAAAATATTTAGGCGAAAGAGTTGAAATTTTTGGCGAGAATGCTGGAATTCATTTAATGGCAAAAATAAATAGTTCTTTGAGCGATCGAGAAATTATTGAAGGTGCTACCAAATTGGGTGTCGGTTTAGTCAGTACTAAAAATTATTATTTGCAAGACGAAAGTAAAGGTGAATTCTTATTTGGATATTCAGAATTAAATGAAGAACAAATTGAAGAAGGTATTCGCAGACTGGTAAAAATAATAATTTAAAAAAATGTTTTATTTGTAAGCGTTTTTAACAGCTTGCTGCTAAAATCATATAAATTTTTATATCGATAGACCACAACATAAAGGGGTTTGGCAATGCCAAACCCCTACGTTGAAATTAGGAACAAAAAACAAATGATTCGACGCGAATATAAAACATTAAAACTGTTTTTAGCACTTACCATTGCGATCGCGATAACATGGCAAGGAAAAAACAATCTCGCTTGGTTTGCTTCTGGAGTATCTGGACAACAATGTACACCAACTTGGTTACTTCTTAAATGCCATTCATAGGGGCTAGGGATTAGGGGCTAGGGGCTAGGGGAAGGTGCTTTGAATTCAAATTCATCAATAATTTCTAAGTATCGTTATTGCATATTTGGCTGTTCCTTCTGCCTTCTCTCCACAGTAAATTAAATACGTGCCAGCCTATCTCTGCGCCTCTGCGACTCTGCGCGAAATAATCAAGTCAACACATCGCCCAACATCTTCTGATAACGAATCTCTAACTCCTTCTTCAAAGAAGGCATACCCGTCAAACTCAAATCCGCAATCACAATTTTCTCCGCCGCTTCTCTTGCCAAATTTAATACCTCTTGGTCTTCCACCAAACTAGCTAAAGCAAAATCTGGCAAACCCGATTGACGTTTACCTAAAACTTCTCCAGGCCCTCGCAAGCGCAAATCCATTTCAGAGATAAAAAAGCCATCTTGCGACTGTTCTAGGACTCCCAAACGCTGACGAGAATCTGGTGTTTTAGTGCTACTCATCAATATACAATAAGACTTATCTTGACCGCGACCGACACGACCGCGCAATTGATGCAACTGAGATAAACCGAAACGTTCTGCATTCTCAATTAACATCACCGTGGCATTGGGTACGTCAACACCAACTTCAATAACTGTTGTCGAAACGATAATTTGCGTTTGATTGTCGCGAAAAGCATTTAACGCTTCATCTTTGTCTGCCGAATTCATACGACCATGTAGCAAACCAATTTTAAACTCTGGAAAGATTACTTCACTAAGTCTTTGATACTCTTCTACCGCAGCGCGAACATCTAATTTTTCTGACTCTTCAATTAAAGGAAAAATAATATAAGTTTGTCTACCCTGGGCAATTTCACGACGAATCAAATCATAAACTTTAGAACGTTCTCTAGATGTCATCGCCATCGTTTCGATCGCCTGTCTTCCGGGTGGCAATTCATCGATTTGAGAGACATCTAAATCGCCATGTAAGGTAAGTGCCATAGTTCTGGGAATGGGCGTTGCTGTCATGGTTAAAACGTGAGGAGATTGTCCTTTTGCCAGCAGACGCGCCCTTTGTTCTACCCCAAAACGATGTTGTTCGTCGATAACTACTAAACCGAGTCTCTGAAAGTTAACTGGTTCTTGAATTAAAGCATGAGTACCTACTAATAAAGGCAATGCGCCTGTTTCTAGTTGAGAATGAATTTCTCTACGTTTAGCAATTTTTGTCGAACCTGTTAGCAATTCTACTGGTAAATGCAGCAGATTGAACCAACTAATTAATTTACGATAGTGTTGTTCTGCTAAAACTTCAGTAGGTGCCATCAAAGCAGCTTGATATCCCGATTGAATGGCGGCTAGAATCGCATAGACAGCAACTACAGTTTTTCCCGAACCGACATCCCCTTGAACGAGGCGATTCATTGGGGAAGCAGATTCTAAATCTTGTAAAATTTCGCTAATAACTCGTTTTTGAGCGTTAGTTAGAGTAAAAGGTAAAATTTCATTGAAGCGATCGATTAATTTTCCAGTCGGTGCGAGAACGGCACTTTTTTCCTGTTGACGTTGTTGTTGACGGCGTTGCAAAAATCCCAACTGAAGATAGAAAAATTCATCGAATACCAATCTTCTTCTGGCATGGGCGAGAATTGTTTGGTCGTTGGGAAAATGAATGTTGGCGATCGCTGCTTTTAGATCGATCAATCCATAAATATCTCTTAAATTGCGCGGTAGGGGATCTTTGAGTAGTTCGATCGCAGGTGTAACTGCAACTATAGCTTTTCTAACTGTATCTGCTGGCAATCCCTCAGTTAAGTTATAAACGGGTAAAAGACGACCAATTTTCATCGACTCGATGCGATCGCCTTGACTATCCAATACTTCTATTTCGGGATTATCCAGATTCATCCCATATTTATTTTGTTTGACTAATCCCGATGCCGCGACGATCGCACCGACAGGGTATAGTCGTTTCAATTTTTCTTGCCAACCGCGATTATTGTAGCGACTGCCAGCATAAAAACGATTTAGTTTTATCTGTCCTGTCTGGTCTTTGAGTCGCAATTCAAAAATAGTTAATTGTTTATTTTTCGGACTGCTAAAACAATTGCAACTTTTAACCGTACCGACTAGAGTAACAGTTTCTCCTGCAACTAAGTTAGCGATTTGTACTTGACGGGCATAGTCAATATGATCTCTAGGATAGTAAAATAATAAATCTCGAACGTTAAATAAACCGAGACGTTCTAAATGCTTGCTTTTAGATTGTCCTACTTCTATTAGCTGGCTTAGAGGTTGTTCGAGAGTAACAGAACGAGTCGTTCTTTGTTTGGCTACAGTAGCAGTGACAGGATTAGTACGAGGAACTTTTGGCGAAGGAGGTTCTGATGGTGCTTCTAAAGATTTTTGCAACTCATAGAGAAAGCGACGCGCATCGGCAACTAAATGCTGTCTTTGCGACAAACTCAATTGAGAATAACCAGCAAACTTAACTGCCATTTCTTGCCAACGACGGCGATCGTCTGCGGCTTTTACTGGTGGAGTTTGTCCGAAACTCAGACACAGAAATTCGCTAAAACGATACTGATTGCCCACGATATCGTTAAAACCGCGATCGGCTTCTACCGAAAGCGCCTTATGCAATCTAATCCAATCAGGCTTCTCACTTGTCATTTCCCTTCTGCCTTCTGCCTTCTGCCTTCTCTCAACCAGGGTTTATTGAATCAACGCAAGGTTTAATTCTCATACCAACTCGATCGCCAAGCGGCTTCTGCTTCTGCAATTTTACATTCTTGCTGTTTCTTACGATATTGTTGTCTGAGTTGTTCGATTTTAGCAACAACAGCACGAATTTGATTGCGTTCGACGCTTAAAGTCGGTTCGGCAAATTCTATTTCTGACAGACGTAAACGCAACAAAGTTACTTGAGTGACATTAGTTTTTTTCGATTTTTCCCCGTTACCTGTTTCAATTACCAAGTTTAAGATATTGGGAAAATTGGAGACACTACTTGCTGCTGAGGCTGTTTCTTCTGCTTGTACTGCTGCATCCAGAATTTGAGTGGGTAAGCGATCGGACAAAATTCCCTGTTCTTGTAAACAGCGATTGACTTGGCGAGAAATCTTTTCTAAAGCTTTTTTAATACCCTTTTCTACTCGTTTTTGCCATTGCCAAAGTTGTTCGGGATCGTTAAGGCTTTCAATTCGCTGACGTGCCTGTTCGGTATTGACGATCGCTTCTTCTGTTTCTGTGGGTTCGTCCAAAGTTTCTGGTAACTCTATTTCTGTTAGAGTTAATTCTGTTTGGATTTGAGATTGCCAATCTTGCAGCTTTAATTCTTCTGAGAATTCTTCCATCTCCTCATCGTCTTCTGAGAATTCTTCCATCTCCTCATCATCTTCTTCTTCATCGTCTCGTTCTTCTTCAACTACTGAGGCGGATAATTCGTCGAGCATTTGTTCGACAATGTTGAGATTGTTGGAGCGATCGGCTTCTAACTTTTCTTCTAAATTCTGTTGTTTTTCTGTAGAATTGTTGAAGTTAACCAGTAATAAAGCTTCTAATTTTTTGGTGAGAGTGCGTAAATCTTGTTGTAATTTTTCTCTCTTCGTGTAGGGCAATTCCAGAAAAGCATCTGGATAAATTTGAGTGCAAAGTTGATAGACTGAGATTGTTAGTTGTTTGCCTCCTAAGTTACTTAGCAAATTTAAATATTTAGTATTTGCATCATAAAGAGTAACAGCCACCTCGGTCACCGTTTTTTCGATTAAAGCTAACTCGTTTTTTATTTGCTGAATCGATCGTGCCATTAGTAGGGAAGAGGGAGCAGGGAAGAGGGAGCAGGGAAGAGGGAACATCTGGTATTGTGTTCCCTCTTTCCACCTTAAAAGCTTCGAGCTGTTTACTTAGTCACAGCAGCTACTTCGTCGGCAAAATTGCTTTGTTTCTTTTCAATGCCTTCTCCCAAGACAAAACGAGAGAAGCGACGAATTTGAATATTTTCGCCCAATTGCCCTGAAGTTTGTTTGACTAACTCTTCAACAGTGATAGTTTGGTCTTTAACATAGGGTTGGTCGATTAGAGAAAGCTCTTTAAGACGCTTATCAATTCTACCTTGGACGATCTTTTCTTTGATGTTGTCTGGTTTACCAGCCAAATCGTCGCGTCCCATTTCAATCTCTTTCTCTTTTTGGGCAACTTCTTCAGGAATATCAGCTACCTTAACGAATTCGACGTTAGGACATGCTGCAATTTGCATGGCAAGATTGCGTACTAAATCCTGAAAGGCATCTCCACGGGCAACAAAGTCTGTTTCGCAGTTTACTTCGACGAGAACGCCAATGCGTCCGCCAGTGTGAATATAACTACCCACTAAACCTTCGGCGGCTACACGACCTTCTTTTTTGCCTGCTGAAGCAATTCCTTTTTGACGCAGCCATTCAACTGCTTTTTCTACATCGCCGTTTGTTTCTCCTAGCGCTTTTTTGCAATCCATCATGCCAGCGCCAGTCTTTTCACGCAATTCCTTGACGAGTTTTGCCGATATTTCCGCCATTTTTTCTTATCCTACTCTAACAAAAGATTACAGAATGACTGTTAGAAAGCTGAGTAACGAACGAAACTTTTTCGTTTGCGATCGATTCCTCAGCGATCGCCTACTTTAAATTATCTAATTTTCTTCTTCTTCATCTGATGGATACTCAGAAGAGTATTTCTTTTCGTCAATATCTTCTTCGTAATCGCCTTCATCAATGTCTTCATCATAATCATCGTAATCATCTTGACCCTCTAATTCACCGTGACGACCTTCATAGATTGCATCGGCTAATTTGCCAACAATCAACTTGATCGAACGAATTGCGTCGTCGTTGGCGGGAATGGGAATATCAACTACTTCTGGATCGCAGTTAGTATCCAAAATTGAGACGATTGGGATGCCTAGTTTTTGACATTCTTGAATGGCGTTGTATTCGCGTTTTTGATCGACGACAACAACTATGTCGGGGATTTTACGCATTGCTTTAATGCCGCCAAGATATTTTCTGAGCTTTTCCATTTCTCGACGCAAAACCGCAGCTTCTTTTTTTGGTCTTTTGGCAAGAGCGCCGCTTTCTTCGAGGCGTTCTATTTCTTTGAGGCGTTCGACTCTAGTTTTAATGGTTTCCCAATTGGTGAGCATACCGCCCAACCATCTTTGATTGATGTAGTAAGCACCGCAACGAGAAGCTTCTTGAGCGATAATACCAGCAGCTTGACGCTTAGTTCCAATAAACAAGAATTTTTTGCCTTGTTCTGATGCCGTTCTCATATAACTATAGGCATCATCCATCAATTGCGCTGTCTGGACTAAGTCGATGATATGTACGCCGTTGCGAGCGGTGTAAATATATTGGTCCATTTTGGGATTCCAGCGACGGGTTTGATGCCCAAAATGAACTCCTGACTCGAGTAATTCGGCTAGAGTAACAACTGCCATATTAAATTACAACTCCTGATTCGGGTTTAACCTCCATCTAGGGGGATTTTCCAAACACGAAAACACCCGAAATCCTAGATGTGCGATTTTTTAACAACTTTTCTAGGATAACACAATCAAACTGGCAATTCGAAAACCATCTTATCCGATCGATTTTCAACTGGCTCGTTTTGCGATCGGCGTGCGCGAAATTTGCCATTTTATGCGTATTTATCTGTGTTTATCTGTGTTCATCTGTGGACTCTTTTTAAAAATTATGATTTTTACAACAAGTCGAGTGTCGAGAGAGCTACTTAACCTTGGTTTTAAAACGAATAAAACCGTAGGAATTGGGAGGATTGCCCGAACTAGTAGCATAGCTCAGACGATCGGGCGATTTAACTACATTGACGACAACAACACCACTTTCATTGTCAGCAACTGATAGAGGAGTAGTTGGAATCGATTCGCTAGGGTTTTTACAGGCTGCTGGCGGTTGAGTACCTGCTTGATAAAATGCACCGCGATCGTCACCAAGAGTATTAGTCAATAAGAAATTGGGATTGTTGGGATCGGCTAGTGTGGTTGTATTCAAACCCATAGCAATACCCCGATCGAAACCATAACTATCTCGAGTGAAGGTCATCTGCTTGGGAATCCAGTCGCAAATAGTAACGTCGGTAGTATTGTTTTTACCCGCAGATAAAAAGTATATTGTATACTCAACTTCATCTCCAGGTTTAACGTCATTAACGGTTAACGCTCCTCGAAGATAGGTATCGGTGGGAGTCGGCCACTTACCATTATTGTCTTCTGCCGCTTTTGGATCGCTGGTTACATCTTGAAAACCAGAAATCGGGATACCATTAACTGCGGTTATGCGTTTGACTAAAATAAGATTTGCACCATAAATAATTACTACATCTTCACCTGGATTGGAAATTGAGTCATAGTTAACGCCTGGAACTGTCTGGTTTGCTGAAACACCACTTTCGTATGTGGTGTTAGAACCAGCAAAGGCAAAAGAAGTAGCAGTAATACGACGATTTGGGTTAGCAGTAGTACGAGTGGGGTCGAGATATTCTGCTTGAGCGGGATTGTGATAAGTACCTACTGGTGTCCCCGAAGCAATGTTAGCAGTAAAAGTAACCGTGACAGTCGCTCCTGATGGAATGGTAAAATCACCAAATACTACTCTAGTGGTAGTACCAGTATTGGGTACTTGAATCGGCGAAGTCGTTGCATTATTGTAGGTTGCATTTCCTGTAAGAGTGACTGTCGCCGTTGCACCGACGGGAAAAGTAAATCCAGAGGGAAGATTATCGACAATTTGGATTCCACTAGCACCACCCGTACCAGTATTTTGTGTTGTAATCGTGTAAACAGCCGTACCTGGGGCGCTACGCTGACCTGGAAGACCTGGATTGGCTTCGGTTTTTGTTGTCGTGAAAGCAGGAAAACAACTTGCTCCTTGAGTAATTGGAGGTATGTCGTTAGGGTTGAATGTTGCCTTTGTTCCTACTACACCCGATGTTGCGCCATGAGCGATCGAACCCGCAGCACCATTAAAGGTTACTCCATTTGCACCCTGTGATACGTTTATGTTTGCTATAGGTATTTGTCCGCCAGGACTATAGGATTGGACGACACCGCCACCACCGCCACCGCCAGGGCCATGTTCTTCCTTAAGCTTTTGAGCCGTACTTATATCTTGAATGGTATTACCGCCTTTACCGCCCTTAGCTTCAACGGTAATTCCCGATAAATCTCCATATTTGGCAACAAGAGCGACAGTTCCACCAGCACCAGCACCACCAGCACCATCGGGCGCACCTTGATATCCACCTAGTTCGCCATCGCTACCGTTAACGCGAATAGTACCAGAACCCATAAATCTACCAGCACGAATCATGACGATAGCTCCACCTTGTCCGCCACGCACGCCATTAGGTTGGTTATTAGCATCGCCACCGCCGCCACCACCACCCATAATTAGTCGATCGATCCCAAGACCGGCAGAAGAAGCAAATCCTCCTTTACCACCAGAGGGAAGCGTTCCACCACCACCTTCCCAACCAATACCACCATCGCCACCAGCGCCACCGTTACCACCGCCAGCACCACCTGCATTATGGTCGTTACCGCCGCCTCCTGCATTACCTGGTGCGCCTCTTCCCGCATCGCCACCTGGCAATTGGTCGCTACCTAAATCGATCGGGGAAATACCATCCCACATATATCTGGGAGTTCCTGCAATTCCTTCTCCTTTACCACTTCCTTGGTTAGAGCCTGTGGATAAAACATAATCGGTTCTGTTTGCACCAGAAGCACCAGAAGGCTGATAGCCGCCTCGAAAACCTTTTCCAGAACCGTCAATTACTCTCCCATTAAAGTCCACATCACCAGCAATATCTAGTGCTAGGACACCACCAGAACTACCATTCCAATCGGGAACGGTAATATTACTTCCTAAAGTGAGACTGGCATATTGAACGACACGGACAATTTGAAAAGTACGCCGACCTCTAGTAGCAGTGGGGGCTGCATTGACATAGTTATTGACTAAGCCACCACCAGCACCACCGCCTTGAAATGTTAGAGTTCCACCAATAGTAGGTACTGAATTAGTTGCATAAACAAATTCGTACTTACCTGTATTATTTAAGTTTGTTTGTCCCGTTCCGTTATTAGCAGCAATGCCAGAACCGTATGAAGTAGTGTTGGTGCTGTTGATGCTTGCATCTTGCATCTGAATAATCATCAACATGTCACCAGGAGAAATAGGCGTACTAGCACCACCAGTATGGTAGCTCCCGATAGATAAAGAGGTATTGCCAGCAATGGCTGTAGCACCTGTTGCGGCGGGAAAATAACTATTGACAACAGTATTTTGATTGCCAGTTCCGTCTTTACCTGGTGTCGCACAAACACTACCAGTCTGAGCGCTTGCTGGTTTAGTTAAAAATAAAAGGGATGTCTGACTTGCTAGGAACAGAGGAATTAAAAAGACATTAAACCATGCGATCGATCGCCTTTTGGTAAATTTAGAAGGATGTTTATCAAAATATTTGCTTATTTTCTCGTTCATTTTTCTGTTTTTTCTGTCGTCTTAAGTTTTGATTCTTGTCGTTCGGGTAGGGTTGTTGGTTGTCCGTCAAAACCTTCGAGCAAACCATTGAGTTTTACTGTCAAACCAAAATAAATACCGCCATCGGAACGAGTGCCGTTAAAAGAGCGATCGTCGATTTCTCCAAAGGCATAACCCAAGGCAAAACGCAATTCTGGAGTAAAGTAGTAACCAGCTTCTAATAGCAATCCTGTCTCGTTGTAACCAGTTGAGGGTTGCCAGATAATTCTTCCTTCTGCGGCTAAGTCGATGTTGTAATTGAGTTTGTATGTCGCTCTCAGTTGCGCTAGAGAAACAGTACTTTCAGCTTCAAAATCTTGGGCTAGATGGGTGGTGCTATTACGCAAGGCATATTTTCCATAAAATTCCCAGCGCCAGTTGGGTGCGTAAATTGCTTCTAGGGAAACGGTATGTTCTTCCGAACCGCTACCTTTTTCAAATAAAATTGATTCGGGGATAATGCTAGGATTTTCTTCGTACTGATATTTGAGTAAGGCATTGAAGCGATCGTCGTTGGGATCTCTGTATGCAATGCCCAATTTTAAATCTTTTGTCGTACCGAGACTGGAAAAACTCTGATTGGCAGAACTTGCTTGACGATAATTCATCAAGGCGGTTAAAGCTGGGGAGGGTTTGCCGCTGACATTTGCCGACCAAACTGTATTGTCTCCTTGGGAAGAGTCGCGATGTTCCCAGCGTATGCCAGCTTTAAAATCGGGGTCGGTGGCATAATCCAAACCGACGCTGTAGCTGTCTCCAGAATTAAAACTGAGGGCAGATGCACCCTGTCCGTAAGCAAAGGGTTGGGAAAACTGACTTCCCGAACCAGTGCGGTTAAAGCTTTCAAAGGTATGTTCGTAATTTAAATCGGCATGGAGACTGGGGGTAAATTCGATTTTTTGATTGATGCCTAGCGAACCAGTACCACCACTTTCGGCACTCCCTTCAGTCATAGCATATCGGGCGTTTAGGGTTGTTTGTTCCCAAGGATGGTATTCGCCACTGATACCGAGACTGGTCAGCGATTTTCCTGCATTTTCACCCCGTGTAAACCACTGTTGTCCTAGGTTGAGTTTAATTCCTGAAATAAATTCCCAATCTAAACCGATCGCCATGCGATCGCCATAGACAGGATCGGTTCGATCGGAAATGGTCGTTTCGTTGAGGGCGTTAAAATCGATCGTTTCTGAGAGGGGAAGGGTGAGATACGATCGCAGTTGAGTAGAAGTTTCTGTCAGTGCATTTGGTTCGAGACGATCTTCGCGATCGCGCCACAAGACATCTAAGTTTAAATTACCTTCCTCGCCAATTTTTTGTTGAACTCCTGCGGTAATCGTACTGAGGCTGTTATCGACAGGAGTACCAGGAATCGGTTCGCTAAGAGGGTTGAGAAATTCTTCTAAGGTGTCGATCGGGCGTGGCGCTACACCAAAATTATCTTCATGTTCGTATTGTAATTTGAGACTGGTACTTTTGCTTACTTGTGCTTGTACATCGGCACCGTAGCGAGTTTGACCTGGTACAAAGCTAACTGTAGCGTTATTATTAAATCCTTTGTCTGCTTGGCGGTAGTAAGCGCGAGTGGTAACTTGTTCGCCTAGTTTTTGCTGCCAATCGAAACGGTATGCCGAACCACTGACTAAACCAGATAATTCGCTACCGTTTGAAGAGTTGGCGTATTCGGCGATAAATTTACTGTCGTTACCTAGTGCGATTAAAGCATCGAATCCATAAATTTTAAAATCTTGAGAACTTTTATTTTCTTGAATATAGGTCGCACCCAACCAACTTTCGCGATTGCTTTGTCGATCGAAATGATAGCGCAGTCGAGTACCGTACATATCTGTATCGCTACCTCTCTGCTCGAATTGATAGGTGACGACAATGCGACGCACTAGGGTTTGGGCGCTATCGCCGATCGCGATCGGTGAAATTGGTTTTTTGAAAATTATCGTGCCGCGATCGTAGTCAATTTCGTAATCAGTACCGATCGTTAGACGTTCGCGACTTTGAACGCTACCAGGAGAATTAAATTTTTCTAGTTCTAAATAAATATCTTCCGAACCAGGTACGAGGGTGCGTCGCGACAGAAAATAATACCCAGAAGTACCGTCGGGAACGATCGTATCTCGCTGGAAACCTTCGATATTATTGGCATACAAACCCGTAATCTGTAAATTGCCCCAATTATAGTTAGCTTTAAAACCGTGCAAGTCACGCGACATCGAACTGAATTCTTGGGAAGTAGTAGCGAATTCTTCGGTACGAAAATCTCCCCACATGCCATAGTCGGGATTAATCCATTCTTCTTTTGAAGAACGTTCGAAACGCAAATAAACATTGTCGATCGAAGGTGCAACTACTTCGCTAGTAGACTTGTCTCCGTAGGTGGGATAACCTTTTTCTGGATCTTGATAATTACGAAAGAGACGATTTTCGCAATCACAATCTTTATTGAGGGCGCGATCGCTATTAAATGCGCCTGTAAACTGCCATTCTCCCAGACTTCCAGTCGCAAATACCGCTGTGGTTGCATCTAATTCCCAGCTATCTTTACCATCTGGGGGTAAAAAGTCGCGCAAACTGCCATGAAAATTAGTTAGTCCATTCCCCAAACGAAAATCGAGTACGCCAGTTAACAAAGTTTGTTTTCGTAATGCAGTTTCTAATTGAATCTGTGCGTATGCTTCCAAACCCGTCGTTTGCGCTTGAATTTGGGCTATTTGCGCCCGAATGCCCGAACGAAATATCGCGCTATATTCTCCTTTAATGGCTTTAACTTGAAATCCAGGTTGAACTAAATCTTCATCTACACCAAGAAATTCACCACCATTACTCGTAAGAGTTACGGTTGCATCTCCCAAAGCAATGTTGCCATCGCGATCGAGTAAAATTCCGCGCACGGTTGCTTTTGATAATCCATCTGCGGGAATGCGCTTCTCGACTGTTTCCAGTTTCATTTCTACTGCTTGACTGGGAACGATGACTTCAACATTGATATCTGGTTGTGCTACGTCATTAATAGTAGATTTAAGAGTGAGGGTATTTTTACCATAGGCAAATACTACCCCATACCAAATTTGCTTGACCATTCCTGTCAGCATGTTGGTTTCTGTACGACCGACCAACGTAGGATCGACAACTACGTCATTGACTCGCAATTCAACCGAAGCATTGTGAGGAAATTGAATGACAACTTCACTAGAATTTCGTTCCAAAACAGTTTTAGGAGTCGGGGAAAGAATGTCAGCAGTATTGAGAATAGGGGCAGTGCTTTGTGCTTGCCCTGGTTGAGGTGTATCGGATGTAGGGGCAGTGTCTTGTGCTTGCCCTGGTTGAGGTGTTGTTTCTAATTCACTTGTTTGTTTTGTAGGAAATGTTGGTATACGATTTGTTGTCGATTCCGATGGAAGTGCAGGAATAGTTTCTTCAATCTTTTGAGACTCAGAAGAAGGTATTTTTTGATTTTGTTTGAAGAAAAAAGGAGCGATCGCTTTTTGATTTTTTTCTTCGTTACCAAGGCTTCCGCCTTGGAAGGCAGAGGGCAGAGGGCAGAGGGCAGAAGGTTTGATTTTTCCTTCTTCCTTCTCACGGCGCGCCAAGGCAATTCCGAGGTAACCTCGGAATTGACGCGCCTCACTTGTGGGGTATGCGCCCCCGCCACAATCTTTGATTTGGCGGTCTTCAATTGCTGGCTCAACTGAATCCCACGGAAATTGCTCCTTCTGCCTTCTGCCTTCTGCCTTCTGCCTTCGTTCAACTGTAGAAACGTTTTCTTTTACAGGTACGGAAGAATTATTTTGTGCTTGTTTTGCTTCTGCTGGAGATGATGCAGAGTTAGTTTCTATTAATTGTCCAGAAACTGTTTTCACACCTGCGGATGTCTCTAATCTACTTTCATCGATCGCAACTCGATCGCTTGTCGTTTCGCGATTGGATTGCGATTGCGCGCTGGTGGGAATGAAGGCAAACCAAAAAGTAAGTGAAACAAGTACTAACAGGTATTTACTGTTTTTTGATTCTGAATGTTTGCTTTTCATCTTTCCTCACTCCTGTTAATGTTGGAGGAGTCGCGATGGCTTTGCTGCGGGAGATCGCTTATTCCATCTCCCTCTGGCAAAGCAGAATTTGGCAAATTCTCATCTTTTTTAGCTTCTGCCTCCTGCCCTCTGCCTTCTGCCTCTTGCCCTCTGCCTTCTGCCTCTTGCCCTCTGCCTTCTGCCTCCTGCCCTCTGCCTTCTGCCTCCTGCCTTCTGCCTTCTGCCTCTTGCCCTCTGCCTTCTGCCTCCTGCCCTCTGCCTTCTGCCTCTTGCCCTCTGCCTTCTGCCTCCTGCCCTCTGCCTTCTAAAGGAGTAACGGCAAAGTTCAAGCGCACCATGCCATTCGGTTCTAAATGAACCATTCTGGTTTTGCTATTGCCTTCGCTAAATTTACGATTGGGCGCGATTTGATAGTCGGGAATGCTGGTTAAATCGAGAATGCCTGTATGATAGCCAGGTAAGACATTTGCTAGAGAAAAAAGACCGTCTTCATCTGTAGCGATACGATTGCCATCTTCGAGAAAAATAACGGCGTTGGGTATACCTGGTTCTTCTGGTTGTTGGTGTCCGTCAAAGTTTTTATCTTCAAAAACTCGACCGATAATCGTACCGCAGTCGCTAACAATACCAGTACGAATGTCGAGGCTGTAAACTGCTGGCCCATCTTTGATGCTAAATTGATTATCATTGCGTTGAGCGTTGACGATCGCACTATTTTTTCCCGAACCTCTAATCGCATCTGGTGTTAGCTGTGCGGCGTAGACAATATTGAGAACTTTATCTTTGGTAAGAGAAATTTCTGGAGTAAAAGTTACGATCGAACCTTCAATCGTGCTGGTAATATTAACTGGATTTCTATCTGATTCGGCTCGCAAAGATTTTTCTTGAAACTGAAATCCTTGCGGTAATACGTCAGTTACAGAAAGATTGTTAAGATCGGCACTAGCAAGATTTTTAATCGCCAGACGATAGAGTACTGTATCTCCAGGTTCGGCAACGGCGCGATCGCCAGTTTTAGTAATGCTAATTTCTTGAGCGTCACA
>JBOFLQ010000153.1:0-15249 GCA_051657945.1 Xenococcaceae cyanobacterium | reverse complement strand
TCAGTAGGTATTTGTAGAGTATCGCCAGCAAAAAGATCGCCTAGCGTCTTCGCACAAACAAATTGATAAGAGGTAGGAATATTTTTCAGAATAGCTTCGACGGCAGCAGAAGGAATTGGTTCGACAACTTCAACTTGATAAACTTCTCCATCTTCTCGAACAAAACAGGTAGCCAAACCAAAAACACAGTAATCATCTGAAGCGAGATCGGGAGCTTGAGCGAGTAAAAGGGCGCTTGTCATCGTATTTACCAATTAATACCCACAAAAAAAACTTTTTTATTCAGAATCAGATTAAGCCAGTAATGTAACTTTATTTTAGTTTCGTTAAAAAATGTTAGAAAAATCAAAAGTTTGCATAAAAACACAGATGCAAGCCTAAGTAATAAAAAAGGGGAGTGGAAACTTTTGAGGTTTGAGCTAAAAAGATTTTGTCCTTTGTTAGTTTGACAGAATTTTCGGGAACTTTATTAATTGTATCTCTTTAGCCCTTTCCTTCAGGAGAGCGATCGGTTTTCCTCAAGAGTAATTGCGCGAAGCTCAGACAGTTGAATGATTGACACATTCAACCAATGAGATTAGAGAAACGAAATAGTAAGGTGATGTAGAGAAAGCTGAAAAAAAGCCATGAAAATTAATCTTGAAGATCGTCGTAACCAACAACAATCTGGAGCCAATGTGCCTTCTCTAAAATCTCATGGCTTGGGGACAAATAGTTTTGATTCAATCAAACGTCTCTCTTTTCAAAACGAGCTAAAAAATATAGAAGCGCGCTTGCGTGCCTCTGTAGAAGAAAAAGCATCTGTTGGGGATTATCCTATGGCGATCGCTATTTTAAATCGATTGATCGAACTATACCCAAACAGCGCGATCGATTACAATAATCGAGGTTTAATGCATTTTCGCAACGGTCAATTACCCGAAGCGATCGCCGACTACGATGCGGCTATTGAAATCAATCCCAAACTAGATAGTGCATATAACAATCGAGCCAATTATTATGTAGCAATCGGCGATTTAGCTACGGCGATCGCCGACTACGATTTAGCATTAGATTTAAATCCGGCTAACATTCGCGCTTGGATCAATCAAGGCATCACTTTTCGTGAAATGGGACTGTACGATTTGGCGATCGAAAATTTTGATATAGTTTTAATTATTGGCAGACAGCTACAAGGTCGCATTTTAGCTGAGAGAGGCAGAACCCACCATTTGAGGGGAGATTGGAACTGTGCTAACGCAGACTATCATCGCGCTTTGACTCAATTATCTACTGAAACTGGCTCTCGTAGCTATCTCAACAAAGTCAATCAATGGTTGAACGAGTTACTCAATCCCGCCAGCATTTGATTGAGATTCTGTAGTTTGTGGTTCTACTAAAAAAATTCGACTCCGATCGATAGGCAATCTCGAACTGTATTCTTGCATCAGATTAAAAGTTTGCTGGGGGTCGAAATTTCGCGTAAAATCTTTTCGCAACAAACTTACCCGCTTTTGCGTTTCTTGAACCGTGGTATCGATTTCTCTTAATTTAGCTTGCTGAGAATAATGGTAAGGTACGAGCTTACATAAAGAGGCGATCGCTGCTATGGCGATCGTCCAACTCAAGACAAGTTTCACCGTTATTTCTGCGGTAATTCCTTGGTGTGAGTTAATCGAAGACGAGAGATTAGTTTTGTGTTGTTGCTGTGTAACCGATTTTGTTGAGGGAGTTGAAATTTGTCTGGTTTGACTTTGAGGAGGAGTTACTTTTCTCTTTTTGCGAGACGGACGACGAGATACTGCGATCGTGTCTAAAGGCTGAAGTGCATTCATATCAAATTCCAGTAGCTTTTCACGGTGTGTACGAATTTTGGAAGCTTGAGGCATATTTTAGAATATACCCCAACTGCTTCTTTTCAATTACAGCCTAAGAATCGCTATTTGTCCTTATGTCGATCTTTCAAAATCGATCGCATCTTATCTATGCTGAAATCTACACTATTTAGCTTTTATAAAGCTCTGTAGATAAGCGTAAAGCAAGAATGCCAGGAATGAGTGCGATTACTAACGCTACTAAGACTTGAGTATCTGATAAAGGCATAGTTAATAAACTCCTTTTTTAGTATTCATCAATTAATTTGCGCCATCAATGCCCCTGAAAGAAACCAATTGTAACAAGATGCAATAAACTATTTGTTAATTGTTCATGGTTGAGGCGCGCAAATCGGAGGAAACCTCCGATTTGGATCGGCGCGCCGTCATGGTTCATTGCTACGCGGCACACTTGCTTCCTAATCCCTAATCCCTAATCCCTAATCCCTAATCCCTAATCCCTGTTCCCTGTTCCCTAATTTACTAGCTAAACCCTTGATAAAAGTATTACAATAATAACTATTTTGAAGTTTTAGTAACTAAAGTTACATAAAATAATCACTATATTTGTTTTTATCAGGCTGTTAATGCTAGACCAAGTACTCGACTCTTCAAAAGATTTAGGGCTGCAAACTCCCTTTGTGCTGTTAATTTTGATCGTTTTAGAAGCGATCTTATCGGCAGATAATGCAGTAGCATTAGCCGCGATCGCTCAAGGTTTAAAAGATAACCAACTAAAACGTCGAGCGCTAAATATCGGGCTAGTTTTTGCCTATGTATTGCGTATTGTGTTGATTTTTACGGCTAGTTGGGTAATTAAGTACTGGCAATTCGAACTGCTGGGTGCAGCTTATTTACTCTGGTTAGTTTTTAATTATTTCACTTCCGACGATGAAAATAAGTCCGAAGAAGAACACCATCACCTCGGTTTTACTTCTTTGTGGCAAGTAATTCCAATTATCGCCGTAACCGATCTAGCATTCTCACTCGATAGCGTTACCACTGCGATCGCTGT
Source organism: Xenococcaceae cyanobacterium (assembly GCA_051657945.1). Taxonomy (GTDB): domain Bacteria; phylum Cyanobacteriota; class Cyanobacteriia; order Cyanobacteriales; family Xenococcaceae; genus CAZJTL01. The sequence continues at coordinate 12,381 of JBOFLQ010000153.1, read as the reverse complement.
TTCAACCGACACTTGGTTGGTTATTGTTGGCGGTACTGTTGGCGTAATTACCCTCAGATTTTTGGCAGAATTATTCATTCGTTGGTTGGATGAATATACCAATCTCGAAGACGCTGGTTTTATCACCGTTGGTTTTGTTGGGGTTAGACTTTTACTCAAAGTCATCAACCCAGATTTAGTACCGCCAGAATGGCTGACGATCGCGATCGTCTTTGTCATGTTTGCATGGGGCTTTTCCAAACGTAACCCCACTAGTTCTGAAGAAACTGAGAATTAGGCAGAAAGAATATCAGTCCATCTTTTTGCGATTCTCAGCAGATACAACAATGTTTTCGCCTTCACTTAATAAAAATGGCAAAGTTTCAAATATTTAATGAAACCGATCTAGCCCAATTTTTTGTTGAGAAGAGCGAATATCTTCAATAAATAGCCAAGTCAAAATAAACAAATTAAGTAAAATAAATAAAAATACGCAAACAATAAAAATCCAAAAAACAGAATTTTTTACTAAAATAAAAGACAAAATATAAGCAACAAATCCAAGAAAAGCGATCGGCAATAATGCTATAACTATCACAATCAATATACAGATCCAATCGAGTTTTAATCGGTTACTAGCTATTTGCCATCGCTCTCTCTTCCAGTACCAAGTTAAAGGGATATGATAATCGACTAATTTAACAAGTTGTTCTCGATCGTTAGCTGTAAAAATATGATGGCAGCGATCGCAAGAAAGAGTATCTTGCATCATGGGCATAAGAGAAATTTGACCGCAATTGCAAAACGGACAAGGATAAGTTCTATCGAGATAAAAAAACTTACTCAATTGTCGATTATTAAAAATTTGCATAGGTTTTAATTGATTTAAATATTGTTTACAAACTACTTATTAACTAATACCAATTTAAATTGAATACATGACAAATCAACTAGACTAGAAATAGTGGTTTAGCTGTTTTTAGATGATGGTAGGTGTAACCTCAATACAAGTCTCATGAAAATTTAGAAGATGACGCAGAAGTTGTAACGATTGGTTTATTCCAAGACTTTCGTCATAACTGATTTACCTGTTGGTCAACGAAAGTTAGAGGGAGTTTATCTATTTCGCTGATGCAGGAATCATGACATTTGTCAGATGTTTGTAACTGCTGGAATCTCTACTATGGAAATCGTGAAGGAGTTGAAAACTCCGACGCGAGTGCAAATAAGTTCTTCTGTTTGCCAAAAACCAATCAAAAACAACAAGGAGTATTCATCATGGATGAAAAGATGCAAAAGAATGAAATTCTTAAGCAAAATTTGAGATTGGAGGACTTGGACTCAGACAGTTCGGTGAGAGAGCTTAGCGAACTGGAGTTAGAAGCGGTGGCGGGGGCTGGTTACCATATAGAGAGAAGAGAGTACCATTTAGATGTACCAAGAATCTATGGGAGAAAAGTTTTACCAGGAGGAAAAGGAGGAAATGGAAAGTAGTCGGCGGGGGTAGGCAGCTGAGCTTTATCAATTGCTGCATCATATATTACTTCAAACGAGTTCTGACACCCAATTAGCGTGGATAAACTTTTGTGCCACTTGCATCACTTCCAAATGTTCCAATACCTGGCACGACCAAGATAAGGTGAATTGACACGCGTGAGTACTTTTGCTTGTCACTTCGGCAAGCTTTGTGGTGTAGATCGGCCAGCAACTTACTTTCTCAGTAAGATTTGTTGGCTGGTTTTGTCTTTGGCTTGTACCGTTGGCAAAATCCTCTGTAGCGCTTGGCACATTTATCCAGCGTTTTCCCTAATTCTAGAAATGCTGCATACTACTGGGTTAATCCATCATGCGTTAGTTGGTTCAAACGGTTGTGTTGCCTCAACTTTTTAAGGACAGAGCAATCCTGACAACTTACAAACTAAAGTAGATCGACTTTTGGCAGATTTAACCCCCGATCGGCATTGCTTCGATCGCTGGCTATCCTTTTATCTTAAATGCACTATCTGTCATGAGTATTATTTAAATTGGTATAAGAAATTAGATCGATCTTTAGGTATGTTCGATCGCAAATAAATAATGTCAATTCATGCCTTGTAATCCCAGAAAAATAAACCCGCTTTCAAGATCGGCGCGATCGAGCGAAGTTTTTTCTGCTGAGACTTGTTTTTTAGCAAAAGCAATAACTTGCAAACCATCTTTTATCATCGACTCTGCTTTGAGTGCAACTAGTTCTGAATCTAGATCGATTACATTGCCACTGACATCTAACATTTGCCGAGCGCGAGGTAAGATTGTGTCCATAGCACCTTTAATGTAAATAGTTTTTCCATGGACATTTGGATGTAAAGTTGCCATGTATTGAAATTTTGATGCAAAGGGAATGGTATCTAATTTAGGCATTAACTGCTGCAAACTAGACTGATACAGTTTTGCTTTGCTGGCAGCAGCGATTAAAGCTCCTTCGATCGAATTACCGATAACAATCCACTGTCCTTCTTTATTTTCCAAGTAAGAGTTACTGCAAAGAATACCTGCTATCAAGCATTCTTTTAAAGCGATGTGAGAGTACAGCTTTGTTATATCTAGCGGCCAGCATTTTGACTCTTGAGGTGATACTTCGAGAATATACCCTTCTGGACTGTAACCCAAACCATTAACTTGGTAATGTTGCCATCCGGTGTAAATTTCTTTAACGATCGAATTATGGCGATATTGCTCAAAATTCATAATATTTTTTGGTAAATACAAAATTTTTAATTATCGACAAAACAAACCCGAATAGGTTAATTCGGATTTCTCAATCTTTTCAATTACTTGCCATTGCTTGCCATGACAACGCCACAAAATTGGAAACAGAAATATTGCCGTTTCTGCACATAGAGCAAATAAAGTCGCGATCTCATGAACGGTCGTGCTTCGCAATCGAGCTTTATACAATCTCTTGAAGAGTTATGTTTATTAAACATATTAAAAATTTCAGCGAGTAATTGTTATTACTTAATGCGCGCCAAGTTTTGCTAAATTTAGCTAATAAAGCTACAATCGGTTATTTTCTTAAGTAAATTACTTAATAATTGTAGAGAAACTATAAAAACCTAATTATTGTTAGAAAAAAATCAAAAAAACTTTTCTTTTGTCGCTATGAGAAAAATTATCGATCGATTTAAGTGATTTAAATCTTCTAAAAATTAAGGTTATATTCCACTTTGGCGCTAAACAAATATTTTGGACAAAAAGGAGAGGATTTTGTCAAAAACGAATACTTAATATGCAAGCTCAATCCAAAATAACTCAGATAATTGTAGAGACTGAGTCGAGGAGCTTACAAGCTAAAATTTACGGGGGACACTGACCGGGAATTCTGGGTGTTTGACTGTATTTCCAAGTCAAACTTTTAAGCCAGTTCAACAAAACTACAACTCTTCCACTATTAATATAGCGATAGAGTTTTAGAGTTGAAAAGAATTGGTATTGGCTTTTTATACAAAAGTCCACAATTTTACTAATATTAGTAGGTTATTAGTTTTGATTGTAGGTGAGAAGCGATAAAAATAGCAAGCTGTTCGCACATCTATGGGTGGCAGAAGTCAGAAGTAAAAGTCAAAAGTGATAATTCTCTACTAACCTCTAACCCCTAACCCCTAACCCCTAACCCCTAACCCCTAACCCCTATTCGTACAACCAAGCTTTGTTAGCGGGTTCCCAATTTGCTAATTCTTGTTCGCTAAACCAAAGAGCAATTTCTGTTTGTGCGGTTTCGATCGCATCTGAGCCATGAATTAAGTTACGACCAATATTTACGCCAAAGTCGCCGCGAATCGTTCCAGGTTCGGCGTTAAGGGGATTGGTAGCACCAATGATTTTTCTGGCAGAAGCAACTACACCATCTCCTTGCCAAACTATGGCTACAACTGGGCCAGATGTAATAAAATCGACAAGACTGCCGAAAAATGGTCTTTCTTTGTGAACGGCGTAATGTTTTTCGGCTAGTTCGCGCGAAACTTTCATTAATTTGAGTCCAACGAGAGTAAATCCTTTCGTTTCGAAGCGACGAATTACTTCGCCAATGATGTTGCGTTGTACTCCATCGGGTTTGACCATCACAAAGGTTCTTTCCACAGTCGTATTTTCCTATATTTGCAAATTTACACAAATTTCAGATTAACCCAAATTGGGGTTTTGTATTTGAATTTAGGTATTAATTTTTAGGAAAGGGTTTAATACTAATTTAAAACAAAAATGCGACACATTATTTATGTAGGGGTTTGGCAATGCCAAACCCCTACGTTCGATCTGTCGTCAACACCATTTAAATTGATATAAGAAAATGAGTCCGCAGATAAACAAGGCGCGCTAATTTGAGGCGGCGATCGGCTGAGGTCTCCTCAGATTTGTCTTGCCGCCGTGAGGTGTCCGAGGCGGAAATATCCGAGGTCTCCTCGGATATGTTTATCCGCCGTTCAAATTAGCCTTTGCGCGCCGTGCAGATGAACACAGATAGAAATAAAACAGATGTCTTGTAGGGACGTTTCATGAAACGTCCCTACAAAATTTTTATCGGATTTATCTCCCTAATTTATTGGGAATATCCCCACAACCACCAGGAACGGTATCTCTGGTTTTTTCGCCACCCCAAGCACAAATGTAGCAACGTTGTTCTTCACTGAGGCGTTTGACGTTACTAAAATCTGCTTTTTCTAATACTGCGCCTGTATATTCTCCTGTTGTATAGTTGGGGGTAGCGGTACGACTGCGAGGACTGGCTGTTTCTGATGAACCGTAGAAAAAACGAGTGCCTTTAATGTCGGAATTAGAAAGATTGGTTTCGTATAAAATTGTACGAGACAGATTAGATTTTACTAAGTCGCAATCTTTTAAGTTGCTACGTACCATGTTAGCTTCGGTGAGGTCAGTCCAACGCAAATCTTGACCCTCCATATCTGCACCTGCTAACATTACTCCTAAGTCGATAACTCTGACTCCGTATTCACGATCTTCGGCATAGCCACCAGAACCATCGAGAATTGCTCTACCAAGATGAGTATCGCGCATTAAGGGTGTTAATAAACCAGATTGAGACAGGAAGCGGAGTATTTTGGCTTTTCCAGAGGGATCGACACTACCGAGAATCGCGGCGGTACGTCCTTCGGCAAAAGCTCTTTCTTGAGGCCAATCTTCGAGCAAACCTTCTTCGTTGAGAGCTAGCTCGGAAACTCCTTGAAAGTATGTGTCGATCGTCTGTTGTTGGGTAATGCGGTTTTGTTGGATGGTGAGGTCTTTAGAGATGACGTATTGTTCCCAGGCGACGTAAACGGCAAGAACGGCGATCGAAATTTGACCTACTGCACCTACCCATTCTGCCCAAGAACCAAATTCGTCGTATTTGAAGCGATCGAGCCAATTGGTAACTAGTTTATATAAGCCAAAGTATTTAGCTAAACCCAACAGTGCGCCGACCAAACCTACTGTAGCAATTAATGATTTTCTTTCTTGTGGAGTGAGAAATTTGGCAATCCAATTTTGTATGGAAGGCAAAATTATCCGCAATGATAGCAGAATGGTTACAAACGCGCCTGACAAACCAATCCAAGCAACATTAAAGTACAAGCCCAAGGTCATTACAACCAAAGCCGTTACAATTATCCAAGGATTGGTTGTATCGATCTTTTTCTGGTCTAGATCTGAGTCTAAATTTTTTCTGCTGTTACGAACTTTGGGCAAATTAGCAATTTCTTTACGTGGATTCAGAGAATTTCCCGACGATTGTTGCAGGTTCAATCGCGTCTTATTATTTTCGGTTTCCCAATCGACAGAACTATTTGAGTTTGGATTAGAGTCTGGCTTAATGCTCATCCAATATAAGAAAGAAATTTGGATATTTTCAATTTTTTATCCATTTTTACACATGTTTTAAGGAGAATTCGCCGACCAAACTCTAACGTAAATTTTATCTTTTTGATTGCGAACGATCGCTCGATAATTGGGAAGATTTAAAGTACGCAGATCGGTTTGGCGATCGTATACTTGTTTGATACCATCTCGTAAAGATGGTGGAATTTCTCCGCCTAACATTTGACTTAAAGTTTGCTCGATCGCGTCAATACCGATGGATTGATTGAATGATACTTCTGTTTCTTTAATTCTACCCGTGCGGTTGTCTGCTGTATAGCTAACATCGACGCGATCGGGGTCGAAATTTTTGTAAGATATAATTCGATCTTTACCCGTCAAACCCGATCTCTGTGAACTGGGTGTTCCCAAAGAAGAAACAACTCGATCTTCTTGTTCGCCGATTCCCAATGTCGGTACTTTAACCGGTGGTGGTGCTTGTGTGGCTGGTTGTATTCTTGTTGAATCGGGATTTGGTTGGGGTTGAGTGTTGACAACGATGTCAGGAAGCTGTGTTGGCGTTTCTGGTTGAGAATTTTCTTCAGGTTCGGGTGTCGATTGAGAATCTTCTGGTTGAGGCTTTTCTGGTTCTGGTTTTTTTTCTTCAACGGGTGGTTGGGTTGGTTGTCTGAAAATTTCGGGTGATTGAGTAACTGGAGGATTTGGTTTTTCGACGACTTGCGGCGATCGCCACATATTTTTTAGCAAACCAAAGCCTAAAACAAAAGCACCCGCACTTACTCCTGCTACCATTAAAAAAGATAGTATTAAAGTAATTACCCCATTACCATGACTTAACGGCGACGGCGCTACCGCAAAAGTTTTTCCCCTCAAAGAATTATTTTGGCGATCGAACGAATTCGAAGTGCCAGGTGCGACTACTGCTGTAGCTGCTGTAGCGGGAGTGATTCTTTTTCCCGACAAATGCAAAGCTTCTAACATCTGGGCCGCAGAAGTAAAGCGATCGCGAGGATGAAAACGAACTGCTTTTTCCAAAACTAATGCCAAATTTCCATCTAACATGGGGGCGCGATCGCGCCAGATAATTTCTCCCGTATGTGGATCGGTTTTTAAATCTCGTGGTTCTTTGCCAGTAATTAAAAAGATAGCAGTCAGCGCCAAACTGTACAAGTCGCTAGAATAAGAAGGACGACCGGCAGCTTGTTCGCTAGCCATGTAACCAGGAGTACCGATCGCCGCCGAAAAGGGCGACAGACTACTACTATTGACCGCTGTGGCTAAGGCTTCTTTGACAATGCCAAAATCGATCAAAACAGGTAAGCGATCGCCTTGGCGCAAAATAATATTGTCTGGTTTGATATCTCGATGAACGATATAACGACTGTGAACGTATTCGAGTACGGGTAAAATCTTAACGAGAATTTCTCTAACTTCTTTAGCTGGTAATTTACCTTTTTGTTTTTGTTTTTCTGCTAGAGTTTCCCCTTCAATCCATTCTTGTACCAAATAAAATTTTTCTTCTTCAGAAAAATAAGCGAACAATCGAGGAATTTGAGCGTTTTTTTCGCCCAATTCTTCTAAAATTGCCGCTTCTCGCTGAAATCGTTCCTGCATCCATTGCGGAATCGTATCTTCTTGAATAATTGGATTGAGTTGTTTGATAACGCATTTTCTGCCAGAAGGCATATGCGTATCCGTGGCGAGAAAAGTTTCCCCAAAACCACCTCTACCAAGAGTTTTGAGAATTTGATAGCGATTGTTTAACAGTACAGCCGTCATGGAATTAGGGATTAGGGGTTAGGGATTAGGGAAGTAAGATATAAATTATTTTAAATCGAGTAGACCTCGTTCTTTAAGTTTGGGGTTGAAACGAAGTTCCATAGTTACGCCACGAGCCTGTAATTGGTTTTGAATGTCTGTTTCTACTCGTCTGGCGACTTTTTTGAGCAATTTTATTTGCTCTAGTTCCTCGGCTTGCTCGTATTGTAACTTTTCTGACTCGTCCATAACAGGCTTGACATCGATCGCCTGAGTCCAGTTAGTTTCTTCTTGGGCATTACCAACAGGAGTAAAATTATTTTCAGCAATCCAAGCTTGACGGATTTCTTCTAAAATGGTGCGATTGGGACGAGCGATCGGCTGTACCTTGAACCAATAACATTTATCTGGTTGACGAACCAAATGCTGTTTGAGACTGAGATAGACATCGCGGGAATAACCAACAAATTGTAAAGTGCGATCGCGATCGAAAACAGCATAAACACCAATTTTTCCTTGCCATTCTTCAGGAATTGTACCTTGGCGATCGAGATAGGCAGTATATTCTAAATCGCTCAGTTTGGATATATCTGTTTGAGTGGTCATTTTTTCTTGCTCTCCTAAAATTGTTGACCGATCTGCGGCAAAAAAGTTTCGTTTTTGATACTTGTGAGAATAAAGGCAAAGAAAACTAAGTCTTTAGTTTTGGTACAAATCTTTAATTTAATCTCATAAAAAAACTGACAGAGGTTAAATTCCGTCAGTTTTTTTGTGGATTGGTTACCGCTAGCAGTAACCAATCCGAATTATTGAGGCGATCGATTACATTTGAGTAATATTAGCCTTGACAATGACATCGTTGAAGTCAGAATCGAAGCCTGGTAAATCTTCGAAACCGAAGAAATTATCACCTAGAGAGCGAACGTGATCCGCTCCATCTGGGTTAGCACTCAAGTAGCTGAAGTAAGCTACTGGATTTGCACCAGAATTGTTATTGGCATTATTGTTCAAGAATTGCTCTGGAGTACCATCGGCAATAATGAACGGAGCCAAAATTGTATCATTTGGCAGCATTGCCTCTGCACTAGTGCTGGACTTGCTTAGGATTGGAGTAGCTTGATTTTGAACCGCAGCTTTAGCATATCCTGCGTCACCTGGTCTGAGCATTTGACCGCTCATACTATCCATAACAGTTCCTTCTGCATCCATTACTTTGTAGAAGCCAACCGAGTTGTTGAAACCAGCACTGCTGGAGAAGTCGAATTTGGCTTGGAGATTGGATTGACCTTTGAGGTCGAGAATTTCGCGTTGTGGGATGCTTTGTTTGGACGCTCCGATCGCTGGTTGCTCATCAGTCTTCTGAACGTTCATAATCAAGTCGTTGAAGTCTTTGTCACCACCTTGGTTGAAATCTTCCCAACTTAGTTGGAAACCATCTTGGATGCCGCTCGTTCTTAAATGATTGAAACTATCATCATTGGTGTTGGCATTGCTGGAAGCAAAGAACACGTTAGGAGGCTGTTGACCGGATTGAATAGCTTTGAGAGCATTATCTACCGAGTTATTTTGAACTAAGAAGAAGTTCAAATTGTCATTCGAGTCAAATCCATCCAAAACGCGAGTTGGATTGTCACCAAGTAATTCCTTGATATTTCCAGAAGAAGAGAAGACAACTTGTCCGTTTTCAAGAGCAGCTTTGAGATAGCCAGGATCGCCAGGTTTAATACCATTGATGCTACCATCACCATCCACCTTGAAGACTCCAATTTCATTGACGAACGCAGCATCGTTACCTTCTAGAGTAAATTTGAGGCTGAGATCGTCGTCAACGTTAACGCTAACTGGAACAGTGGATTGATTGCCATTAGCATCTCGAACTGTGTAGTTGAAGGTGTCAGTGTAACCATCACCATTATCGCCTGGGATGTCGCTATCGAAGCGGAACAGACCTTGATTACTACCGAGTTCAAAGCTAACGTCATCGGCAGGAGGTGTATAAACGATTTCATCGCCAACCAACTCGACCTTACCACCCTTATCAGTAGTCATAGGTGCGAATGGAACGACACCATCTAATGCAGGAATCGTGACTGGACTGCCGTCAGTATTAAAGTCTTGTGGTGGAATAGGATCGGGACCGACTTCTCCTTCAGGCTCGACATCAGTAAGTCTTACCAGCATGAATTGAGTATCAACGCCACCTTTACCATCATCAACTTTGACAGTCATGCCATAAGTAGCATCGCCATCTTCATTGAAAGGCAAGTTTTCGTAGTCGAGAGGTTGTTTGAGAGTAATCTTACCAGTAGCAGCATCGATGTTAAATAGAGCGCTTTCATCACCTTCTAAGCTGTAGGTGAGAGAATCGCCATTAGGATCGTTTGCTCCAACAGTCGCGACATCGGTGCTATTTTCTGGTACGAAGACTTCAGCATTGTCGCCACCATTATTGCTAGTAATGGTTGGTAGTTGATTTTCTGGCTGGACAATCTCAATCTCATTGGTAAGTCTTACCAGCATGAATTGAGTATCAACGCCACCTTTACCGTCATCAACTTTGACAGTTATGCCATAAGTAGCATCACCATCTTCGTTAAAAGGTAAGTTTTCGTAGTCGAGAGGTTGTTTGAGAGTAATCTTACCAGTACCAGCATCGATGTTAAATAGAGCGCTTTCATCACCTTCTAAGCTGTAGGTGAGAGCATCGCCATCAGCATCGGTTGCTTTAACAGTCGTAACATCGGTGCTATTTTCTGGTACGAAGACTTCGGCATTGTCACCACCTTCAATAACTGGTAGTCGATTGGTTTCACCACCACCTGATTCATCTTCGTCAGTAACTTGGACATTGAGGGTTTGCTCATCCATGCCACCTTTACCATCATCAACGTTGACTTTGACGGTATAAGTGCCATCGCTGTCAGCATCATCAGGTAATGTTTCGAAGTCGGGTGCTTCTTTGAAGCTAACCGCACCAGTAGCAGGATCGATCGCAAACAAAGCAGCATCATCACCATCTACTAAGCTGTAGGTTAAGGTGTCGCTTGCATCAGCATCAGTTGCTTTAACGGTAGCAACAACAGTTTGGTTTTCAGCTACAGATAGCTCAACCATGTCAGCACCATCAAAGATTGGTGCATTGTTAGCTGGAATTTCAACAACATCAGTAACTTGGACATTGAGAGTTTGCTCATCCATGCCACCTTTACCATCGTCAACTTTGACTTTGACGGTATAAGTGCCATCGCCGTCAGCATCAGCAGGTAACGCTTCGAAGTCGGGTGCAACTTTGAAGCTAACTGCACCAGTAGCAGGATCGATCGCAAACAAAGCAGCATCAGCACCATCTACTAAGCTGTAGGTTAAGGTGTCGCTTGCATCAGCATCAGTTGCTTTAACGGTGGCAACAACAGTGGAGTTTTCAGCTACAGATAGCTCGAGCGTTTCAGTACCGAAGTCTGGTGGTGTGTTTGGTTTTTCTTCAACAGTGACTGTCAGAGGTTCGGAACTACCAAGTTCCATATCATCTGCGTCTTTAGCCATAGCAGTGAAGACATAGCTACCAACTGCCATTGCGGTAGTGGGTTCAAAACTCCACTTACCATCTGCATCAGCAGTAACCGTACCAACTACATTGCCTTCAGCATCGACGATTTCCACGGTGCTATCAGCAGGTGCAGTACCTTCAATGATAGGAGTGGTGTCGGTGGTAGTGTCATCACCTTCTGGATCGCTCGCATCGGAGAGGTTGATGGTGACTGATGGTTCGCTGTTGCCGTCTTCAATAGTCAACTCATTTTCGGTTGAATCTTCATAAGTCTCGCCATCAATATCAGCTACAACTTGGACATCATAGGTTTGACCTACCTCTAAAGCAGGTTCGATCGTGCCAGCAGGTAATGTCCAACTACCATCGGTATCCATTTCGATATCACCATTGTCAGTGGTGTATTCAACCTCGTTTATGGTGATAACTAGACTTGCATTTGGATCGCTTACCTTACCAGTTACTTCAGGACTGGTGCTATCGGTAACTATAGGATTGACGCTAACTCCCACGATGATTAGTTCATCTACACTTTCATCGGTAATAGGACTACCTTCTTCATCAAGAATTGGGTTGCCAGTTTCGTCAACGAGAGTTGCTTCAATGTCATAAGTACCGAATTCTAGTGCTGTTTCGATGTCATCACCAGACAGAGTCCAAGTACCGTCTTCGTTGTTAACTGCTTCATAGGTATTGTCGCCAATTGTCACCTGAACGAAAGCGTTGGGATCGGATACTGTACCAGAAATATCGGGAGTAGTATCTTGAGTGGTTAGAGGATCGATGGTTAATCCAACTGGTGGTACTACAACCGTCAGCATCATAGGTGCGGAAGTCGCGAGGACAGCACCGCCAGCATCAAGAGTCTTAGCTGTAAAGCTATGGTCGCCAGGCATCATGTCGCTATCAGGAGTGAAGCTCCATTTACCATCTTCTGAAACAACAGCCTTACCTAAAGAGGTTTCACCATCAAAGATTTCTACCTCTTCAGTACCAACTGGTGCAATACCATTTAGAGTTGGAGTGCGATCGTCGGTGATACCATCGCCAACTGGAGCGGAATCACTAATAGGATCTAGTTCGATGGTTGAAGGGTTGTCGATAACATCATCAGTGACTTTGACATTAACGGTTTGCTCATCCATGCCACCTTTACCATCGTCAACTTTGACTTTGACGGTATAAGTGCCATTGTTGTCAGCATCAGCAGGTAATGCTTCGAAGTCGGGTGCAACTTTGAAGCTAAC
>JBOFLQ010000152.1:0-2525 GCA_051657945.1 Xenococcaceae cyanobacterium | reverse complement strand
TGTCTTTTTTTTGTCCGTATAAAACGACCCAATGACAGCCTTTCCAGTGAATAATGGCAGGTAATGGCGCTTCGTCTAGTCGATCGACTAGTTCTTTAGTAACTTTGACTTGACGGGCATTAAAACCAAAAGCTTCCCCACCGCGTCGAAGTCCTAGCAAAGTCGTACCCTGCTGTCCGGTACCAACTGCTTCGCGAACGCGGTTTAATGAAACGATGCGGCTATAATACTTAAGCACAGTAGCTATACAAGCTGCGCCGCAATCTTCTTCAGAATGTTGTAAAACTAAGGGATGCTTCAATATTCGATCGCTGGAGTCGCCACAAAAGAAAAGTAAGGTTTTCTGCGGCGCAATTGAAATTTCGAGCGCGTGGCGAGTCTGAATCTCCCACGCGCTCGATCCTTCTGCCCTCTGCCCTCTGCCCTCTGCCCTCGTTCAAGGGCAAGGAATTTGCTACCCATAAGGACCTTCGCCCTCTAATCCATAACTATCCCAATCTGGTAAAATACCTCTTCTTCTACCACCATTTACACGATCGGCTTCTACATCATTAATCTTTTCTACTTGAGATAACCAATCAGATCGATCGTTGACGCAATTTTTTATTTGTTGATTTTGCTTGTCAATGTTTTTTTTCATTGGTTTATTTCTTTCGCCTTAAAAGTTTACGTTTTCAGCAATACTTTCTCTTACTAAGCAGTCGATCGAGTTGTTATTTAAGACAATCGAGCAATTTTTTTTTCGATCGCTAATTACAGATTTTTATATATTTATACAATTACTCTTTTTTTGTTAAACAAGTAACATTTGCAAGAGCTTTTTTAGTCAATCTATAAAAATAAATTGGTCGTTCTTGTCTGACTTGGATCTTAAGAGTTTTTCAAACGTAAAGATAGTAATTAGAAGACAAATATATAATTTAAATCTTAAATGCCATTGTCATAATTTATTTTAATCAAAATAAATTGAAATAGAAGCAAAAATACTGATTCGGGAAACTATTTTTTAAAGCGAGCGCAGCAAATAATACACAGAAATCGATAACAAAATAACTGTATATTTAAAGATTAAATCCAAACGATCGATAACAAATAACAAACAATAAATGACTCGTATTATTATTGTCGATGACGATGCTTTTATTCGCCAAATTCTTTCTGCCTATTTACAGTCTGCATCAGAGTTTGAAATAATTGGGACTGCGGATAATGGCAAAATTGCTATCGACTTAGTCGAACAATTGAATCCAGAAATCGTTTTAATTGATACGGAAATGCCAGTCATGGACGGGTTAACAGCAACTGAAATTATCTGTCAGCGCTTTCCTCAAACAAAAGTAGTATTATTAAGCAGCCACGAGCGCGAAGAATATGTAAATAGAGCGATCGAAGCTGGAGCGGCTGGCTATTTATATAAGAATATCACTGCCGAAGAATTAACTCAAACGATTCGTCTAATATCCAAAGGATATTTACAGTTTGCACCTGGACTAGCGCATCAAATATCTTATTCTTTTACTGTTAACGACTCTAAAACTGAAGTTGTTAGCGATGCTCCTAGCAGTCGCCAGAAATCGCGCCAACCAAATTTAAACTTTTTGCCATCGATCGAACCAGATGATTTTATTCCACCGCTCGATCGCTTGACAAGTTCGGGCGGACTCATTCTTTTTGCGTTTTTTGGTGTGGCAATTTTATTAACTAGCATTCTTAAATATAAAGTTACCGTTAAAACTGCTGCTGTCGTTCGTCCGGTTGGCGAACAGCGTTTGGTACAAACAGCAATAGCAGGAACGATCGTTCGTATCAACACTAGGGAAAACGAGATTGTCAAAGCTGGAGAAATTATCGCTACCCTCGACGATTCTCAACTACAAACAAAACAAATTCAACTACAAAAAGATATCGAACAAGCAATTAAGCAATTGAAGCAAAGCGAACTTCAAACAAACCAAATCGATCGCCAAATTGCAGCTTCGATCGAAGCAAAAAAAAGTATCGTTGCTTCAGGTAATGCTAACTTAAGTCTCTCGCAAAGACGATATCAAGAGCAACAAATTACCACTAAAGCAGAATTACAAAAAGCGATGGCTGCTGCCAAACTAGCAACAGAAGAGTTGAGGAGATATCGAGGGCTAGCTGGTACGGGAGCGGTTTCTCGCTTGCAAATCAGCATCAAAGAAGCTGCCTTAGAAGAAGCCAATGCCAAAGTTCAACAGGTACGAGCTACTCTCAATCCTAGCATTGCTGAGGTAACTGTAGCAAAAGAGCAGATTACTAGAGAACGGGCAGAAGCAGAAGAAAAACTCGCAGCACTCGATCGCGACAAAGAAAATTTAATCGAGAAAAAAATTACCATCGAGCAAAAACTCGATCGCGATCGCAATGAATTACAACAAACCAAGCTCGATCGACAAAAAGCGATCGTCCGCGCCCCCATTAATGGCATTATTCAACAACTCAGTCTACGCAATCCCAATCAATTTGTCAGCGCTGGCACAACCATCGCTCAAGTCGCTCCTAAT
>JBOFLQ010000151.1:0-29531 GCA_051657945.1 Xenococcaceae cyanobacterium | reverse complement strand
AAACTCACTTTAAAATGAAAGAAGAAAACTTTGCTAGTTCGATTCGGAGTGTTTAAAAGTGACTACTATCAAGCCATCAGTTACCGATCCTAAGACTGTCGAACTTACACCGAGTTATAAGATTCCGATCGCCCTAATTTTGGTTGCTATACCCATAGCATTTCTAAAAATTTGGATTGGTTCTATCGTCGCTTTGCTAGGTTTATTTTTAATGTTTCAGACTGCAACAATTCGTTTGCAATTTACGGAAACGGCTTTAGATATTTACAGAGGCGATCGCTTACTTCGTAGATTTCCTTATTCTGAATGGCAAAACTGGCAAATTTTTTGGCAACCAATCCCAATCCTGTTTTATTTTAAAGAAATTAAAAGCATTCATTTTCTACCCATTCTTTTTTCGCCAAAACAATTAACAGCTTGTTTGGAGGAGCATATTACCAAGCAATCTCAATCATAAATTTCGAGCGAGCTTTGCTATTATTTTAGGCGATCGACAATAACAACCAAAAAATAACAACCAACAACCAATAATGACTTCAGATGCACCAAAAACTCCCGATCGAGATTCTTCCAATTTCATGGCAGAATCTCCCGAACAAATATTTGAAATAATTAATTCAGATAATTTGCCAAAACCTTCAGTTAATTCGGAATCAACCTCGATAGCAACACCAGCGCGGAATGCAATCGAGCAACCCAAAAATGCTGAAAAAAAATCTTCTGGCGACTCAGAACTTTATGCTGATGAGTGGCTAAACGAACCCGTTCGATCGCCAATGGTTGAATCCGATCGCTCAGAATCAAAACAGTTAGAAAATCTGAGCGCTGAAGTAGCTGCATTAAAAAACCAAAAAGAGACCTTAGAAGCAGAAATTGCAGCTTTGCAAGAGCAGAAGCAGAAAATGCTTCAAGAACGGTTGGGAGATGTTCAAGCGTCTCTAGAACGAATGGTTAGAGACGGCGCAAAAGAATTAGAAGAACGCAAAGCAACGTTGCAAAATTCGATCGAGCAACTAGAACGTCGTCGCGATCGCATAAATGAAGAAATGCGTTCTAGTTTTGCTGGAGTTTCTCAAGATTTAGCAATTCGCGTGCAAGGTTTTAAAGATTATTTAGTCGGTAGTTTGCAAGATTTGGCTGCTGCTGCCGAACAGCTAGAATTAACTAAATCGGAATCTTGGGAAAGCGAGGCAGCAATTTCTTCAGTTCGCTCGCAGTCTAGTTCCGATTCAACTCCACAATTTGCCGAAGGAAAATTTCAAGATCAAACCAGGCAAATCAAAAAGGTTCTCGATCGCTATCGAACTCGTCCCGATTATTATGGCCCACCTTGGCAATTGCGTCGAACTTTCGAGCCAATTCACGCCGAAAGAGTACAAGATTGGTTTTTTACCCAAGGAGGACGCGGGGCAATTAAATCGATGGGCAGCCGCTTACAAAATATTTTAATTGCCTCGACAATAATTTCACTACTCCACGAAATCCATGGCGATCGCTGTCGTAGTTTAATTTTGGCAAATACACCCGAAAGACTTGGTGAATGGCGCAGAGGTCTACAAGATTGTTTGGGCATCTCTCGCGGCGATTTTGGGCCAAATCGAGGCATTGTTTTGTTTGAGTCTGCCGAAGCTTTAGTTCAAAAAGCCGATCGCCTTCGCCAAGAAAAACAATTACCTCTAGTAATTATTGACGAAACGGAAGACCTAATTAACCTTTCCCTGCTACAATTTCCTCTGTGGTTAGCTTTTGCGCCCGAACAAGAGCAAATGTCTGGGTATATGTATTAATTGTTGATTGTTGATTGTTCATTGCGAAAACAGGGAACAGGGAACAACGGCGTTAACAATCTGAGGAAACCTCAGATTCCACGCCTTGGGAACAGGGAAAAGTATATGTTCTATTACTTATTACTTGTCTGTTCTGCTCCCTTGCCCCCTGAAGCCCCTCTACTCCCCACACCTTGCACACCCCCTAATCCCTAATCCCTAATCCCTAGCCCCTATTCAATGCTCATATCATCGACGATCGGCGGATTATTACTTATTTTTGCCTATTTATTAGGTTCAATTCCCACTGGCTATTTAGCTGGACGTTATTTAAAAGGAATTGACATTAGAGAACATGGTTCGGGTTCGACTGGCGCTACTAATGTTTTAAGGACGCTGGGAAATACTGCGGGTGCTGCTGTTTTAGCGATCGATATGCTTAAAGGCGCGATCGCCGTTGCTTTGGTTAGTGTTTTTTATGAATTTGTTCCCAATGCTAGCAATTACATCCCCACTAGTTGGCAACCTTGGTTAGTTACTGGGGCTGCTTTGGCGGCTGTTTTGGGTCATAGTAAATCGATTTGGCTCAATTTTACAGGGGGAAAATCGGTAGCTACTAGTTTGGGCGTTCTTTTGGTCATGAATCCGATTGTTGCTCTGGGAACGCTGGCAACTTTTGGGATAATAATTGCCTTTTCGCGCATCGTTTCCATTTCTTCGATCGGCGGCGCGATCGCAGTTAACATTCTCATGATTTCGCTGCAACAACCTCTGCCATATCTCATTTTTACGCTTGTGGCTGGAATTTATGTCATAGTTCGCCATCGCAGCAATATCGATCGCTTACTGGCGGGAACCGAACCCAAACTCGGTCAGAAGTCTGAAGTTGCTTGAGTTTACTACAGCTACCCGCTACTGATTATTGTTAGCTTGCCGAATTAAGTTTAACTCAAAGAATTTACCGAACGAATTTATTTAGCTCGTATATTTAGTTAATGACTTCAGTATTACTGTCATTGAATTTTTTTAAGGTAATTTATATTTCTTGAATATTTCCGTGTTTTCTCGAATTACATTCGCTTTACGGGTAGTTATGTTCGGAAATATGGATCGAATAAATTTTATGGGCTTACAGTACAGTACATACTACGCAGCCATCACTTAAGATAATGACTCTTTACACATTTAATAATAAACAACTGGCAGAAATATCTAATACAAACTTTGGAATAGAAGGAATTCTTGAGCGTGAAGTTCAGACGGCATTAAAAGATAAGATAGATATTATTTCTCCAGATACTCTAATTATTTCAGAAGAGTTTTCAGAGTGGAACGAAGGGGCTAGAAGAATAGATTTACTAGGCTTAGATAAGCAAATAAATTTGGTCGTCATTGAGCTTAAACGAGATGAAACTGGAGTACACATGGAACTGCAAGCACTTCGATATGCTGCAATAGTGTCTACATTAACCTTCAAAAAAGCTGTTGATATTTATCAAAAATATCTCGATCGAAGAAATATTGAAAAAAATGCAGAACAGGAAATTAAAGACTTCTTAGGTTGGAGTGAGCCTTTAGAAGATCGATTTCCAACAGATGTGAGAATTGTGCTTGTCTCAGCCAATTTTTCAAAAGAGCTAACCACAACTGTAATGTGGCTCAATGAACGCAATTTAGATATCCGATGTGTAAGATTACAACCTTATAAACTCGAAGAGCAAATTCTTCTAAACATTGAGCAAATTATCCCTTTACCAGAAGCCGAAGACTATCAGGTAAAAGTACGAGAGCAGTCAGAAGAGAGAAGAACAGCAGCTAAAGCCAACAGAGATACAACGCAATACTTATTTATGGGAAATGTGTATAACAAACGCAAACTGGTACTTGCAGTTATTAATCAACATATTAATAAACATTCAAATATGAGTTTTCAGGAACTTAAAGAGAGTTTTCCCGATGAGTTGCAGGGAAACTTTGGTGTTGTAGCTCTACAGGAGGATGCCCAAAAAATATTCACTAATACAGGACATAAGCGTTACTTCATAGCAGAAGATGAAATATTACTTACTTCTGACAACAGAAAAATTGCTGTTTCTACTCAGTGGGGTGTTGGAAATATTAACAACTTTATCGATCGAGCAAAAGAATTTGGTTATCAGATTGAAGCACAGTAATTAGAACTTTAAAAACCGATCGCCAAATCCGATCTGTTAACGACGACAAATAATTAGTTATTCGATAATATACATGGAGCTAAGCGGATTCGAACCGCTGACTTTCACAATGCCATTGTGACACTCTACCAACTGAGTTATAGCCCCTCGATCCAGCATTTCTCATGATGCCTTAAATTTTTATTTTTATCAAGTGTTTATTGTAATTTTTTTTTAAATATAAGGAACATAACCAGCTTGCGTAAGATAACCAATACAGTTTCCCATTAAAAAATAGACCACAAGCATCGCAGCCGCACTTAGAGCAACTAATGTACCAGCCAACATTAGAGAAAATTCTTTTTTGTCGATCGATTCCTGCATCAAATGCAAAGACCAGGCAACTAATGCGACATCAAATATTAAAATAGGTATCAACATTTTTTAAAAAATGTAAACTCTAGTCTATTCTAATACACATTTATAACCGAGTAAGTGGTATTTCAAAACAGCAGAAAAAGCCTCAGCTATGGAATTGGCAGCATTCTTACTGGCACTTTACGATCCTTAAGATAAGTTTTAATTTCTGAGACTGTTAATTGTCCATAATGTAACAACGATGCCAATAAAGCTGCTTCTGCTGCACCAGTTGTCAAAGCATCGTAAATATGAGAGCAATTGCCAGCACCACCTGAAGCAATGACGGGAATTTCGACTCGATCGGCGATCGTGCGCGTCAGTTCTAAATCGTAGCCTGCTTGAGTACCATCAGCATCCATACTGGTTATTAATAATTCGCCCGCCCCTCTTTGTTCTAATTCAACTGCCCATTGAAGTGCGTCTATACCTGTATTATCTCTACCACCTCTAACATAAACATCCCAACCTGGATTGTTAGGATCGTTACGCTGTCTGGCATCGATCGCCACGACGATACACTGTTTGCCAAAGCGATCGCTGGCTCGATCGATTAAATCTGGACTGCGAACGGCAGCAGAATTAATACTTATTTTATCTGCCCCTGCTCGCAACAAATTTTTAATATTTTCTAAGGTATTTATACCCCCACCCACAGTTAAGGGAATAAATACTTGTTCGGCAGTACGATAAACTACGTCAATAATCGTATTTCTGTCTTCATGAGTAGCCGTAATATCTAAAAAAACCAACTCATCAGCACCCGCATCGTTATACAACTTTGCTAGTTCGACTGGATCGCCAGCATCTTTAAGATCGACGAAATTAACTCCTTTAACGACTCGTCCGCCATTAACATCGAGACAAGGCAAGATTCTTTTAGCTAACATAACAACATCAAGTGCTTGACCCAGTCAAGTATTTCGCGATCGCTGATGTATTGTCAACTATATTTTCAGAAACTTCTGAATATCGAAATATATCGATCGTTAACAATCTCAACTTATTTTCCTAAAGTTGCTAAATCCCATAATAATGGCAATCAAAAGATCGTCCGAACAACAAAATTCAAAACCGAAGCAAGACGAGGAAGCGATCGACGAGGTTTCCTCATCCAAACAAGCCGTCCGTTCTGTTAATCTTAAAAAAGATCGAAGCGATCGAACCTCTGCTAAAAAGGATCGTCAGTCTTTACAACAAAATTCCTTCGATCGAGATGAAAATTTACTTTTGGCAACAGCAGCTACCGATGAAACAGAAGGCACTGAAGAGACAATTAGACCTCGTCGAATAGCTGACTATATCGGACAGAAAGACCTCAAAGAAATACTACACATCGCCATCCAAGCCGCTAAAGCCAGACAAGAACCGATCGATCATTTACTTTTTTACGGCCCACCTGGGTTGGGTAAAACCACCATGTCTCTAATTTTAGCTGAAGAGATGGGAGTAAACTGTGTTATTACTGCTGCACCAGCTTTAGAACGTCCTAGAGACATTACGGGCATTTTAATCAAACTCAATCCAGGCGATATTTTATTTATTGATGAAATTCATCGTCTTAATAGAATGACCGAGGAGTTACTTTATCCAGCTATGGAAGATGGTCGTTTGGATATTACAGTAGGTAAAGGTCAAGCGGCAAAAACTCGCAGTATTCCCCTCGCACCCTTTACATTAATTGGGGCGACTACCAAAGTCGGTGCGCTGACTTCTCCTTTGCGCGATCGCTTTGGTTTAATTCAAAGATTGCGTTTTTACGAAACAGACGAATTAACTTTAATTGTCAAACGTACTGCGGAAATTTTAAAAGTGGCGATCGCTGAAGATGGCGCAGAAGAAATTGCCCTACGTGCTAGAGGTACGCCGCGTATTGCCAACCGTTTGTTGAGGAGAGTCAGAGACTACGTTCAAGTCCAACAAGCCCAATTAATTACTCAACAACTAGCCGCAGAAGCTTTAGATCTTTTTAACGTTGACGCACGCGGATTAGATTGGACGGATCGTTTGGTACTCAATGCTATTATCAAACAATTCAAAGGTGGGCCAGTCGGTTTAGAAGCAGTCGCCGCCGCTACTGGAGAAGATGCCAAAACAATCGAAGAAGTTTACGAACCTTATTTGCTGCAAATTGGTTATCTCAATCGTACTCCTCGCGGTCGCGTTGCTACCGAAGAAGCTTATCAGCATTTAGGTTATTAATAGAAGCTAGGGGTTAGGGGATAGAGGCTAGGGAGTGTGGTTCGGGTGGGGAGACGGGGGGGATGGGAGAGGCAAAAGGGAACAGGCAATAGGCAAAAGTAAGGGTTGTTGGTTAGAAATAGGCAATGTAGGCTGTTTCTTGTCTCGACCAACCAACGGGTTTAAGACCCCCACCAATTGGTAAGGACGTTGTGGCAAGGTTTTTTCGCCACCTTGTCGTCCGTGGTTAGCGTTGGTGGCGGGTTCAATCCCCCACCACACGCCTAGACTCTTGACATCAAAGCCTTTTGCCTTTTGCCTTGAATTGCTTTCAACTATGGTCTCAGTTTTCTTGTTTAATATCTTCTTTTCCTCGGAAACTTTCTTGGTCTTCCAGGGTTCGTAACGGCCTCTATAGACGAATTTCGTCCACCACTACCCTGCGTCACGGCCTCTATAGACGAATTTCCACCACTAATTGCTTCTAACTCATGCTCTTCAAGCTCTGTGGATAGTTTTGAGTCGCATCTCAACTCATTCAGCTCTTGGCTTTCTTTCCACATTTTTTCTTTCATGATGATTTTTCCTTGTTTTTATCGTTGAATCAAACGCCCCGATCGGATTGGTTGATTTGTTTCGGTTGTATTCATAGTAGAAATTTTCAACCCAATAAACATGTGAAAAATGTCATGAATCTCGCTCAACGAAATAGTGAAGCTTACTCAGACTAAAGTCTTGTTTTAAGCATATATATTTAATACTAAAGTCGGATAAATAGCTTTTAAAAGTAGAGGCGATCGCGACTCGGTAAAATTCGTTCGCCGATTTGAGCGCTCAATAGTTAAAAGAGCGACTCCAGATTTAATTGGGCAAAAAAAAGGTCGAGTGACTATAAATTATTAGTTAACGACCAACTTAAGAACACTTCCCAGATAGAGCATTCAAGACATCGCAGTGTATTTAATTTTTTAGTCAACTTGCTCTTCTGGGTTAGTTGCTTATATTTATCAACCGAAGAAACCATCTTTAGATTTTGAACCAAAGGGATTGGCTGGTTTATCACCTGCTATTTTTTAGTTCGTCGAACTCACGTTAAATTAAAACTGGACTTCTTGGAGAAACCCAGTTTTTTTGAGATGATAAAAAATGAACTCTTAAAAGCAAACAGAGGCAAAGTTTAGGATATTTTTGCCTCTGTTTTTTCTTGCTACCGAATGTATTCTTTAAGAATGCTATTGCGGTTGGGATGGCGCAATTTTCGTAAAGCTTTGGCTTCAATTTGGCGAATGCGTTCGCGAGTGACGTTGAAGATTTGACCGATTTCTTCTAAAGTTTTCATGCGTCCGTCGTCCAAACCATAGCGCAAGCGAAGTACATCTCGTTCTCTTGGGCTAAGGGTATCGAGGACATTTTCTAAATCTTCGCGTAAAAGACTCTTGGAAACTTGGTCTTCTGGGGTTTCGCCGTCTGCTTCGATGAAGTCTCCCAAACGAGAATCTTCTTCTTTGCCGATTGGGGTTTCTAGGGAAATTGGCAATTGAGCTGATTTAGCGATAAAACGCAATTTCTCGATCGTCATTTCCATCCGAGTTGCAATTTCTTCCTCGGTGGGTTTGCGACCCATTTCTTGAGAGAGAATTTTGGTCGTTTTCTTGATTCTTGAAATAGTTTCGTAAAGGTGAACGGGAAGGCGAATAGTACGAGATTGATCGGCGATCGCTCTGGTAATTGCCTGTCTGATCCACCAAGTAGCGTATGTAGAAAATTTGTAACCTTTTTCGTGGTCAAATTTTTCTGCTGCTCTGATTAAGCCGAGAGAACCCTCTTGAATCAAATCTTGGAAGGATAGACCGCGATTCATGTATTTTTTGGCGATCGATACGACCAGACGCAGGTTAGACTGTACCATCTTATCTTTGGCACGTCTGCCAAAATAGAGGCGACGCTTGAAGGCTGGCAACTCCATTCCAACTTCGAGCGCCCATTCGCGGTCGTTGGGAATGCGATTGCTACGCTCGGACATTCTCTCGCGAATACGTTCCAATTCTAAAAGATCGGCGATTTTACGAGCTAGTTCGATTTCTTCTTCTGCTCGCAACAATCTTATGCGACCAATTTCTTGGAGATAAATGCGAATTGAATCTTCGGTGTATGGTTTTTTCTTGGCTCGATCGCTACGGCGGCTAGTGGTTAATTTGCGTCTTTTTCTGGTAGTTTGCGACTCTTCTAGATCTTCTTCAACGCCTTCAGCTTCAAAGTCATCGTCAGTATCTTCATCGACTAATAAATCCCACGCGTTTTCAGGTTGGGTTAGAGTTGCCAGTGCTTGATTAGCCTGCGTCATGCCGTTTTCCTCTTGCTCCTTCAGTGCATAACTATTTAATAATATTTTTTATTGAAACAAAATTGACTAGAAATTGCTCAATTTTCTTTTCCTCTAAATTCTTACTCATTCTATCGAAATCTTTCGATCGAAAAAATTCTCTTTCTAGCTTAGCTTTTTGGCCACAATCTAGTTGATGAGTATTAATGACTAAGAACCTTGGGGATCTATCCGATTTTAGCTTCGTTTAACAAAAATAGGGTGAAGTTTTTGCGTAAATTCTTCAATTTCGATCGCCGATATCTTCATTGAAATTTCATTTTACTGCGATGTTAAGTTTTTTAAGCATCGCCAGCACATTTAAATCGATCGATCTACGTTTAGTACATACGCATTAACTAACTATAATTGACTGATAGTAACAAATTGATAGCCTTTTTGTTTGAGTGCGGGAATTAAAACATCGATGGTGAGGGCTACATCTTTTCCTCCATGATAGCCATCGTGAAGGACAATTAAAGCCCCATTTTTAACTTGATGTAACACTCGCTCCACCACAATAGAAACGCCAGGGCTAACCCAATCTTCGGGTACGACGCTCCACATTACGGGACGATAATTCCACTCTTTTAGTTGCTTTAAAATTCTAGGAGTAAACAAACCATTAGGAGGTCTGACATCGCGAATTCGAGCATGGGGAATTCCACAGGCTGTAGCAATTTTCGTCTGAGTTTCTGTCAAACTTTGATAAAGTTCTTCGGTTTTTAATAAAGGAAAAGAAATGTGACGATATCCATGCAAACCAATCCAATGACCTCTGTTGGTAATTTCTGCCGCAATTTGAGGATAACGATCGACCAATATCCCAAGACAAAAAAAACTAGCTTTCACTTGATGACGATCTAAAACATTTAATAACTGTAACGTATGTTCTGGATGCGGGCCATCATCGAAAGTAAGCGCGATTGTTGGTGTTTTTTCCGAACCACTCCAAAGGCAATTGGAAAAAGTAGGTTTGAGGATGCGATACAAAATTGGGTAGACAGGAGCAAACTGTATATGGTTCATAGTTCATGGTTGATGGTTCATTGAAAAAAGGCTCGCTTGCTCGCTTGATTTACACCCAGTCTTCCATGCCTGTGCGATCCTCTGCTCCCTACTCCCTACTCCCTATTTTGTTGAATATAATGAGTGGTTATGTCGATCGATTCGGATTGAGTACTTGACAAAAAAGCGCAAAATTTAAGTACAAGGAGATATTTGTGTTAGCTAACGTTCGTATTTTTAAACGATCGGGATTTGAGCTGACTATAGTTAGCAAAGTTAAACTTTATATAATTCTTAATATTATTGCTTCTATAGTACCATTTGGATTTTGGCTCTCGCCAGCCACCGCAGCAGGAGAAACTTTTGGCGTTGTCAAAAGTCAAGAAAACGCCAAACAGTGGTCTGAAATCTCCAATCGCTTGCAACAGATCGGCGTAAACTATTGCGTCGTCGATACGACTAAATGGCAAGAAGAAGCAGATTTAGGCAACGTTAGTTTGTTGTTGCTGCCCAATGTAGAAAATCTTAATGGCGCTCATGCCCTTTCTTTGGAAAGATGGATTAAAAGAGGCGGAAAGGCGATCGTAACTGGCCCTACAGGCGCATTATCACAGCCCCAGGTGCGGACGCAGTTACGTTCTCTGCTTGGTTCTTACTGGGGATTTTCGCTTTCGTCGCCAACAACTCTCGACCCCTCGGTACAAATGGGTTCGTCCAGACTCGCTCATACTTTTGTCGGCGGCGCGATCGTCCCTCAAGGAAATAATAGCGAAACCTTGGCACATTGGATAGCTGAAGGAGAACCTGCGGCAGTCGTTGCTACTAATAATGTGACAAGCTTGGGTTGGCGTTGGGGAACAGATGCAGTAGCACCAGCTTCTTTCGATTCTGCTTGGCTGGAGACAATTTTAGTGCGCTACGGAATGAATACTTATAGAGACAGTTTCAGTTCTAGCGATTCTCAACCACAATTATGTAACACGGGTTCGCTTCCCGATCGAGAACTTAAACCTTTTGTGCCTCGATTGCAACCATCATTAGAAAACAAGCAATTAAAAACTAAGCAACTCGACAACAAGCAAAACTTTTTGCCGCGATTGGCAATGCCTGTGCGCGGAGCGCAATCGCTTGACGAAGAAGGAATAACACCCAGACTACCAAATCTCGATCTTCCCAATACTGCGATTTTTACCCCCGCTCAAATCGAGACGATGAGTCGGGAATTAGAAGCTTTAATTGGACGTTTTGAGAGTAAGCTATTAACTGCCGATGCCAACAATAGCAAAATTGAGATTTCGACTAATCAAGTTATCGAAAAAGTTTTAGAGGCTCAAAATCGATCGAATAAATCTCTAGTCGATAATTTACCGAGTTCTTCGAGTTTTTCCCATAAAACTTCCTCTCATCAAGCACTAAAAGAAGCTAAACAACAATTAGAGCAATTTCAACAACTCGCTCAAAAAGGCGATTACGAAGGTGCTAGAAGACAATGGATGCAAGCCAGACGCAACCTTTGGGACAGATACCCCACCGATCGCCAAGTCTCTCAAGCAGAAATTCGCGCCATGTGGCTCGATCGCGGTACGATCGTGCAAGCGCGATCGGAAGCAGATTTAGCTAAAGTGTTCGATCGCATGGCAGCAGCAGGTATCAATACAGTTTTTTTTGAAACTCTTAATGCCAGCTATCCGATCTATCCCAGTCAGATTGCCCCAGAACAAAATCCTCTTATCAAAGGCTGGGATCCTTTAGCCAGCGCGGTCAAATTAGCGCACGAAAGGGGCATGGAATTACATGCTTGGGTGTGGATGTTTGCCGCAGCCAACCAGCGTCACAACTTAAAACTCAATCAACCCAAGGATTATTTAGGCCCCGTTCTATCAGCGCATCCCGACTGGGCGGGTGCTGACAACAAAAGCAATATTTTTGAGAAATCGCTTGCGCCCAAAGCTTTTTACGATCCAGCCAATCCTGCCGTCAGACGCTATTTATTGTTAGTCCTAGAAGAAATTGCCACCCGCTATCAAGTTGATGGCATTCAACTCGACTATATTCGCTATCCTTTTCAACATCCTCATATCAATTATTCTTACGGTTACGGCATCGCATCGAGACAACAGTTTCAAGGCATGACTGGAGTAGATCCGATCGAACTTTCTCCGAGTCACGAACTTTGGTCGCAGTGGAATAAATTTCGCATCCAGCAGATCGATGATGTTGTCGCCTTAGTTTCACGCCGACTCAAAGAAAAACGTCCCGATCTAATTCTTTCTGCGGCTGTTTTTTCCATGCCTAGGGCAGAACGTTTGACCAAAATTCAGCAAAATTGGGAAGAATGGGTCAAAAATGAATGGATCGACCTACTCGTACCCATGACTTATGCTAGCAATACCGATGAATTGGCACAAAAAGCCGAACCGATTTTCAATAAATCTTCAGAAGGAACGACATTATTTTTACCAGGAATTCGTTTGCTCAATTTGCCGAACTTTATCGCTGTCGATCAAATGCAATTGCTACGTAACTCGACTGTTGATGGATATGCTTTGTTTGCTGCGGAAAATTTTAATCCCAGTCTAGAGCAAATTTTTAATCGTACTCAAGGTTCTGCTAAAATTTCTAAACCTGAACCCTTACCCTATCGCCATCCTTTTAAAGCAACCGCATCTCGCTTTCAATCCTTGCAGAAGGAATGGAATTATTTGTTAGCGAATCAGCAAATGAAAATTGAAGAGTTGGATATGAAGGAATTAGGAGAACAAGCAGATGAGCTGGCTGAATCTTTCGATCGCCTCGCTAAAGAACCAAACAAAAAAAATCTAACTTTTGCTAGCGATCGATTAACAGGTTTTCGCAAGCGATTCGCTTTCTGGATGCAAGAATACGGCAAAACTAAACCGCATCAACTAAAAGCTTGGCAAAATCGCTTAGAAACTCTCGATCGCCTGCTTAGCTATGGAGGCAGAATCGAGATCGACGGCAGTAGAGATCGATTGGCAATTAAATAAGTGTTTAGTGGGTATTGGGAAATGGGCAACGCTGCACCGGGCAACGGGCAAAAGTAGTAAGTAGTAAGTAACAAGTAGTAAGTAAATATTGGCTGTTAACTCATTACTCATTACTCATTACTCATTACTCATTACTCATTACTCATTACTCATTACTCATTACTGTTCCCTATTCCCTATCCCCTATTCCCTATCCCCTATTCCCTATTCCCTATTCCCTATCCCTTCTTAACGTAAACTGCTAACTAAATTGCGACACCCGTTACAGTCACAACCATAAAGATCGATCGCTTTTTGTCCCTCGCGATCGCTCATTTCCTCATCTAAATTAAATGGAGTTGGTTGTTTTTGAGTATCGCTGTTAACTTCAACGCGATCGATTGTTGGTGCTTTAAAAACTAATTCTTTAACATTTACATCTGTAGGTTGGGCAATTGCCGAATTCACATTTACTAAGGCTAAAGCTAGAGAACCAGAACAGCCGAGAACGCTTAAAATATTTTTGTTCATAATTTTTACGCGATCGAAGAATATGTTGAGAGTTAAAAACGATCGTTAACCATTTTAAGCTCAACAATTAAAAATTGTTGCTTTTGTAAAGAATAATATTTAGCGATCGATTAGAGAAAATTTTACCGATCGAATTTTTCTAGGTCATAAATATTTCAAAAACTTTCGATCGAAAGCATATTCAAAATCATCGGCACTGTGGATCTTCAAACTTCGAACTTACTTTGAATTTTCTTCAATCCACTTTTGCAAAATTGGATTGACAATTTCAGGTGCTTCATCTTGAGGACAATGTCCCAAACTTTCAAGCTCAATAAACTCTTTCACACTTGGAAATTTAGCAAATTCTCGTCCCAGTTCGATCGATTCCCAAGGATCTTTCGTTCCCCATAATAAAATAACAGGACAAGACAAACGAGGAAGCAAATCTTCGGGTAATGGCCCGCTAGAATAGCCAGTAAACGCTACAAATACATCAGCCGCACCCTTCTCTAAAGCTGGCTTCATAATCATCTCAATCAATTCATCTGTGACTGCTTCGTGGCGGCAATAAGCTTGTAGCAAAATCTTTCTGACTACTTTTGGTTTAGCAATTTGTCCAAAAAATAAATCTCCCACCCATTTTTGCTTCAACAACTTTTGAACTAAAGGCGCACCAATTCTCTTGTACCAAGGCGCACTGGCTAATTTACGTTCGTTTAGCAATCTTAGAGAACAATTAAGTCCCGCTATACCTAAAACCAAATCTGGATTATCTACTGCTGTTTGCATGACGACAATGCAGCCGATCGAATTGCCAACTAAAAAAGCAGGTGTACCAACAACTTCGCGACAAAAATCTGCTATTTGTTGACCCCAAGTTTCAAAAGTATATTCAATTTCCACACCTGGAGTCGGTTTGGCAGATCCTCCAAAACCAACCAAATCGATCGCGTAGCAACGACAAGTTTCAGCAAGTACGGGAAGATTTTTACGCCAATGACCCCAAGAAGCACCAAAACCATGTACTAAAATTACAGCAGGGCCAGAATATCCACTGTTTTGATAGCAGATAGGCAATCCCCGCCAGTTCCAAATTTTAACGGCAACAGTGGGGTCAGAAGCAAGGTCAGAAGAAGAAATCATAATCGAGACTTGACAATATATCTTTACATTTTGTAATAATTTTACAGAGATTGCTAGTATAGATTTTTGAAAAAAATGACGAAATTAAGGCAACATCTGTTTTAAATCGACAGACGATAGCCAGGTGTACCCAAAAAGCGATCGAGACAATTGCCCACAACTATAAGAAAATAAATATTTGGAGGGATTGAATTTGCCGATTCGACCATCTCTAATTAAAATGCAAGTGCCGAGCTACAAAAAATTCAATTAAGTTGACTCGATACCGCAATTTCTCGGTTTTTTACTGAGAAAGACTAGATTACGATCGAGTTAGCATTAATTGTTGGTTCAAATTTTTTTGAACTAACTGTAGCTAAATTGATTTATAAAATTAATAGGTTATCAAAGTTTGAAGCGAGGTCAATCCAGTTAAAATTTTGCTAATTAATCTCATCTATATTTACAATTGCTAATTAATTATTAGAGGAAAGTAACCTTAATGGAAACTTTAAATAGTCCTGTTAATAGCTATGCTCCAGATTTTGAACTACCGGGAATAGACGAAAAAGTTTATCATTTGGGCAGATATCTGGAAAATTATCGAGCAGTAGCAGTCGTGTTTGTTGGTAACAGTTGCCCTTATGTCAACTCTTGTCTCGATCGACTCAAGCAAATTCAAGACAAATTTTCTGACGCTGGTTTTTCGATTATTGCCATTAATTCTAATGACAATGGTGGCACTTTAGAAGATAGCTTTGAGTCCATGAAAAGCTTTGCCGAACAAAAAAATCTCAACTTTCCCTATTTGCGCGATCCCACACAAGATGTTGCCAAATCTTTCAAGGCAACAGTTACCCCAGAAGTATTTCTTCTCGATCGATCTGCAATTATTAAGTACAGAGGACAGATAGACGATTCTGGCAATTCTGCCAGTTCGGTTAACAACGCTTACCTAGAAAACAGCATACAAGCCTTGTTAGATGGTAAAGAAATTATGCCTAGCTTTACAGAAGCGATCGGTTCTTCGATTAAATGGCGACAATAAAATCTTGACAAACGATCGCAGAGAAATGACATAAACCTGGTATCTTATGTGGAGGAAATGAATCGCGCGAATCTAGAGTAGCTTTTTAAAGAATGACTTACCATCGGGTTTTATTAAAACTGAGCGGCGAAGCACTAATGGGCGACCTAGGCTATGGTATAGACCCAAAGGTAGTTGCTGACATTGCAAGCGAGATATCTGAGGTAGTCAACAGTGGCGTTCAACTTGCCATTGTTGTTGGTGGAGGAAACATTTTTCGTGGAGTAAAAGCGGCTGCTGGTGGCATGGATCGGGCAACAGCCGACTACATTGGTATGATTGCTACAGTCATGAATGCCATGACACTTCAAGATGCCTTAGAAAATACTGGTATTCCCACCAGAGTACAAACGGCGATCGCCATGCAAGAAGTGGCAGAACCATACATTAGACGTAGAGCGATTCGCCACCTCGAAAAAGGAAGAGTAGTTATTTTTGGTGCTGGTTCTGGCAATCCTTTTTTTACTACAGATACTACAGCCGCTCTCAGGGCTGCGGAAATCGATGCAGATGTAATTTTTAAAGCGACCAAGGTAGATGGTGTTTACGATTCCGATCCGCATCTAAATCCAAATGCTTTGCGTTATGAGAACATAACTTACGACAACGTACTTACCCGCGATCTTAAAGTTATGGATGGAACGGCGATCGCTTTGTGTAAAGATCGTAAAATTAACATCGTCATTTTCGATCTTTCAGTTCGAGGTAATATTGTTCGAGCTGTAAAAGGAGAAACTGTTGGAACTACTGTGGGAGGTTTCAGTGAAGATAGCCGAACTTAAAGACCATATGCAAAAGTCGATTGATGCTACGCAAAAGTCTTTTAATACAATTCGTACGGGTCGTGCCAACTCTGCGTTATTAGATAGGATAACAGTAGATTATTACGGCATGGAAACCCCATTAAAATCTTTGGCAAATGTTAGCACTCCCGATGCTACTACTATTACTATTCAGCCTTATGACAAAGGTAGTATGGGGCAGATTGAAAAAGCAATCTCAATGTCAGATCTTGGTTTGACCCCCAATAATGACGGTCAATCGATCAGATTAAACATTCCCCAACTCACTAGCGATCGCCGTCAAGAATTAGTTAAGCTCGCTGCTAAACTGGCTGAAGAGGGAAAAGTTGCTTTGCGTAACATCCGTCGCGACGCGATCGACGAAATCCGCAGACAGGAAAAAGCTCATGAAGTCTCTGAAGATGAAGCTAGAGACTTACAAGACCAAGTTCAAAAAGTCACCGACCAATTTAGCAAAAAAATCGACGATCTCTTAGCGGCAAAAGAAAAGGATATTACGACTGTGTAGTAAGGGATTAGGGATTAGTAGCAAGTGTGCCGCGTTATTACTTATTAGTTTTACCCCTCGCCTCTAATTCCTAACCCCTAACCCCTAATCCCTATCCCCTAGCCCCTAGCCCCTAGTTCTAAAATTCCCGAATTACGGGCTGACCGTTTTTAATTTCACCGACCAAAACAACATCGGCGACACCAACAAACAAACCATTTTCTAAAACGCCAGGAATATTGTTGATAGTTTTTTCTAAATTGGCTGGATCTTCGATGCGATCGAATTTAACATCGATGACGAGATTGCCTTGATCGGTGACGACTGGTCCGGCTTTTTTAACGCCCATGCGTAGTTCTGCTTTGCCTCCAAGCTTTTCTAGGGCGCGCGTCACAGGAGCAACAGCCATAGGAATTACTTCCACAGGCAGCAAGAAAGTAGAACCGAGTTTATCTACTAGTTTGCCACCATCGACGACAACGATAAATATTTCTGCTAGTGCATCGACTACTTTTTCTCTGGTGTGCGCTGCACCGCCACCTTTAATTAAATTCTTGTTTGGATCGACTTCATCAGCACCGTCGATAGCAATATCGATGCGATCGACTGCATCGAGAGTTGTCAGAGGAATACCATATTTTTTTGCTAATACTTCTGCTTGAAAAGAAGTAGGAATACCGACAACATTGCTAATTTCACCTTTAGCGAGGCGTTCGCCTATATATTGAATAGCAAAAGCGGTAGTCGATCCCGTTCCCAACCCGACGATCGAATTAGATTTGACGCGATCGGCGGCGGCTTTTCCGACTTCTTGTTTCATTGTTTGAGCTGGATCGATTGCGTTTGCCATGTAAAAATCTCCTTGTTAATAATTAAAGACAAGTAATGAAAAAAAATTTTAATATTTCGAGCGAACGAGCGAATATTTTTCAGTAAACGCGTTAAATCGAGGAATTCATTGCCGACTAGTAAAACCCAAAAGTCAATGGCAACAATTTCCTCGATCGAGTAAAATCGACTCTACTTTCATTTGACGAGCGACAACTAAATGCCTAGCAATATCTCAACCAATACAACTAGCAAATAACTTAATAAGTCGAACTGTTTGAGGTAGCGTCTGCTTCTAGGAATTAGAAGCTTGCGCTGCTAGCATTTCCTTTAGTTTTGCCAATTCACCTGCCCAACGAGGATCGGGCTGAATTGACGTAGGTTGGGCAGGATTAGTGCTAGTGGTTTGGCGGCGAGGACGTTTGTTGCTTTTTTTGCGATTAACATCACTATTGCTATTGCTATTGCTATTAGCATTCTCATTTGCATCTGAGTTAGCTTCAACTTCGCCGCCTTCAGCTTGCTCTTCTTTTCCTTTGGTACGGGGTAGAGCTTTTTCAATTTTGAGGGTAGTATCCATAAAAGGCTGACCGTTATATTTTTCAATAAACGCGTCAGCCATTTCGTCAGTTGGTACGGTTACAAAAGCGAAACCTCTGCACTTACCAGTTTTACGATCTTTTATCAATTTGGTAGACACCCCGCTACCAGCATCTACAAATAATTCTTCGAGTGCTTGGCGTTCTATCGATTCTTTTGGCAAATTACCTACATAAAGACGAACAGACATGACTATCTACTCCACGTTATAAATTAGTCAAAAACTTTTACAAGAAAAATTTCTTAGAGACATACAAATGTCAGTAAATTATACGAGCCAAAAGTAACTCGAATTCGATCTTTAAGATCGAGACGAGTTGCTTTTATATATATTGACTTTTAAATGCAAAGGAGTTTTCCCTCTAAATAAAGAATTTAATAAAAGCTGCTTTGACGATCTGGCTCTGTAAAAATTTATTAATTTCAAACAAACCTTAAATTGTCTCTCTTTTGATTATTACAGAATGTTTACACTATTAGTCAATTTATTATTAATAACAATTGTCTCGATTACTACTATTTTTGTATTGACAGTTCGACAAGGTTACTTATATAACTATGTGTACGACTTGTCAAACTATTGTTGCATTCCTTAATATGTAGGTCAATAGATAGATGGTCGTTTAATTGGCTGAATGTAAAAATTACATGATAACCAATACGCATTGTCTTTGTATGGCAATCTTAATTAGTTCTCGTTAAGGAGATAAGTTATGTTTCAACCGATGGAACTTTCTTTGGAACAAAAATTTAACCTTCGTTCTTTCCAAACTCAGGTACAAAATATGAGCCACGAACAAGCGCAAGAATTTCTTGTGGAACTGTACGAACAAATGATTGTACGAGAGAACATGTACAAAGAATTTCTCAAACATGAATGGGGGCTAGAGCCAAGTCTCAAACAACAATTTGAGTAACTAAAGGCGACGACCTCCTTCTCTTGCTGGTTTTTCGATCGAAAAAGAGCTGGGGATGTTGGGGCGTTCGATCGTATAATTAAAATGGCTTACTAAAATCTGTGCTTTAAATATAAAAAGTTTAATTTTAAAATAAAAATAATTACTTTAGCAATGCGTGCGGCAAGTCCCACACCTATCTGAAGAATGTTTCAAAGTTGCTTGATTTGTACCGATTTTTCTGATGGGCTAGCTCGCCTAGTAAATTTTGTTCCCGCACTGATCGAGGGTGGTTTTCAAAAAATTGTTTTTTTTCACAGTGTTCCTTTGTGGAAAGAAGGCGCAATACCCAGAGTAGACGAATCAAAAGTTGCGCTAGCTAAAAAACGTCTGAGTGAAGCATCGATCGAGCTATCCGAAAAAACAGAAGGAATAGAAGTAATCGTTGAAGTTGAATCGGGCAAACCGCTTGATACTATACCTCGCGTTTTAAAAAAACATCCAGTAGACGTTATATTTATCGGTACGCCAATTCGCAGTTTATTGCAAGAAAGAATATTTGGTAGTACTACAATCGGATTGGCAAAATTAACCTCAACGCCGCTAGCGATAATTCGCCCTCAATTAATTTCCACTTACACAACAGAAGAACTAAATTTACGCTCAAAGAATTTATGGCGTTCTATCTTAATTCCCTACAACGATAGTAAAGCTGCCAAATATTTAATCGATCGCCTAAAAACTTATGCAGGAAATCGCGCTACACAACAAATTACGCTTATGTGGGTGGTAGAAGAATGCAGACAAGAAGCTTTAACTCTCAGTCGTTTGCAAGAAGCAGAAGCTAAGTTAAACACAGTTAAGTCTGAATTAGATAATTTAGGTTGGCAAGTTAACCTCAAAGTAGAAAGAGGTTATCCTTTGCCAACAATTTTAGAAGCAGCTTCTAACTTAAATATCAGCGCGATCGCGATCGCCGCCGACTCCAAAGTTAATTTATTTCAACGCGCCGTCCCCAGTTTTGCCGAAGAATTTCTACGCCGTAGTTGGTTTCCTTTATTGTTCTTTTCATCTCCAAATTAGTAGTTCATTGTTCATTGTTCATTGTTCATTGTTCATAGCAGATCGCTTGAGTACTTATTACTTAATCCCTAATCCCTAATCCCTAATCCCTAATCCCTAATCCCTATCCCCTATCCCCTAATCCCTATTCCCTTCTTCAAAGACAAATCCATCAAATTCGCCAGCTTATAAACAATACGCGCGCCGACATTGCCATCCCATTCGGCATTACCAACTTCACACAGATCGAAACCAATAATTTTTCTGTTGCTATTTATCAGTTCGCGAAATAAACAGTAAGCTTGCTCTAGTTCTAAACCGCCAGGAACGGGCGTTCCCGTGTGCGGACATAATTTGGGGTCTAAACCATCGACATCAAAGCTAATATGAACATATTCGGGCAAATGAGCGATTATTTCTCGACACACATCGATCCAGGTTTCTCCCGAATATAGTTTTTGCTGAATTGCCGAGTCGTAATATGCAACAATTCTACCGTTAGAGCGATCGATCGTTTGCACCTCTTCGTGACATATATCGCGCAAACCCACCTGCACTAATTTAGAAATTTGCGGTATTTTCATCGCATTGAACATAATCGAAGCATGAGAAAACTCAAAACTCTCGTAAGCATCGCGTAAGTCTGCATGTGCGTCGATGTGTAAAATGCCATAGTCGGGATAATTAGTTGCCAATGCTTGGAAATAACCAAGAGGTGAACTATGATCGCCACCAATAACGGCAACTTTTTTTCCATCTGCGATCGCTTGCTGACAAGTGTTGTACAACCATTTATTTACCCGATCGCATGCTCGATTAATTTCTTCTAGTGTAGGTGTTAAATCTGGCGTATCTGTTAGTGATTTGCCTTGTTCGAGGCGATCGATTATTTTTGCAGCCAAATCTCGATAGTATTGATTTTTCTCGATAATATCCTGGGGAATTTCCATCATAAAAATTCCTTGCTTCCAACCGTCAGGATTATCGAAATCGAACAAATCCAGTTGTGGCGATGCATCCAAAATTTGTTGTGGTGCGTTAGCAGTACCCGCACCATAGGAAACGGTAACTTCCCAAGGTACACCAATGACAATTAAATTGGCAGAATCGCGATCGAATGGCAAACCATAGAGATTACCATTAACTTGACCGACACCACTTGGATTATAATTTTGAAGTGAATTGTTCATCTTAAATTTCACCGAGCATTTTTTTTATCTGTGTCGGGAGAGCAAAAGCTGCTTGATGGATATCTGCGTTGTAGTAGCGTAAATTTTGTTCTTTAGCAAATTGTTCGGCTTTGGCGGGATCGAAATCTCTAACTGGATGTGTGCCGCCTTTGGAACAATAAGTCAAACTCCACATTCCTGAAGGATACATGGGAATGAATACCAAGTAACAATGAACTCGATCGCTACCAAAAACTTGTTTGAGACACTGATTTAGTTCGACAAAAGCTTTGGCATTAAAAATAGGCGATTCACTTTGTACGGTTACTAGACCATTAGGACGCAAACAGCGATAGACATCCTCGTAAAATGATTTAGTAAATAATCCTGACGATGGCCCGACTGGGTCTGAAGAGTCAATAATAACTAAATCGTAAGCATTTTCGGCTGCTTCTTTGACAAACTTAATACCATCGTCAATCAGTAAGTTTAATTTAGGATGATTTAAAGCTGATGAAATTGTTGGAAAAAATTGTTGGGAAGCGCGAACCACAGCATCATCAATTTCTACCATAGTGACGCGATCGATTTCTGGGTAACGCATCAATTCTCTAATCGTACCACCATCGCCAGCACCAATTACCAACACATCTTTTACTTGTGGATGAGTCTGCATCGGTACGTGAACGATCGTTTCATGATATGATGCTTCGTCTGCTTCGGTACACATAATCATGCGATCGATCGTCAACATTTTGCCACGATCGTAAGTGTCGAATACTTCTACGGTTTGGTAGGGTGATTTTTCGTAAAAGAGGCGATCGCCCTTAATACGAATCGATAGCGCACTCTTTCCATTATGGTCGATTACCCATTCAGAGGGGTTAAATGGAGAAGATGCAGTCTCATGGTTAGATTCGGGATTGGTCATTATTTTATTCGATAAACTACTAAATACGCGATCGACAATCAAAAAAGCTTGAGTAACTATACCCAAGCTGTCAAACTTTCTAAAAGTTAATTTTATGAATAATTAATCTCTGGAGTAACCGCCGCGAGAATAGTTACTGTTATTTTTGCGAACTCCTCCGCCCGAAAAACTTCGCTCGCCTTGCTCGCGAGGTTTTGCTTTATTAACTTTTAGTTCGCGCCCCATCCATTGTGCGCCATCTAAAGTTTCGATCGCTTTATCTTCCTCTGTTTCATTTTCCATTTCCACAAAGCCAAAACCGCGCAAACGCCCGGTTTCGCGATCGGTGGGTAGATAAACGCGTTTTACTGTTCCATATTCAGCAAAAACGCCATTTAAATCTTCTTGGGTGACTTCATAGGGCAAGTTACCCACGTATATTGACATAGATTATCTCCAAAAATCGACAAATTACAGAGATCTTTGTTGTGTAAACAACCTTGTCAATTCCTTCAAGCAATAAACCGATCGACAATTGAACCAATTGAAGCAAACGCTGCAACCCAACTAACTCTCATACATTTAGTACACTAACACAGGATCGAGGTTTCCCAAAACAAAGAAATAAAAAATTTTCACGAAATGCCAACTTAAATACAATAGACCTCTTGCATAAATCCATCACATCTTCGTTTTATCTGTATTTATCTATTTATCTATTTATCTGCACGGCGCACCAAACACATTTGAGGACACCTCAAATGTGTGCGCCTTGTTCATCTGCGTTTATCTGCGGACTCTTTTTTAAAATTATTTTGTTCGAGGACGCAAACAGATTTTGCCTATGTTTTTTTTCTCTAGGTAAAGATAAGACAAGCAATAACAGATAAATAAAACAACAAAAGAATCTGTAGTATTAATTTAATTAGAGAATGGCTATAAATTCAGCGCTAAGGGAGGTAACAAAAGCAGGAATTTCAATTAAAGTTTAACTAGTACAAAGGAGGATTATGACAGCCAATGCCAAACACAGCGAACTTCGGCAACTAGTACGCACCCAATTGCAGTTGTTGCTGGAGGGGGGCAATTTAGAGGGTGCTAAATCCCTATTGTTGCCAGTACAGCCAGTTGATATTGCTGAAGCGATCGAAGAATTACCAGAATCAATGCAAGTAATTGCTTTTCGTCTGCTTTCCAAAGCAGAGGCAATTGAAGTATATGAATATTTAGATTCGGCAGTCCAACAAGCACTGATTGAAAAATTCAAACGTCAAGAAGTACTAGAAATTGTCGATAAAATGTCACCGGACGATCGCGCCCGCTTATTTGACGAACTACCAGCTAAAATAGTGCGGCGCTTGTTGTCGGATCTCAGTCCTGGCGAACGTCAATCTACTGCTTTGTTGTTGGGTTATGGAGAGTATACAGCGGGAAGAATTATGACTCCCGAATATATCTCTTTGAAGGAGAGTTTAACCGTCGCGCAAACTTTAGAGAGAATTCGTTCTCTGGCTAATTCTTCGGAAATAATTTACTATCTCTACGTTACCGATGCGTCCAGACGTTTGACTGGAATTGTCTCGCTGCGCGATTTGGTAGTTTCTCCTCCAGAAAAAATGCTCAGCGAAATTGTCACTCGCGATGTGGTTTCAGTACATACAGATACGGATCGAGAAGAGGTAGCAAGAACGATTCAGCGTTACGATTTGTTGGCAATGCCAGTGGTCGATCGCGAAGATCGTTTGGTGGGAGTAGTCACGGTTGATGATGTCATTGATATTTTAGAACAAGAGGCGACAGAAGATTTTTATGCTTTGGGTGGCGTACAGGCGGATGGAGATAATTATTTTCAAGCCGATTTAATAACCGTGGCGCGCAAGCGTGTAGTTTGGCTGTTTATTTTATTATTAACTAATACCGTCACGGGTACAATTATCCGTTCCCAACAAGAATTACTCGAAAAAGTAGTAGCTTTGACTGCTTTTATTCCTTTGTTAACTGGAACTGGTGGTAATGTTGGCGCACAGTCTTCTACGGTAATCATTCGAGGTCTCAATACCGATGAGATCGCTAATCTTGGCCCTGGCAAAGTGATTTTTCGCGAAGCGCTGGCAGGAGCAATGTTAGGCACTATTTTAGGAACGATGGCAACAGTTTGGTCTTTTTGGCTATTGCAAGGTAATTTAAAAGTTGCTATTTCGGTGGGCATTAGCTTACTGGCAATTTCAATCTTGGCTTCGGTTTCAGGTAGTGGATTGCCATTTTTATTACGTTCTTTTGGTTTAGATCCCGCGCTAATGTCTGCTCCATTTATCACCACTGCGGTAGATGTTTTGGGTGTATTAATATACTTTAATATTGCTCGTGCCATTCTGGGACTTTAAAATTAAAACTATTTGCGATTGCCCATGTTTGTGCGCGAAGCGCAATCGCCAAATTTACCAATATATATATACAAGCATAAAGATAAACTAATTCGTTTTAGAGCAAATCTTCATCAAAACAATAATTAATCGAATTCGATTTAGCGATAACGTATTTTTTATGGACTCTTAAGTAGACTATACCTAGAAATGTTAACAGAAATTAAAAGTGTTAACAAAAGCAAAAGATTGGGGAAAGATCTTAACGTTAGTTTGCTTAACTATATATTTTTGAGTTGACAAAAATGTTCGATCGAAAAAAAAATAAGCTTCTCCTATTAGCTGGTTTGGGTTTGGTGTTGGCAATATCGCTGGGTTTTGCTCATAGCATCGATCGATGGTTGTCGCCTCAAACAAAACTGCCCCAACAATCACAATCTTCTTCAACATTCGATCGAGGAGACGATCGATTTTCCGCTGTTTTGACTCTATCCAAGTTACCAGCCAAACAACGATCGATACAGTTAGAATCTTTTGCTGCTGGCAATGAATCGCTCGATCGCGTTCGTGCTAATTACTTATTATCAGCAGATGCGATCGCGCAAGGTAAAGGAGAGACGGCATTAGTCAAGCTAGAAAACCTCGAACAAAACTATCCTTTACTCGCTCCCTATATTCTCCTCAAAAAAGGGCAAGCATACCAACTCAATAAAGATAACGATAAAGCACAACAAACTTGGCAAACACTTCTAACTAAATATCCCGATTCAACCGCCACAGCAGAAGTTCTTTATTTACTCGGTAAAACCAATCCCAAATACTGGGAAGAAGCAGTTAGCAAATTTCCCAACTATCCGCGCACTCATCAAATTATGCGCCAACTGCTGAAGAAAAACCCCGATCGCTTTGAATTAATGGTAGCGCTGGCAAAATATGCCCCCGATGATGAAGATACTAACGAAATACGCGATCGCTTGATTCAAAAATATAAAACTCGTTTAACTGCTGACGATTGGGGCGCGATCGCTAACGGTTATTGGGACAAATTTGAATACGCCAAGGCAGCAACTGCTTATGCAAAAACGTCTCGTACTGCCCGCCATCTCTATCGTACAGCTAGAAGTTTTCATTTAAGTGGTCAAAAAACTAGTGCGAAACAATATTACCAACAATTAGTTAGAGAATTTCCCAAAGCTGAAGACACTGGACTTGGTATGCGTCGCTTGGCAAGCGTATCAAATCGTCAAGAAGCATTATCATATCTCGATCGCACCATTCGCAACTATCCCGATGAGGCAGCTAAAGCATTATTAACCAAAGCAGAAATTCTTGAAAAATCGAAAGATAATCGTGGCGCTACCAATGCATATAAATCACTGTTGGCGAAATATCCTCAATCGGAAGCTGCTGCCGAATATCGTTGGAAAGTCGCCAAAAAACAGGCAGAAGCAAAAAATTTAGTTGCAGCATGGCAATGGGCGCAACAATTAGTCAGTAACAATCCCGATAGTGTCCTTGCACCGCGTGCTTCTTTCTGGATTGGCAAATGGGCAACACAACTCGATCGACCTGAAGAAGCACAAATTTCGTTCAAATACGTACTCGATCGCTATCCTCAATCTTATTATGCTTGGCGATCGGCACAATTACTCGGTTGGAATGTCGGCGATTTTAATAGCGTGCGTCAACTCAATCCTACCGTAAAGTTACCAACCCTAAGTTTTACTCCTCCCGCAGGTTCGGATGTTTTTCGAGAACTATATCTACTAGGACAACAAGAAGAAGCTTGGAATTTGTTCGCCTCAGAAATTAGTGGCAAAGAAAAACTTACCGTTAACGAACAATATACCAACGGTTTGCTGCAAATGATTAAAGGCAACAACCTTAAAGGTATTAATTCAATTTCAAATTTGCAAGATCGAAATGAAGGGCAAGATCGTCAGCAATGGGAAGCTTTGCGGCAACAACCAGAATATTGGTATTCCTTGTTTCCTTTTCCCTACAACGATACTATCCTTAAATGGGCGGGAGTTCGCCAACTCAATCCACTGTTGGTTACTAGTTTAATCCGTCAAGAATCGCGATTTGAAGCGAAAATTCGTTCGTTAGCTGGTGCAGTCGGTTTGATGCAAGTCATGCCCGAAACTGCTAAAGGAGTAGCCAAACAAATAAAGTTAGCCAATTATGCTCTGACCAACCCTGAAGATAATATAAATTTGGGAACTTATTATTTAGACTTCACCCATCGTCGTTACAATAATAACTCTCTTTTTGCCGTTACCAGTTACAATGCCGGTCCCCATCGCATCGCTAAGTGGATCGATCGCTTTGGTATGGAAGATTTAGACCAATTTGTCGAACAAATTCCTTTTGAAGAAACCCATGGTTATGTAGAAACCGTCTTTGGTAATTACTGGAATTATTTACGACTGTACAATCCAGAAATTTCTCAATTATTTTCGGCAAAAAAAACGTGACCATACTTTGTAGAGACGCGACCGGTCGCGTCTCTACCCTTACAGCAATTTTCAGATCGATAAACCACATTAAACCTAGTAGGGGTTTGGCAATGCCAAACCCTTACAAATCCAACGTAGTCAATTCAATTTAAAAACGCTGTAAATTTCGCGTCTCTACTTAGAAATTAAACAGAGGTTGTTTGCAGTACATTAACTAATTCGCCTGTCAGACTGAAAGCACGTATTTCAGTAATCTTGACTTTGACAGTTTTACCCTTGAGTTCGTTAATGTCTCCTGAAAAGAAAGTAAGACGATTGCCTCTAGTACGTCCCATTACTTGCGTTAAATCTTTAAGATTTTGGTCTTCCACCAAAACTTCTTCAATTCTACCCGCATAACGCTGCGATCGCTCGATCGCTTTTTGAGAGACTAAATGATTTAATCTTTGCAGGCGATCGCTTTTGACTTCTTCGCTTAATTGATTCTCCCACAAAGCCGCTGGTGTACCCGGACGAGGTGAATAAGCAGCGGTGTTTAATAAATCGAAACCAATATCATCAGTTAGTTGCAAAGTACGATCGAACTGTTCCTCTGTTTCTCCAGGAAAACCGACGATCGCGTCAGCGCTAATCGATGCATCGGGCATGTATTCCCGAATCTTCTCAATAATCTGACGATATCTTTGATGGGTGTATCCCCGCGCCATCGCTTTAAGGATGTCGTTATCTCCAGACTGAAAAGGAATGTGAAAATGTTCGCATACCTTAGGTAATTCGTAGCAAGCTTTAATCAGTCTTTCGGTAAAGTAACGGGGATGACTGGTAGCGAAACGAATGCGATCGATGCCAGGAATATCGTGAATGTAGTAAAGTAAATCGGTTAAAGTATGTTTGTGTCTTCCCTCTGGGGTACTACCTGGTAAATCTCGACCGTAGGCATCGATATTTTGTCCTAGTAACGTAATTTCTTTATATCCCTGTCTGCTTAGTTCTTCAATTTCGGCGCGAATTGCTTCAGGAGTCCGAGATTGTTCGACTCCGCGCACGTAGGGAACTACGCAATAAGTACAGCGTTCGTTACATCCATAAATGACGTTAACCCAAGCAGTCACCTTGCTATCACGGCGGGGTTTGGTAATATCTTCGGTAATGTGAACTTCTTCAGTAGCAACCACTCGATCGCCAGCAAATACTTGTTCTAGTAAATCTTGCAAGCGATTGGCATGTTGCGGCCCCATAACTAAGTCTAATTCTGGTACGCGGCGTAATAATTGTTCGCCTTCTTGTTGGGCGACACAACCAGCAACAATTAAAGTTAAATCTGGTTGTTGATGTTTGCGTTTTGCCTGTCTACCCAGATAAGAATAAACTTTTTGTTCGGCGTTATCGCGAATGGTGCAAGTATTATAGATTACCACGTCGGCACTGTTGGGATCTTCGGAAGATTGAAAACCCATATGTTCGAGAATGCCAGCCATACGTTCGGAGTCGGCTTTATTCATCTGGCAACCAAAAGTAACGATGTGATAGTGACGAGACGCGATCATGTGCGATAACGAATGAACGTTTTTAAAGTTTTTTAGACTACCATTATAAATTTTTTTGCCGTTTTTATGTTTGCCAGTGCGATCGCTTAATTTCTCTAATAATTTTAATTGCTATTTATACAAGCAGTGGGATATCGACAT
Source organism: Xenococcaceae cyanobacterium (assembly GCA_051657945.1). GTDB lineage: Bacteria > Cyanobacteriota > Cyanobacteriia > Cyanobacteriales > Xenococcaceae > CAZJTL01. Next base: position 670 of record JBOFLQ010000151.1, on the reverse strand, counting down.
AAGCGATCGAAAATGGCAACTATAGCGCTACGCGAAGCGGGAACACTTCGGCAAGTGGAGCAGTAAGCTATGAATGGATTCCGAGATTTAGAAATGTCCTAACCATAAAGCGTAGTGCTATAGCTGGAGATACTTTTTGTCAAGAAAACAATTTACCAGAAGTGGCAAAAACTATTGCGCCAAGGCAAAAATTTTAGGGCAAACTCACGCCTGACTCCAATCTAGATTGGATGCTTTTAGATTTTATGTTTCTAGTTGGAAGTTATTTATCCGCAAGTCGCGATCGAAGCGTTCAACTCCTTTGATAAAGAACACATCCTCAACTCGTCGATCGCTTTACGATTAATTCGATTCGTCTTGACGAAATTTTTTTTTTGACAAAATTCGGATTTTTTGGTTTAATTAAAAAAGATTCTTCATAATTGTCGTGCGACTACCCGAATATAAGCGCAACCACTTTCATTATAAAATAATATCAAAAAAATTATTAAGAGTCAAGATTTTATTTTTTTTCGCGATCGAGCGCAGTATCTGTGCGGTTCGTTCCTAGCGAAATTAGGCTAAAACCTATATAAACTAGGGCTTCTAGGACAACCTAGATGATAACTTTCGATTCTGATGATGGTGAAAGTCCATCCCTTGAAACTCACAAGTGAATCCCAATCTGTCA
>JBOFLQ010000150.1:0-2921 GCA_051657945.1 Xenococcaceae cyanobacterium | reverse complement strand
GAAGATTGCTGACTACTCGATCGAAGCTCAACTTATCAATTCTAACGATCGATACTTTTCCTTTAAAATCGCCTTTTACCCCAGAAAACGCTCTCAATCCTAATTATTTACCTGAAGATTGCTGACTACTCGATCGAAGTTTAACTTATCAATTCTGACGATCGATATTCTCTTCCCCTGCCATTTTTTTAACATCAGAAGGTCAAGGATTTAATTCAAGTTCTTCTAATTTTTGAATAATTTGCGATCGAATATTTAAAGTTAGTTTTTTAATCTGTCTTTGAGATGATTGCTTTTAACGATCTTTCACAAATAAATTTGATTTCAATTAGATCGCTCGCTCGTTGGTTTTTGAAGAGTGGCGATTCTCCTTATGAGACGCTTCGCGATCGCAATTGTTTTAAGAAAACGGGAGATGCGATCGCATTTACCAACCCTAACTACTGAGTTTTATTGAGAATGAACTTACTTTGACAAAAAAAGAGGAACTTACTAGTAGAAATTCCTCTTTTCTTAGATCGATTTCTGGCAAAAATTTTATTTATAGCGCAGTGATGACTTTAACTAACTCGCTAGATAAATCGATATCCGTTGAGGTGCGCTTCTTAAACAAAACACCAGCCAATAAATAAAGGCGATCGGAACAAAATGCGCGATTTTTTTGCTTTAAATCTTTAATTCTTTCGCTTACTTGTCTTTCAGAACTGTAAGAACCAAATGGTAAAGGTGTCAGCATAAAATCGGCAACTACATAATTTTGTTGCAAAGCATAATCAATAGTACCGACAGGATTTGAATAGCTTGAGAGCAGCAACATCGCGTAGGTGTAATTGAGAGACAAAAGGCGATTGGTAATACCCGCTCCGTCAGTGCCTCCATGCAGAAGAGGCATTTTAATTTTGTTATCGAGAGCGGGTAAATAAGGAGGATTAGCGATTAAATATCGAGCTTCTGGTTTGCGAGCATCAAAAAAGGATTGATTCTCAACAATATATTGGCGATCGAGATTAACTTTTTTAATGTTCGAATTAGCTACCTGACAAGCAGAGGCATTTAGCTCGTAGCCATAAATGGTAATGTCAGCATCAGTCCTAAGTAAAGTATTAATGACTGGAGTGCCATCTCCAGCACCACATTCAACAACTCGATCGCCTTCCCTACATTGGTTGAATAATAATCTCTCCAAGCAATGGGAATAAAAATGAGATTCTTCCGGACAGAAAAAAACTTCTTTTTGAGAAGACGATTGAGTTTGTCCTTGCGATCGCAACAAAATTCCAGTCAAGGTGATAGCCTCACTAATAAAGAACGTGTAGAAGAAATTGTCTAAATACTGTTAGATAACAGATACCAAAGGTTCGGATCGCTCGCCAAAACGAATAGAATTAATCATGGCATCTCCAGCGCGATCGCCCATTAATTTTTCTTGGTCGTAACCTAAAACTATTTGCCAAGCTTCTTTGGGATACAGATCGACTAGTGGTAGCGTGACATCTTTCATCATCCACTGACCGTGTCGTTCGTCTTCTTTAATATGCAACTCCCAATAACCCATTGCACCTTCAGATAGTCCCAAACGTGTTGCGGCTGCTAAATAATTACGATAAATTGCTGGCCCTGCGACTTCAAAATATGCCAACCCACCGTTGTAGCGAAGAAAATAACGCTTGCATTCAGTCAGCAGAAAATTATGATTGATGGACGCTAATACTTGCCACGGTACTAAGTCGAAATATGCTTCTGGTTGGGTACTCAATCTTAATTCCGCCATCATTTTAGCAAAGAAAGTGGAATGCTTGCGATTGAAACGACCGTTGCCATATTCTTCTAGTAATACTTTTATTAAAGTACACTGTATTTCGTTAGCAGCACCGCCAAGAATGCGAGAGAGACGACTTGCTTCGATCAGTCCGTCAAAAGAGGCGATCGCCAGCAGGTATCTATATCCCTCATAAGTCATTTCTTCTTGTAAATAGCGACTGTTATCGGATAGAGGTGGGTTTAAATCTGCTTGCGATCGTTCTGTCAGTGCTTGTTTGGCATCGAGTTGTTTTAAGCTATCGACATCGATTTGCTTTAATTCCCATGCTTGCCAAAGAGTTTCTATGCGATCGCGAATTTGATGTAAATAAGGCGATCTTTCGTTGGTGTAGCGATCGAGAGAATCGTACCAAAACAAATTTAGTCGATTGATACGGTAAAGAATTCGTTGAATAAAACGATGGGCGGTATCGAGGTATGGAGATCGATCGAAAGCTTCTTCTAATGCTCGATCGAGCTGAGTTTCAAAATAGCTTATCTCAGAATTAAAGTCTGACAACTTGCGATCTAAGTTTTCGACTTCTATCAGTTTTGCAAAGATCTGTTCGGCATCGTCATATAGACTATGCTGCCATTGAGAATCAGGTATGAGATCTAACTTTGCACCAAGACTGGGAATTTTTTTTTCCAGACTTTGCATAAATTTTTTTCTTTTCTGCTAACTTCTATACCATCCTAATTAATTTACTGGCAGCGACATATTGTCTAGAGAAGTAAACCGTTTGACCAAAAGATATAGTTTTTTGTCAGATTCGATCCGAAATCAATCAGTTAGATTTATTTATTTTGGTAGATGAACAATAGTTTTAATCTTGGTAATGTCTATTTTTTGTAAAGCTTAGAAATTACATTAGCCAAGTCAAAATCTTTTTGCGTTAATCCTCCCGCATCGTGAGTAGTCAGGCTGAGTGTGACTTTATTATAGGAAATAGCTAAATCGGGATGATGTCCTGCTTTTTCGGCTGGTTCGACTATTTTATTGACAAAATCGATCGCCTCGATAAAGTTTTTGAAAGTAAAAGTGCGAACAATAGATTTGTCTTGGCGCGTCCAATCTGGAAGATTATTCATTTGTGAGGAAATTGCTGTTTCGCTCAATA
>JBOFLQ010000149.1:0-43787 GCA_051657945.1 Xenococcaceae cyanobacterium | reverse complement strand
ATTAATAGTTTAGAAAAAGAAAGACCTTTAACTGTTTTTGCGCCAACAGATGCTGCTTTTGCGGCACTACCACCTACAATTCAAAAGAAATTATCAGACCCAAAAAATTTGCAGAAAGTACTAAAATATCATCTGGTTTCTGGTGAAATTACAGATAAAGACATCAAAAATAGACAAGTAGCCACCAAACTCGAAGGAGCTTCAGTACAAATTGCTGGTGTACCACAGGGAAATAAAATTGGCGTTAAAATTAACGATGCTATGGCTAGCGAGCCTAGAGCAGATTTCAAATTACAAGTAATTCCGATCGATAAAGTACTTCTTCCTCCTGGTTTTTAAAATAAAAAACGATAATTTTTTGGTAAAAACTAAAGCTTATCTCAGCAATTCAATGCGATCGCGCACGATCTAAATAATCACTCTTAAGCTACATAAATTAATTTAGCAAGAGTTTTACGATCGAAATATGTTGAGTTTATAAAAAGATGAGCCAACCAAAAATTTTAATCTGGTATCGTAACGATCTACGCCTTCACGATCATGAGCCAATTTACAGGGCTTTAGAAGAAAAGGCTCAAATCATTCCTTTTTATTGTTTTGACGACAGGCAATTCGGTACTACTTCTTTTGGTTTTCCCAAGACGGGAAAATATCGCGCCCAATTTCTTTTAGAAAGTGTCAGCGATTTGCGTAACTCTCTGCAAAAATTGGGTAGCAATTTAGTAATTCGTCGAGGATTGAGTGAAAAAGTTATTGCCGAACTTGCTCGGGAATTAAATATTGATGCCGTCTATTTTCAAAAAGAAGTTACTTCCGAAGAAACGGCGATCGAAAAAACACTCAAGAAATCTCTAGAAAAAATTGGCGTAAAAACGGCAAGTTTTTGGGGAATTACACTTTATTTTCCCGATGATTTACCATTTGAAATTTCTCAAACTCCCGAACTATTTACTAGCTTTCGTAAAAAAGTAGAAGCAAATTTTACTATAAAACCTACTTTACCGACTCCCACAAAATTACCCAAACTACCAGAAATAGAAGTTGGCGAAATTCCTGCGATCGAAGAATTGGGATTAGAAAAACCAGTCTTTGACGATCGCGCCGTACTCAAATATGAAGGTGGCGAAAGTGTAGGAATTGCCAGATTAAAAGATTACTTCTGGCAGAAAAATTGTCTCAAAGAATATAAACAAACTAGAAATGGTATGTTGGGAGCAGATTATTCTTCAAAATTTTCTGCTTGGTTAGCTTTGGGTTGTCTTTCTCCTCGTTATATTTACGAACAAGTTCGGGAATATGAAGCAGACAGAATCAAAAATGATTCTACCTATTGGTTAGTTTTTGAATTACTCTGGCGCGACTTCTTCCGTTTCATCTGTGCCAAAAGAGGCGATCGCATTTTTTATCTGTCTGGTTTGCAAGGAATTGACATACCTTGGCAAGAAGATTGGCAAAGATTTCAACTTTGGCAAGAAGGCAAAACAGGCTACCCTCTCGTCGATGCTAACATGCGCGAAATCGCTGCGACAGGTTATATGTCCAATCGTGGCAGACAAAACGTTGCTAGCTTCCTTACCAAGAATCTGGGCATCAATTGGCAAATGGGTTGTGAGTGGTTTGAATCTCTATTAATCGATTACGATGTGTGTAGTAATTGGGGAAATTGGAATTACACTGCTGGAGTAGGTAACGACGCACGCGGTTTTCGTTATTTTAACATTACCAAGCAATCAAAAGATTACGACCTTAAAGGAGATTATCTCAGACATTGGTTGCCCGAACTAGCTTCCTTACCAGGCGATAAAATTCACGAACCTTGGAAGTTAAGCAGCGAAGAACAAAAACGTTATAAAGTGCAATTGGGAGTAGATTATCCCCGTCCAGTAGTTGACTTTTTCAAATCCGTCCAAGCCAACGAGAAAGTATACAATGCTGCTGTAGGTAGGGGCTAGGGTAAAAAAGGGGTTAGGGGTTAGGGATTAGGGGTTAGGGTTCAAGTATTTTATTGCTTATTCACAGCGAACCCTAACCTCTACAATTGCATAAAACTGTTTTGTCGAACGTATGGAACTTATTAGAAATAAAATACGACTTTAAATCGCATCGAGGACAAATTTTTAGTAATTTTGTTTTGTTTTGCCCACTCAATTGTAAGATATTCGATATTAAATAAACTAAGGAGTATCAAATGCTCAAAATTTCAAGCAGTGATAGCTGGTTGGATTCTTTAATTGAATCTCTTACAGATCCAGAAGAAGCTGCCGGATACCTTAGTGTAGCTTTGGATGATAAAACTAGTACTCATCAATTGCTCAGAAATGCAATTAAAGATGTGATTGAAGCATATAGCAAAATAAATAAACTTTCAGAAGATGCTAAACTTCACTACGAGCAACTAGACAATTTACTTTCAAAAAATGGAAGTTCTGAAATTCAAAGTTTACTCGAATTGCTAAATGCTTTGGGATTTAAATTAACAGTTAATCCAAAAATATCAAATGGAGTCGATAGTTAGTTTTTAGTTTTTCCAGAAAAATCTCGATCGCAATTTTTTGGGATCGAAATCAATAACCTACTTTTTTAACATTAAAGTTTTTTAGTTCGAATTCCTGGTCGATCGAATTAATTTTATTTTGCTTAATTTGATGTTGTAGTTACTTTGACAAGTGCGAATGAAAAATTATTCGATCGATTTAATCAAAGTAGCGTCGAAAACGAGAATCGAAGTGATTTTTTTTCTTTTGGTTGCAATGACTACAGAGAGTTTGTAAATTGCTGATGTCGTTGCTTCCACCTTTTGCCAAAGGGATGATATGGTCTATTTGTAATTTAGTTTCGCGATCGCACCTGCCGCAACTTTGGCATTGGTATTTGTTTCTTTCGAGGACATATTTTTTTACTTCTGAAGGGAGTTTGATTCTGGGGGTTTTGGACATTTTGAGTTTCGCGCAGAGGCGCAGAGGCACAGAGAGAGTACACTAAGTTTGTTTGAAAATGCCAAGATCGATTTAATTCGTTAACTGATTTTTACGAATGTCATCTAGCGGCGATCGCGGTGTTGTATCTTCTGGTTCATCAGGTTCAAAGACAAGAATAAATTTAATTTTTCCTGTTTTCCATCCGTTCCCATCTGCTCTTAAAACTTCACAACTTATTCCAGTTTTACTTAAAATACTAGCCTTATTTGCATTAATCTGTCTTACAAAATTAAGTCTGTATTCTTCTATAATTTGTTCGATTTTTGCTGTTTTACCGCTTTCAAATAAAGGCGGATTTACCGATACTACATCGTCTTCTTGTAATGTGTAAAAATTATCTTCCATTTTTGTTTTAATTTGGTAAATGTTAACAAGCTTGTCTTAAGTATTTAATTTATAGTTTGACGAATATCATCAAGTGGTGATTCTGGAGAGTCGGGGCAAAATTCTAAACTGATTTTTAATTTACCTTTTCTCCATCCTTGGTTAGGACTCAAAACTTCACATTCTAAACCTTCAAGACACCATTTATTACTTTGATTGTTATTTCCAACTGTTCTTGATAGTTGATTTAAAAATTCTTCAACTTTAAATATGTTATGTGACATCAAAAGTTTATTATCTGGTTCTACAGTAATAACATCATGGTTGTTTAATATTTGTCGTTGTTCGGACATTTTATTTACAAAAAAAGATTATTGATTTTGCTCGATCGATTGACGAATATCATCTAAAGGTGATTCTGGTTGATTAACTTCTGGTTCATCAGGGCAAAATTCTAGAGTTACTTTTAATCTTAATTTTCCTTCTTGCCAGCCATTAGAACCAGCTCTCAAAATTTTGCAACACACTCCATTTGTAAACCAAGAATCTGGATATTTTCCAATAATTTCTATACCATGTGGTCTTAATCCTTCTTCTAAATATTTAGGCAAATTTCCATCAATTACAGCTCGACAAGCTTCTTGAAATTTAACTATTTTGAATAACTTGTCATTCTTCAAACATAAAACATCATCAATCTGACAACTATTTAAATAATCATTGCATTCCATATTCAACCTTCCGATCTGTTTCCTTAATTTATAGTTTGACGAATATCATCAAGAGGCGAGTCAGAATTATTATCTTCTGATTCATCTAGCTCGAATTCTAAAGTTACCTTCAATCTAACTTTTCCTTTTTGCCAATCTTTAGCACCCACTTTCAAAATTTCACACTCTATTCCCTTATCAAACCAATTCCAAGAATTTCGTTCTTCATTCAAAATTGGATTGATATTTATTTGATATTTATCTTTAAGCCAGCTATATAAAAGATCTCCTAGTCCTTGTTGTTGAAATGCTGCTTTAATATTTTCTGCGATTTTTTTAGCTCGATAAGCACCAGCCTGAAACTCTAAAGCATCATTATTAGAACAATTTTCTACTTGAAAGTTATCTTCCATATAAACCCCTTTGATTTTAGATTTAAATCACTTACTCTCTCTGCGCCTCTGCGCCTCTGCGCGAAACTCACACCACACAAAAGCATAAAAAGTTGGGTTTCCTTACCTCAACCCAACCTACAACTTACATCTCATTGATAGCAAACATGAATTGAGAAGCAGTGCGATCGCTGTCATTTCTAACTCGATCGACAAAACAATTTTCTACTTGAAAGTTATCTTCCATATAAACTCCTTTAATTTTCTAGCTTACTTTTAACTCTCTCTGCGACTCTGCGACTCTGCGCGAAACCCACACCACAAAAAGCTTGAAAACTTAGGTTTATTTACCTCAACCCAACCTACAATTTACATCTCATTGATAGCAAACATTAATTGAGAAGCAGTGCGATCGCATCCGTCAAAATCTGTAACTCGATCGCTACTTACTTTAACTGCATATTCATCACTACTAATTACAGGTAATTGATGTTCGAATAATTGCATTGCTTGTAAGCAACTATTAATACCCGAAACTGACAGATTGTATTCTTGAATTTTCTGTTCGATTTCGTCTTGCGATCGCTGGTTACGAACAATTTTTTCTTCTGCTTCTTTTTCGAGTGTTTTTTCTAAATAGGAACGAGCAAAATTATATTGTTGCAAAATCTCATCTGCTTGTTTTTGTGCCATTGGTAGGAGATGAGTTTTTAGAGTTTGATTGATAGTTTGGCGAAAATTACGACGAATGGTTGCTGATACTTTTGGTTCGAAATCTAACTTTAATAATTGACGAATTGCTGATTCCGCTTCCACCATACTTTCACAATCGTAACCTTGAGATGTTTGTTGTAGAGTTTGGCGAAATTGATAGATAGAGAATGTACCTTCGTCATAAAAACGAGGACTTTCTCTCACATAGCGATCGCATTCAGTTTTTGCTTCACTAACTAAGGCGTGAATTAATTGTGTTTCGATCGATTCGATTTGTTGTTCGATACCGCCGTCGTTACCCAAAAGGCGATAGAGTTTGCGGTAGTAATCGGTTTTTTTGATGCGAATGCGTAAACGCTGACAAAAACTTGCGATCGTTATTTTAGAAGATTCGACTAAAACTTCTTCTAATTCGTTGGCGAGATAATATAAAGCTTCGACTAAAACAGCAATTAAGGGTGCGGTGGCGTTGCGAGGATGGCTGAGGGTAGCGCGACTGTAAGCATTGGCGACGGAAAATGTTTGTAATAATTCGTCCATGCGACTCACCATTTTGGCTTTGAGTTTTTGAAAATCTTCTTCAAAGGCGCGATCGCTGTTAACAACTATTGCATTAATTTCATCGCCTATATGTTGGCGAAATTCTATTCCCACTTGCTGTAATTCATGGTTGAGTCTCGCTAACTCGTGGGTTTTCATTGCTTCAATTTCACGAGGTTGACTTTTTAAGTCGCGCAGTTGGAAGAGATAATGTTGTGTCAAGTTGATGCAAAGAGGTTGAAGATCGTCAGCTAGGGTTTTAAAAAGTAGAGGACGTTTTTCTTCGGTAAGATAGCGAGTAATGGCGCTACGAAATTCTTCAATACCGCTATCGGTAATTAATTGTTCGATTAGTGGGTTTCCCCATTCTTTTAAAATGCGAACGTAATTTTGATTGGGTGTTTCGTAGCTGTTGACAGAGACTTTAAAATGAGTGCGAGTTAATTTACCCGAGTTGGCGCAGTAGTTGTTAAATTCGCTGACAAATTGGGGCGTTTCTTCTTCGTCACCCAATCCTTTGACGCTTTCGGTAAAGATAGTATCCAAACCAAAGCGATCGCCATTGCTTGTATGTTTGAGTTGACTGCTGAAAAAACCAAGTAAACCGCTAGTTTTATAAACTTTTGAATTATCGCGAAATTGAGTTTGAATTAAATGTTCGAGACGTTGGCGTAGTTGCGTGTTGTACCAGGTTTCATCAATGCGGTTGAAAACGTAAAAGACGCGATCGCGAATACCAGGGTTCGATCGCATTTTTTCCATCAAATCGGTTTCTTCTTGTGTCATCTCGCCAGCAGCAGCAGGTTTCAAGACACAAATTACCGCCGATGTATCTGGATGTTCGATTTTATTGTAAGTTAATTCTGCATCTTTTTTGACTGGTGCATCGATACCCGGCATATCGACTAAAATATTTCCGTCTTCTAAAAGTGGATGATGACAATAATATTCGAGGCGTTTTAAGACTGCGCTATTACTTCCCCGCCGTGCATAGCTAGCTGCTTCTGCTAGATTGGAAAAGTTAAATTGCTCCATTGAATAGGTAGCGTTATTATTGGAATGAATGCGCTGTTTATTATTAGTAAATCCTTCAAGTAATAGCATTAAAGCTTTAGCTTGTTTGGCTCTTTCCGATTTACTTTCGCCACCTTCTTGGGAAATAATAATATTAGCTTGTTGTTGTAGAAAATCGATTATTTCTGGTTGGTTGAAATTGGTAAAGGTTTTGAAACTTAATTTTTGACAAATATTTACTGCCTGTTCTTTAATTTCTGCTTCACTTAAAAAAGTAAGCACGACTCGTTCTTTATCTGGTTCTGCATATTCAATACAACATTCAGTTCCCGTAGCATGACCTTCAGCACTATAAAGTAATTCTCTACCCAAAAGTGCATTAATCAGCATTGATTTGCCAGCACTAAAAGCACCCGCAAAGACAATTTCAAATTTAGGAGAAATTGCTTTTTTTAATGATGATTCAACAACTGTAGTATCTTGTTGCGTTCTTAAATTCGGTTCTTGTTGAATTAATTTTAATAATGTATTTACTTGCTCTTGAAGATTGGTGCAGTGAGGAATTAATTGACTCATTCTAAATTGAATCCTAACAGTGTTTACTACTATTAGTATTCCCCGTTTATAATATTTAGCTTTCAGCTTTTAAGTAGGCAGGCATAAAAAATTATAAGACTTTGCCTTCTGACTTCTGACTTCTGACTTCTGACTTCAATAACTAAACCGTTACTCTAAAAATGATAGATGATATTCGTGCTTGAGAGCATTTTTACCATTCTTTTTGACTTGATACATGATTAAATCGGTCTTTTCGATCGCCGCCTCAACTGTATGAGGAATTGTTAGAAAAGTTAGCGCGCCAATACTAACTCCTATGGGCAAAGATTGAAGTTTAAATTCTTGTAGCAGTTGTTCTCGAACTCTTTTGAGGATAATATTTGCTGCTTGAGAGTCTGTCTGTGGCAGTAATAATGCAAATTCATCTCCTCCCAATCTAGCAAAAACATCTGTACGACGAATTTGTAAAAAGACTGTTTCGGTAATTAATTTGAGAACTCGATCGCCATATTGATGTCCTAACGTGTCATTAAGTATTTTAAAATTGTCAATGTCTAAATAAGCTAGAGTAAAAGTAAAGCCGTAGCGAAGAGAACGTAGTCTTTCTGTCTCCAAAGTTTCTATAAAAAATTGTCGGTTTATAGCACCGGTTAATCCATCAAATCTGGCTAATTTTTGTTCTTGTTTGTAGCTAGTTTTTAACTCAAACAAAATATAAGTAAAAATTGTCAAACAACCAAACAAAATTATAGAATTTTCAAAAGAAGAAATAAGTTGATTATTATTTAGACAATTCAATTCGTTTAAAAACCAACTAATTGCACTAACAAATGAACATAAATAACCAAAATTGCTACTAATAAACCAAGTGGCAATTGTGACAGGAATAATATAAAATATGGATAAGCAAATTAATGTCCGATCGTAATAATCGAACATAGCGATCGCAATAATTAAAAATAAGCTAATAACAATAAGCGATGATTTAGGAAGATTTTCTACATATCTAAACAACATCAATCTAGGATTTAGCATCAAAACTACCTTTTTGTTTGACGGTTTTTGCCAATTTCGCTAGATTAAAGCTGCTATTTGCTAAAAAAGCTAAGCGATCGAGCCATTAGAAAATTGAATAAATTAAATTATTGAAATTAGCAGGCAACAATTAAGTTTTTTATTGTAGCGAAAATAAAACACAAAATTCTGTGAAGAAAAGGAATATAAAAATACCAAAAAAGCAGTTTGATTTGGCTAAAAGTAATTCATGGTTTATCGTTCATTGCTACTTTTTCCTATCTCTTTCTTCAAGAACAAAGATTTGAATCTTCTTGAGAAACATTGGGATTGGTTTGCAGATAATTTTTAAGATTCTGACAAGTGCGTTTGAGCAAATCATTCGATTCGAGATTCCAGATAAATAAACCAGCTTGTTCTTCGGTGCTGACTAAAGTGCGATCGCTGAGGTTGAAATTGAGGTCTAAAACCTTGGAATTATGCCCGAATAATGTTTTAATTAACATACAATCTTGGACGTTCCAAAATTTAATCGTACCGTCATCGCTAGCAGAAACAAGCACCTTTCCATCGTTGGTAAAATCTAAACTAGTAACGCCTCCTTGATGTCCTGCTAGTGTTTTGAAGGGTTTGACACCTGAAGCGTAGCTATCTTGAAGAGAATTGCTGTTAAGATCGACAATGCGCCATAATTGAATCGTGTTGTCCAAACTAGCAGAAGCGAGAATTTTACCATCGGTACTGAATTTAAGCGCCGCGATCGCTAACCCTTGTTTTTTTAGGTCGCTAACCAACAAACCATCATCAACGCGCCAAATTTTAATTGCTTTGTCATAGCTGCCAGAAGCGACAAATTTACCATCGGGACTAAAGGCGAGACTAATTATACCATCTAGATGTCCTTGGAGGGTATTAATTGATTGGGCTTCACCCCCTGTAATTTTCCATATTTCAACTGTTCGATCCTCGCTACCAGAAGCAAACATCTTACCATCAGGACTAAAGGCGAGACTGGTTACACCATCTTGGTGTTTTTTTAAGGTCTTCAATTCTGCGCCATCTTCAACGCGCCAAAGTTTGACGGTTTTATCCCAGCCAGCGGAAATAAGGATTTTGCCATCGGGGCTAAATTGAAGATCGCCTACAGTCATTTTATGACCTGCCAAAGTTCTGACTAACTTGCGTGAATTTCCTTCGGTATGCCGCCAAAGTTTGATTTTGCCATCAAAACCAGCCGTAGCAAAAAGTTGGCTGTCTGTGGGCGAGAAACGAACTCTGGAAGTACCAGCTTCTTGTTCTTTCAATTGTCTGGCAACTTGCCACAATCTCACAGTTTTATCGGTACTTGCAGAGGCAATAAATTTACCGTCGGGGCTAAAACTGAGGCTGGAAATTTCGCTTCCGTGTCCGAGTAGAGATTGTCGCACGCTGCCATCGAGTCCTAAAATGGCGACGATTCCATCTGCGCCAGCAGCGGCGATCGCGTCGCCTTTGGGACTAAATCTCACGCTGTTGAGGCGATCGCGAAAGGTGAAAGAATTTAAAGCTTTACCGTCTGCTGTTTGCCATAATTTGACTGTAAGATCCTCGCCTCCAGAAGCTAACTGTTTGCCATCGGGGCTAAAAGCAATGCTAGTAATGCGATCGCCGTGTCCGAGTAGAGTTTGTTTTGGTTTGTTTTCGAGCTGATTTTGTCCGTCGATGCGCCAAAGTTTGACCGTATTATCTTCGCCCCCAGAAGCTAGCAATTTGCCGTCAGGGCTAAACTTAATTGCATTAATCCAGCCGCTATCGGTTATCGTCGAAACGATCGAACCATTTATTTTCCAAAGCTTAACCGAGCGATCGCGACTGGCAGAAGCTATATATTGTCCGTCTGGACTAAAAGCTACACAAGTTACCCAATCTTGGTGTCCGTCGAGAGTTCTCAATATTTGAGTTTGGCTGGGATATTCGCGATTTAACTGCCAAATTTTGACAGTGCGATCGGCACTAGCGGAAACTAAATATTGTCCGTCTGGACTAAAAGCAATACTGGTAACTCGTTCTTGATGTCCTGCTAAGGTACTCAACAAAGTCCCATCTTTGTGCCACACCAACACCGTGTTGTCATCGCTAGCAGAAGCCAGCATTTGCCCGTCTGGACTATACTCAACAGCGTTGATTCGTTGGGTGTGTTTTTCTAAGCGATTTAATTCTTGAGTATTATAAGCAGCTTGTTGCAAGGTAGTAACCGTTTTGAGCCTGGTTTGCGTCCAGCGATCGTTGCCGATTAGTGCTTGTCCGAGGCTGCCAATTTGGTTTAATTTTTTTCCTGCTTTGACGCTGACGATCGCCGATTCTAAAGAACGTTTGGAGAAAGACAGCGCCTCGGAAGAAGAATCGAGAGCATCAATTTCTTGAACTTGGGCGAGCAGTTTTTGACGGTATGCCAAACCCGCTAAACCAAAAGCAGCGACACCAAGAAAGCCAATGGCGGCGGCAGCAGCTTGAGCGCGTCTGAGTCTGGTAATAGCTTCTTTTTTTTCTTTTTGTCTCGTATCCAAACAAGCAGCGATAAAAGCTAGAGCCAAATCGGAAAGTTCGTCAGTGTATTTGAGATAGAGTTCTTCGGCTTCTGCAAGGCGAATTCCGCGCAATAAAAATTCTGACTGACGGTCATTATTTTTCCATAGTTGGGCGGCTTGTTCGATTTGACGCTGCGATCGCAATCTGGCACGGTTTTCTTCTAGCCACCAGCGCAAAGTTGACCAATGCCGAATCAAAATTTCATGAACGATTTCGACAGTGGTTGTATTTTTAAGCTTTTCTGCCACCCAATCTTCTGGTTTGGGCGGTTCGGCTGTTTCGCCGCGAGCGCCCCCGCCAATTCCTTGCTCGATATTGACGACGACAATCTTGGCAGCAGTCAGAGCCTGTAAAGTTCGGTCTACTAAAGCTTTGGGATACTTACTGACAATCAAATCATTCAAGCTGACGCGACGGCGCGTATCTTCCGTTCCTTCTCCCAATTGCGTTAAATTGAGAAAAATCCAGCGCGCACAATCTTGAGCTTGGAGATCGAGGCTATCGTAAACGGATTGAGCTTGCTGTTCTAAAGCTCCCCTAATACCCCCCAGTTTTTGATAGGTTTGGATGGTTAGCACGCCATGTTGACGAAATTCCCAAAGTTTTTCGAGAGCGAATTGCAACAAAGGCAAATCTCCCGCCGCGCGATCGAGTTCTTTGAGCAAAATTTCCACCAGTCCAGATTCTACCCTTAAGCCAACTTGTTTGGCTGGTCTGACGATCGCCTGACGGTAATCTTCTTCTACTAAATAGGGAGGAACTAGCACGCTCGATGTTTGCAAAATTGTCGCTAGTTCGGGAATTTCCAAGCAAGAAGAAACAAAATCCGCCCTTAAAGTCAAAACCAATTTAAAACGATCTGCTGCATATTTAACCGCCCCCAAAATTAAATAAAGAAAGCGCTGGCGCTCGTTAACAAAAGCGAGAGTAAAAAGTTCTTCAAATTGATCGATCGCCAAAACCACCATCGGTTCCGGTCGAGTACGCAACCATTGGACGAATCCCTCTACGCCTAGAGCGAGCAGTTCTTCGAGTTGCATTTGTTCTTCGGCTCGTTCGTTTTCACTGCCAGGATTGACCATCAATTTCAACAATCCTTCGATCGGATTGACACTAGGACGCATGCAACCGATCCACCATCGTTCCGAACCCGGTAATTGTTTGCCCTGACGTAATTGTGCTAGTAATCCAGCTCGGACTACAGACGATTTACCGCTCCCAGAAGCCCCAACCACAGCTAGGGTAGAACTATGACTAATTTTTTCGATCAGTTGTTGGGTAAGGGTTTCGCGACCGTAAAAATATTGAGCTTGTTCTTCGCTAAAAGCTTTCAAACCCATGTAGGGACAGAACCCCAAGTCAAAAATTCCCGAATCGTCAGAAGAATTTTTTGGTTCGTTTCTGCCTGGTAAAACCTCAATCACTCCTTTAGCTGCTGAAAGCCAAATTTCTGGAACGATCTTAGTTTCGGCTAGAGATCCTTGCAATTGAGCGATCCATGCAGCAACGGGCAAACCTATTTGCGAATCTGCTTGTTTGAGTGTTTTTAATAAAGCCTGGGAAAATTGTTCGGGAACTTTGACGGTTGCTGCTGCTGCAATAATACATTGTCCCCGTTCCGATTCTGATTTGAGGTCGTCTACCCAGTCGGCTAGGTTGTGTGCGCCAGGGCAATCTAAAATAACAATTTGTTGGGCAACGCTGGAGCGTCTTAAAGCTTGTCTGAGCCATGAACGGCTGATGCGGACTCCCTCGCGAAAAACCAGCCAAGCTTCTCCTTCATCGGTTTCTTCAACTCGCGCGCGCAGATACAACAAAGCTGTCGTCATTTCATCGACAAGTTCCGATCGCAAACAAGTACGAATTGCACTTTTAACTTCCGACCATTCTCGATTCGGTTTGGGCAAGTATTCGAGGTTAAAACCGCCCGTATTTCCCAAAACTTTGCTCAAAGAGAGGGTTGTTTTATTTTCGCTTGCTGCGTCGATTACTAACGCTTGTCGGTAATAATTAGCACCATGGGCTAGCGATCGCTTACCGAGAATGACTTTACCAAAACCCTCAACGATGCGTTTGGGAGTTTGTAGGGGATATTCCCCCAACAGTTGTTTTTCGCCGCGACCGCTTTTTTGCTGGTTGATCAGGCGAATTTGTTGATTGGTTTTGTCGATGTAACGCAGCGTTTGATGATAGACGTATTGATAGAGAGCGTCTGCTTCAATAATTCCCTGAGAGTCTGCCGCTTCTCCCCGCAACCCTCGCATCAAATAATAAGTAAAGACTCCGTGTCCGAGTTCGGGAAATTCCCACGATTGTTGTGTGCGATCGCACGAAAGTAAAGCATAAAAACCTTGGCTTTTAGAAGCTTTTTGTCTCAATACTTTGACTAGTTCGGGCGTAGGACTAATTAGAGATGTGCGCGTATCTTTCCCCATATTGCCTCGCAGCGTCATTCCACCGCTATGGCAAGCATCCAACCAAATTAATTGTTGGCTGGCGGCGCAGTTTCCCAACCAATGCAATAATTCTCTCAAGCCAAAACCTGTTTCTAGGAGTCGATCTTGTTTGGTATCTCTCAAGCAGAGAACGACTTGTTGGCTGCTCGGATCGTAAAAACCATGACCTGAAAAATAAAATAATACTGTATCTTGAGGTTTGGCAGCCGAAACGATTTCTTGCCAACTGTGGCGAATTGTCTCCAATGTGGGCTGTAGATTGGCAAAATCGTGGTGAATTCTAACTTCTTTGGCGGGAAATGCTTCTGTTGCTTCTTTGAGGGCTTCACCCAATCCCTGACAGTCCAGTGCTGAATATCGAAGCGAAGGAATAGTAGAGTCTTGATATTGATTGACTCCAACCAACAGTATCCACAACTTAGATAATTCTGTTGTAAAAGAAGTGCTAAGACGAGGTTTGGGCAGAGCAACTGGACACATATTTATTCGAGTTTGTGATGGGGAGTCAACGCGATCGATCTAAAAGTTTTTTTGGTAATCTTGTTTACTTAATCTATAGAGCGATCTCAGTATTTTTATGTATATATTAGCCAAATAGCTGAATACAAGCGATCGTACAACAACCTCAACCTTTAAAAACAATCTTTACAGTTACTTAAAGTTAAATTTATCGATATTAATTTTAAGACATGCTCACCGTACAGATTTAGTTTGACTACTTTTTATTTCTAAATTTCTGGTTTTAGTTTCTCGATCGATCTTTGAGGATTATATTAGTGCGTATTCGTAAAAAAATGGCTAGAGTGACTTCTCGCATTAACCAGTATAAAACTGTAATTACTACAAAAGTTATGCCGATGACAACGAGAGGACGTTTTGCAGTTAAGTCATCAACTGTTCGCACTAATAAAACATCGGGTTGCGTAACAAAATCCCAACTATTAAATCTGCGAAACCTTCCGAGATAGACACCTATGGCGCATAAAGCATGAGTTGTTAATTCAGCATAGGGAACAAATTTAGCTGCACCTTGTCGCCGCAAATAATGACTTTGGTTGATTAGGGAAATAACATAAGCTTCCCACCCACTTAAAATTGCAAAAGAATGAAGAGGAATAAAGATTAAGGTAATTATCCAAACAGAAAATCCCGCACGAATAGCTTGAATGAGATGAATGATATCTGTAAGTAAATATGGTGCGTTGGGGAGAAAAGCAGCATATATTAAGAAAATAACCCACCAAAGAGGCGATTGCGCTCTTTTTCTTCTACGAAATAACCAAAAACTAAGCGCTAAAGGAATGAAAGCCAGAAACAGATTCCAAACGATCCAACCACTGTAGCGATCGAAGGCATTTAAAGCATTACCGAGTATAGATTCCATTCATCTTCTAGTTGCTAATCATAAGTTGTCTAGTTTCGATCTAAAATTATCTTGTCGATTGTTCCTAATTATTGAAATTTTATTTCTATTTTAAATAATTGAAGATTTTTCGATAAAAGTTCATAAGTTATCGATTGCCCCACTGAATAGGTAAAACTAGAACAAGACGTAAAACTACTAAAAATTTCTTGAAGTGAGGTAGCTAGTGAAATTTGGTCAGTGGTTTGGATTCTTATTTATTGCCATTGCTCTTTACATTCTTTGGCAAATTCGACAGTTAGTATTATTAATCTTTACCGCCGTCGTTTTAGCTACCGCTTTAAATAGAGTTGTCCGCAGATTGCAATTTTATGGACTTAAACGCAATGCCTCTCTTTGGGTGACTATTTGCTCGACTCTGTCGATCGCCGCTCTTTTTTTCTTGTTAATCGTACCGCCTTTTACCGAGCAATTTCAAAATCTAATCGATTTATTACCTACGGTTTGGAATACGATTCGCATAGAAGTTAAAACTTTCGAGGCAAAACTACCCCCATTCATACCCACTCCGCCCAGTTTAAGCGAACTGATCGCTCAGCTACAGCCACTTCAAGCCAATTTAATTACCAACTTTTTGCAATTCTTTCGCAACTCTTTGGGAATCATTTTACAAACCCTGCTGGTAGTCGTGCTGACAATTATGATGTTAGTCGATCCGCAAGGCTACCGCAAAGCTTGTTTGTGTTTGTTTCCTTCCTTTTACCGCAGGCGTGCGGATGAAATTTTAACAGAATGCGAAACAGGGTTGGGTAACTGGATGGAAGGAGTCGTAATTAGTTCTTTTTTCGTTGGTGTTATGAGTGGAGTTGGTTTATGGATTTTAGGAATTAAATTAGTATTAGCTCATGCTATCTTAGCTGGATTACTCAATTTTATTCCCAATATCGGCCCGACTTTAAGCGTTATTTTTCCAGTCATGATTGCCTTGTTGGATGCACCCTGGAAAATTGTAGCTGTCTTCGTACTTTATTTTATTATCCAAAATATTGAAAGTTATTTGCTGACTCCGACAGTAATGGCAAAACAGGTATCTCTTTTACCTGCGGTAACTTTGGTAGCACAAATATTTTTTGCCAGATTTTTTGGCGCATTGGGTTTATTGTTAGCACTACCTCTAACAGTAGTAGCCAAAACGTGGATTCAAGAAGCTTTATTAAAGGATCTTTTAGACAAGTGGGAAAAACCCAACTCAGACGAAAAAATCATTATAATTCGATCGGAAGAGATACATAGCGAAAGCGATCGGGATTAAAGAAGGCAGAAAGCAAAAGGGTTCGATCGCGATCGGAAATTTAGGAGTAAATAATTTTTCAGTTTAGTTTGTATGCCATATTTAACAGAAATACAAGATATTCAAGCAGCGATCGCGCGATATTCTCAAGCAAATATTCTCTGGTTAGATACAGAAGTAGCTGACTATAAAACCAACAAACCAAGATTGTCTCTAATTCAAGTTTCTGACGTTTCAAACATTTTAAAAAAAGAAGATGTTTTAGTTTTAGATGTTTTAGATAAGCCAGAAATAATTGATGATTTTATTATCAATATTATGACAAATTCATCAATAGAAAAAATTTTTCATAATGCCAAATACGACATTACTTTTTTAGGCAAACGCAAAGCGCAAAATGTAACTTGTACTCTAGAAATAGCAGCCAAAATTCCTTACTACTTAGCACCTTTTCCCGATCGCAAACTAAAAACTCTTGCCGCTCGACTCTGTAACTTTACCAATGTCGATAAAAGCGAACAAACAAGCGATTGGGGAAAGCGTCCGCTAACCGAAAAACAATTAAATTACGCCAAAATGGATGTAGTTTATGTTGCTAGCATACATCAAAAACTAATCGAATTATTACAAGTTAGCGAACCGAAACCAGAACAAGAAGATCTCGTTGCTTTGACTAATAGATATCGTTTACTCGAACATCATTGGAAACAATTAGATAGTGAAATTGCCAATTTAAAAGACAGACTCAAAGCAGCAATGAACGTTCAAAATATACCAGAATTATCTGGTTTTAATTTATCCAGTCAACAGAGAATTACTAAAAAAGTTGCTTTGTCTAAATTGGCAAAAGCGATCGAACATTTCAACGTAAAAGTAGACATTCCTGTCACCTTAACTAAAGAATTGCAAAAAGAATTGGCAGATATTATGGAAGAGTTACCTCTTGAAGAAGAAGTACAAACAATTTTGTCTTTGAAAGTCAAACAATTAGATGAAGATGAAATGCCTTTTTGATAAAATTTTCAATTTTTTTTCTCTTTGCTTGAGAATCTCTAATAAATTCGGTTATCGGCAAGATTTGTTCGGAAATAATTAAGCATTGTTAATTCAATTTTGCTTGAGAGCGGTTATAAAGATAACAACCCAATCTAAGCACTAACAACTTCTTTGTCAGTGGTTAGACTGATTAACAATTTTGATAAAAAAGTCGGCGATCGAGTGATGATAGAATTAGCCCACCATGTATTATTAGCCCAAGCGGGAGCGTTTCCACCAGCATCCACTCCTCAAGAAATTGTTAGACCTCAAGAAATTCGACCTTTATTAGGTCGCTTGGACGAAATTCCAGTTTTTAACAGCAATAGCCCAGAATTAGTCTTACAATCGGGTATTTTGCTGTCTACTTTCCCCACTACTGGCAAAACCAATCGTAAAGCTCATTTAAACTATCCTTTACAAGGATATTTCGATCTGTTTGTCCATCATGTCGCTAAAGCACCCACCCCAGAAAATTTGCGAACTCTTTATTTGGGAGTAATCTTACACAATCCCAGTCAAAAACCAGTCACCGTAAATATTTTACAAGCAGCTAGTCATCTGAGCCAGCCAGACGCGCCATTTGTCGAACTCCCCGCACAAACAGAAAATGATGAAGGAAACGTTTATGCTGGCCCTGGTAGTAGGGTTATGAGCGATGTTCTTAGGGGTCGCCGTCAAGATATTTTTCCCGATCGCCTGATTATTCCCGCCGCCAGTAGTCGAATGCTATTCAATCTTCCCGTACCAGTTAAGGGTTTAGAACCCCCTCTCAACGGACGTTCTGCCTATATGCGCTTGTATGGAAATGGTAAAGTTTATGCTGCCAGTTTAGCTATGTTTGCTCCTGTAGATGCAACAGGCAACGAACGATCGCCAAATTTGTCAGAATGGGAAGAACTCTTAAATAACGGAGATTTAGTAACGCCGCGCGATCGCCCGCCCACTCCTCCCAGCGTTACTAGTAATATCGTCTACGGACGCGTTGCTGGTATTTCTCAAGGTTCGCAATGGAAAGCCGATTTAGTAGATCGACCCAATATTTTAAGTTTAACCATTCCTTCTAAAGGTAAAGCTATTTCTTATCCTTTGAGTACTTTAAATGGAGGAACGTTAGGAACAAACCAAATTCAAAGCGCGCCGATGCTGGTACGTTATCCCGATACTGCCGATCGAGCGCATGGAAACTATGGAGTACAATACAGCCTGAGTTTACCCCTTTACAATCCGACTCGACAAACGCAAACCGTAACTCTAAAAATTCAAACTCCCATCAAACAAAACCAACTTCAAGGGGGATTGCGTTTTCTCGAACCGCTACCCAAACAAGTCTTTTTTCGAGGTACTGTCAAAGTCAGTTACCAAGACGAACGAGGTTTATTGCAGACTCGTTATTATCATTTGGCACAAAAACGCGGTCAACAGGGAGAACCATTGTTAACTATAACTATGAATCCTGCTGACCGCAAAAACGTAAAAGTTGATTTTTTATATCCCCCCGACGCAACACCACCACAGGTATTGACGATTGAGACTCTTTAAAAACGGACTCAAATGTTAGTAGAAAATTTAGCTAAAGTTTTTTGAAAATTTTTCAAATTTAAGCTAATTGTTATGTCACTTAACTGTGGAGATTTGGCTCGCTCGCTGGAAACTCTTGCGTAAAAGAAAATACCAACGGTCATTAGTAAGGCTGTGCTTAAAAGTGCGATGTGTCTCATTGCTAAGCCTCCCGACGAACAATAGTCCGATCGTATTTAATAATTATCGTAAAGTTAGAATTTGGTTTGGAACAGACAAAACTTTTATCTACTTTTTCTCTAGGAAAACTAGTCATTGTTTGATTCACTCCTCGAATTCACCAAATAAACGGACTACCCAATCTTATAAAAGGTTTCCATATTTTTAGTTTAAAGACTATCTGTAAAGTCCTTGTAAACTACTTGTAAATTGCTTGTAAATTTTATGACCGAGTTATCAGATGATTTTGCGATCGCTCAAACTTTAGCCTTGCTCACTCGCTATGCTTTTGACCTCAAAGGCTATATGGTTAAGGATTTGATTGCGCTGTGGTTGGATAGCTATCATGCTAGTTGGTTGCGTCTGGCGACGATTGAAGCTCTTTATTTAGGTAGATATAAGGCTGTTTCCGTCGAACAAATTTTAAGCGTTTGGTTGCGTTTGGGTAGTCCTAACTATCATTTCAATCACGATTTTGAACGATTGATCTGTCGAAATCTACCTCGATATTTAACCGAATTATCAGCATTTTCCCAACACAAGTTTGCCGAAAATGAAGAAATAGAAATACCTAAAACGGAATCGAACCAAGCGATCGATTTATTTTCTCCTTCTAATTCGACAAATGCTTCTCTAAAACCAGAAGAAACAAACTTATCTGAAATGATTTCTCTTGCTGAAGAGTCACCAGAAATATTTGCAGACATCGATCGACAAAAAACAGAGATGCAGATGCAACAAATAAAAGAAACAAAAGCAACGAAAAACCACAAACAACAAAATAGTGAAGTCTTTTCCTCACCAAGTCCTCAGCTACCAAATACCGATCGCCAATTACCAATTGTCAATTGCGATCGAAGCGATTACGAAGCACTGCTAAATAAAGCTCGCCGCGTTTCTAAGCAAACGCCAATTCATCAATTCGTTCCTCCTCCTGATTCTTCTGCTTTTTATTCTAGACTTAAGGTTTTTGTACGAAAAAGTTTGGAAGAATCACAATAAATTCTCCCTTGCAGAAAACTTTTACTAGATCTATGCATCCAGTATAAAACGATGATTCGATCGCAATTTTATTTACTTAATAAAGCATTAATTCGAGCGAAGCCCGATCGCTTAAAAGTTTGATAATTAAGAATTGCAAACTGGTATAACTCTGTATTAAGCAAAAACAAGAATCGATCGCAAATATTTTCGCCAGACTTAGATATTGCTATTTTATTAAAGTGCGATTGGCAACGCCTGTGAGCAGAGCATCGATCGCAGACTAAAAAAAGTAATTGTACTTTAAAAAATTAATTAGTTATCTGCTTTTTAAAACTGAGGCAATCTTGTCTGACGTTCTTAATGGTAAGCGTCAACTTACTGTCAGACACGTACAAGAATTGGCAGAATATTTTCGCATTTCTCCAACTCTTTTTTTTACAAAATCGAAACTATATTAATCTTTAATTTGGGCGATTATTGCTTTATCATCCCAGTAAGAAGAAACTTGTTGAATCTTTCCCGACTCGTGCATCTCAAACACGCTAATTCCTTCAGTTTCTCCTTTTTTACCATTCTTTCCCCATCCTCGCATCGTCCATTTAACTGCCGCACTATTCCCTGCAACAAATAGGTTATCGATTTGTAGTTCAAACTTGGCAAAAGCGATCGAAAGCATAGCAAAGAATTTTTCAGAGTTTTCTCGCGCTTTGTTGGGTGGTTTGCCAACTGGATCGTAGATGAGTGCATCTTCAGTAAAATTTTCAGCCCAAGCAATTGGGTTCATTGCTTGCATCTGATTAAAATAAGCACTAACTACTTCTTTAATGGTTTGTTCTGACATTTAAATTATTCTCCCTGACAAATTGTGTAGATTCAATAAGTCAATTTTATCCAGTTAGATTAAGTGAAAAATGGTTGCAACAGATCGTTTTTGTTTTAATCGTAATTTATGGTAAATTTTCATTGCTGTGTCAGATCGAATATATCTACTAACTCAAGTTTTTACTAGACTTTTTGCAGAAGCAGAGAAAATGAAGAGCGATCTAAATATTACTTAACATATCTCGTGCTGCTGCACGAACAATAGAATTAGGATCGTCAATTAGTTGTTGGAGAATTTGGCGATCGGTATTAATATTTTGAGCGATCGCATATCTTTCTATCCAATACCAAGATCGATAGTATCGTCCCAGAAAAGTAGCGGATGTGCATGGATTCATAAGTATTAAAAATCGAGCAAAAGATGGTCGATCGGGAAATTTTAGACAGCGATCTAAATAAGGAAGTGCTGCTTCTGGATTTTGAGACAGTAAAGTTTTAATAGCAGCTAAATTAAGTGGATTAAGTTGAATTCCACTACTGTTTGCTGGTTCGGTGGCTAGCTTAATTAGTAGATCGATCGGCGCACCAGAATTTTGAGCTACTGCTAGATGTAATCTTCGATCCCGATGTTGAGTAAATTTAGTTAAAAGTTTGGCTGGAGTTTTCGGGTGTCTAGCTACAGCCAATCTGACAATTAACTTATCGTTAGCTAATTGGGCAAGAATTGAACGATCTATATTAGGATGTCGAGCAACTCTAGCTCTAATAATAGGATATTTACTATTGACTAGCTCAGATAAATCTGTTAAAGAGAGATTTTTATCTTCTAAATTTATTAATTGTTCTTGAAAAAGTGGCTCGATTTTTGGATTAGATAAAGCTGCTTCTCTTACTTTTGAATTGCGATCGTTAATTAAATTGTATAAAGAATTTTGAGTAATATTTTTATGGCTAGCTACTAATACTCTTACTTCAGAACTTGGATGCTTTGTTAATTCTGATAAAATTTGCGCTGAAGTCTTGGGGTGGGTTGCTAAAACTATTCCATAATATTCTAAATTGGAAATATAAATAGATTTTAAACCGTAATCTCTATATCTACCTTTATCAAAATCTCTAAGCATCTCATTTAGATAATATCTTCTCCTTCTAGAACCTGTTAATTTTTGCATTAATTCAACTAGACATACATGAATTTTGGGATCTTGGATGGCAAGAAGACTTGTTTTTCTCCACCAAGATCTATCTTCTAATTTCTCAAATAAGCTATTTAAGTCGCCAGCTACAGAATTGATTTGATTAGCAGAACAATTTACTAATTTAGCAGGGTCTATTGGCAGCGACTGCGGAAGTAGTTCAAAAAAAATTGATTCTTTTTGTTTTACATAGCTAATACAATCCTTGATTAATTGGGAAACTTTGGGGTGATTTACAAGACTATCTAAGATCGATCGAGGCGTATCAGTACAACAAATTATCCTTAATAATGTACTTGTATCTTCTTGTATTGAATTTTGATTTAAATAAGGTAGGCTGCTGTCAGAAATTGCTCCTATTTTCCATAATAGTAGTTCAACTCTTTCATCATTTTTGAGGGGAGGTAATTGTTTTCTATTAATTTTACTTTCAGCTATACTGCGATATTCAATTGATAATTCGCCAATATTATTAATATGTAGTTTTGCTGCTTCACTAACACAATAATACTCACTTTTAGCAAGTCTTTTTAATATTTGCTTTGATGTTTTGGGATGATTGGCGATAATATTTAGAATTCCGTCTGATACTTCAATTTGAGATGCTGCTTCAAGAAAATTTATCGATATATCTGTTAGTTGAATTATTTGAAAAATTAGTTTACGTGGCATGAACAGAACCAGATTTATTTGCTTGTGTAAAGCAACACGATTCCAAAATTCGAGATAATTTTCCAAATAATCGAGACGTATTTGAGCAAATTCTGTAACAATATCTTCACCAGATGCTGATAATTCTAACAGCATTTTTTTAGAAATATTTTTATGGCTAGCTATAGCAATTAAAATCTCTCTGTATTGCCAAAAATCTGTAAAAGAGTATATGCCTATCCAAGCACCTATATTTTGGCGAAGACGTTTAATATTAATCTCGTATTGACGTTCTAGAGAGAAGTGTTGAAAATTTGAATTTTTACGAAGATGTTTAAGCTTAGTTTGACAAATATTAGCAGCAAGTTCTAAAAAAGATGTGGGTGCATTAGACTCAAACACAAGCTTTAAAGATGATCTGTATATATCAACCGAATCATTTAAACTTAATGAATTAAAAGCCGAATTGCTAAACAAAACATCAGGAAACTTACTTCCTAGTGTCAATAGCCAATATGTTGGCGTATTAGAATTGCTAACGATCGCTCGTTGTATATCCAGATTTTTGCTTCTGCTAAATTTTATGGCAAGATCTCGTAATAACTTGCTATCTGCACTTGAATTAGCAGCAACTAATTTCGCCAACTCATCATTAGTTGTGGCTAACTCTCGCAATCTTTTTGATGAAGTTTTAGTATTGCTAGCCTCTTGTTTAAGTCGATCGACTGACGACATTAACTTAACTCCTCTGGTGTCATTACTGGAATCTCAACACTCAGTAATTAGCAAATTGGGTATTACCCAATGAACTATGAACCATAGACACTGTACTTTGTTAAACTTACGATCTGAAGGTTTAAATTAACTATATAAAATCTCCTTTGCTATGCCTAATTATTTATTAGAAGTCGGTACGGAAGAACTACCAGCAGATTTTGTCGATAGCGCTATCCAACAGTGGCAAGAACGTATTCCCAAAACTCTAGCTGAAGAATTTTTAAATCCAGAGGCGATCGAATATTACGGTACGCCTCGTCGTCTGGCAATCTTAATTAAAGGATTGCCCGATCGACAAAGCGATCGCACCGAAGAAATTAAAGGCCCTCCCGCCAGCGCAGCATTTAAAGACGGACAACCTACGAAAGCGGCAGAAGGTTTCGTTCGCAAACAGGGAGTAGACTTAAAAGATTTAGAAATTCGTCCTACTGATAAAGGCGATTTTATTTTCGTCAATAAAAAAATACCCGGTCGTTCCGTTACTGAAATTTTAAGCGACTTAACGCCCAAATGGATTACTGGCTTGGAAGGAAAACGATTTATGTGTTGGGGAGATGGCGATTTGCGCTTTCCCAGACCGATTCGGTGGCTGATAAGCTTATTAGATAAAGATATTTTGCCGATCGAACTAATTAACGGTTCGGAAACAATTAAGGGCGATCGCATCTCTAGAGGACATCGAGTATTACATCCCGAATCAGTCAGCATTCCCGACGCTGCCAGTTATCAAATATGCATGCAACATGCATATATTCAAGTAAATCCAAAGCTTCGCACTCAAACAATACAACAGCAAATCGAAGCGGCGGCACAACAGTTAAATGGTGTAGTTGAAATTCCCGCAGATTTGTTAGCAGAAGTAGTTAACTTAGTCGAATTCCCTACCGCAGTCATCGGTAAATTTGAAGAAGAATTTTTGAGTTTGCCAACAGAAGTAATTACTACAGTGATGGTGACTCATCAACGTTATTTTCCCGTCAAAAAAGTAGGGACGAATGGCCATTCGTCTTTACTACCAAATTTCATTACTATTTCTAATGGCGATCCTGCCAAAACAGAAATTATTGCTGCTGGTAACGCTAGAGTAATTCGCGCCAGATTAACAGACGCGCAATTTTTCTACAAAGCCGATTGCGAAAACAAACTAGAAACTTATCTACCCAAATTAGAAACAGTTACCTTTCAAGAAGATTTGGGATCGATTCGAGATAAAGTCGATCGCATTATTCAAGTCAGCGTACAAATCGCCGAACAATTAAAATTAAATCCCCAACAACGTCAAGAAATCGAACGAACTGCTTTACTGTGTAAAACAGATTTAGTAACCCAGATGGTTTATGAATTCCCCGAATTGCAAGGCGTAATGGGAGAAAAATACGCCTTAGTCGGTGGCGAATCCGAACTAGTAGCAAAAGGTATTTTCGAGCATTATTTACCCAGAGGCGCAGACGATATGATGCCTCAAACAATGACGGGAAGAGTAGTTGGTTTAGCCGATCGCCTGGATACTTCGATCGGTATTTTTGGTTTGGGAATGATTCCTACCGGTTCTAGCGATCCGTTTGCTTTGCGTCGCGCCGCCAATGCCATTGTTAAAATTACTTGGAATGCCAACTTAGGAATTAATTTAAACGAATTAATCGATCGAGGTGCAAAAGATTTTATTGCCAAACACACCAGCAAAAAATCTCCTGCTGAAGCATTGCAAGAATTTTTTATTCAACGCTTCCGCACTCTTTTGCAAGACGATTTAAATATTGATTACGATTTAGTTAATGCCGTGTTGGGAGAAAACGACCCAGAATATACACAAAGAGCATTGCAAGATTTATTAGATATGCGCGATCGCGCCGAATTTCTCCAACAAATTCGCAATAATGGCAAGTTAGACCAAATTTATGAAACAGTCAATCGATCGACGCGTTTGGCAATCAAAGGCGATTTAAATACTCAAGCATTAGATCCAAAAACCTTAGTTAAGCCAGAATTATTTGAAAAATCATCAGAACAAGCTTTTTATGACGCGTTAGTGAGTTTAGTACCGCAAACCCAAGCAGCACAAACAGAACGCAACTATCAATTATTATGTGATGGCTTAGCCAAAATCGCACCCACTGTTAGCGAATTTTTCGATGGTGAAAACAGCGTCTTAGTAATGGCTGAAGATATAGACGTACAGCGAAATCGTCTCAATTTATTGGGATTATTGCGAAATCATGCCAGAGTATTAGCTGATTTTGGCGCGATCGTAAAAAGTTAATGTTGTTCGTGGGGCATTGGGCAAGGGGCAAAGGCAAAAATAATGAGTAATGAGTAATGAGTAATGAGTAATGAGTAATGAGTAATGAGTAATAACTGACTACTTGCTACGCGGCACACTTGCTACTTTTCCCCAACCTCTATTCCCTAGCCCCTAATCCCTATTCCCTAATCCCTCTTTTAAAGACAATAGCGAGAAAGTAAGATAAGATTTATGCTCTAATGGCGAGTGGATCTAAATCTTGTCGGAGTCAATATATATCGATGAATGAAATTGCGTTGCGATCGCTAGTCTGGACGGATTATCGACTGGCAATATTAATTACTGTAATCATTCCTTTAATTCTTTTAATTTGGTCACTTTTTAAAAGAAATGAAGCAGTCAACCGTCTTTTAATTATTTACTGGCGAGTTGCCAGTTTATTAATAATTACAGTCTACTTAATGATTCCAGGTTGGGGTATTGGTTATATTACTTCTATCGCTGCTAGAATTCTTATTCCGATTTCGCTTTGGTTTTGGGCAGATATCAATGAAGAAATTAAGGATATGCCTCAAAAAAATTTAAAATTAGCCTTAACTTCTTGGCGTTGGGCGATCGCGTTATACTGCATCGTTGGAGCAATTGTTGGCGCTACTTTTATCAATTGTGCTTTTAGTAATGGTTTGTTTGCCATGCCATCAAGTTCTTCTTGTCAAGTATGGTTGGAAGCACCCAAAGCTTTTCGAGACTTTTTTCATGCCAAACCCAATAACGAAGGTTTTTTAGGATTTTTGGGCATAATTGGCTTGATTGCTTACGCACTTTATTTATTTTATTTTGTCTTAATTCGTCTCGGCAGACAAGGGCGATCGGCGCTAGAACAGTAAATATAGGCGCTTGGATTAGCAAGCAGTAAGTAGCAAGTAGCAAGTAGCGAGTAGTAACTTACTTTTGACTCTTGAGTTTTACCCGTTGCCCGTTACCCTATAAACAATAAACAATGAACCAGATTGAAACTTTACAATCCAAGTTAATTGTTTCGTGTCAAGCACCTGTAAACTCTCCCTTGTACGATGCCCAAATTATTGCTGCGATCGCGATCGCTTGTGTCGATCGAGGCGCAAAAGGAGTAAGAATAGATACTCCAGCGCACATCAAAGCCGTTCGTGGAAAAATGCCAAAAATCCCGATAATTGGATTGTGGAAGCAAATGGGGTTGAATTCGGATGTTTATATCACGCCGCGTTATCGAGATGCTGTTGCTGTTGCCGAAGCTGGTGCAGATATAATCGCGATCGATGCTACGTTAAGAAAACGTCCAGATAACGAACGACTAGAAGAAATCATTGCTAAAATTCGCGATCGCACGAATAAATTAGTAATGGCAGATGTAGATTCTCTAGAAAGCGCGATCGCTGCTGTCGAGGCTGGTGCTGACATAGTGGGAACGACTCTTTACGGTTATACCGCCGCCACCAAACATTTATCTCCTCCTGGTTTTAAACTGTTATCTGAGTTAGTAAAAAATCTAAAAATACCCATTTTTTGTGAAGGTGGCATAGCTTCCCCGCAAATGGCAAAACAAGCACTGGATTTGGGTGCTTATGCTGTCGTTGTCGGTACGGCAATCACAGGAATCGATTTATTGACTCAAGCTTTTATTGACGCGATAAAGCCGTAGGTAGTGCGAAGCCATCGAGCAATAATTTTTTGGGTTTGAATTTAATTATAAAAAAACAGATTCGGGCATTAACTGCAATTGACCGATCGCGCTAGCGTTGGGATCTAATGCATCGCCCGTATTGTATATATAATCTAACGCTCCCGTATCTCCTTGTAAATGCGCTCGCAAAAATAGCCCACTCCAACGGGCGATCGTCTCTGTTGCCGTTGTTTGGTCTAAAGTTGGTCGATTGGTATCGCGAACCAAATTATCTTGATTGGTAATGCCATAGTGATTAGCGCCCTCAACCGTAATTAATGTTTTGGGAGAATCTTGAATCTGATTATATGTTGCTTCAACTTCTCCAAAATCTGACACTCCATCTAAACTACCAGCAATCAAACCAGTGGGAATATTTTGATTGTCGATCGGTACGAATTCACCTGCTTCTGGAGGATTTCGGAAATTAGTACCATAAAAAATTCCAGCCATTAATTCTGGAGGTCGATTGAAGTCGCCAGAACAAACCCCTGGCACGCAAATATCTTGAATTGAAGCTAAGCCAACATATCCGCCAAAAGAATGCCCTAACAATCCCAGTTTCTCGGTATCGACAATCTTAACTGCGGGCGAAGCTGGGTTGTTATCTTCTACGACCATTTGTTCTAAAATATCATTAACCTGGTCTTGTTCGGCAAAAAATCCTGTGGCTGTAAGTCCTCTCGGGCCGATCGCCGTCCGTTCGCGATTCGGTACTACTACAACAAAACCATAACTGGCGACTTGAGTGGCAAAGTTTGAGTAATCCGCTTTATCTACCAGCGCCCCTTGTAACATCAGCGCGATCGGAAATTCTAAATCTTTGTCGATCGCATTAGAGACAACAGGATAGTAAATATCTGCGGGATCTCCAGTTGCTGAGATCGTCGTCGTGTAGCGATCGACTCGATTGTATAAGGGATCTGAAGTTAAGGAAATATTGTCACCACCAACAAGACTGCTAGATGAATCAATACCCGTAAGTTCGTCGCGATCGACAACAGAAAAATTGTTTTGTTCTAGTTTCATAGCAATTACTCATTACTCAGCACTTAAAACTCAACGCGATCGAATCTTTGTCGTAAAATAAACTCTGCGATCGCCAAATCTACAGGAGTTGTCACTTTAAGATTGGTTTCTTCTCCTTCAATAATTTTGACGGGAATGCCGCATTTTTCAAATAAAGCTGCATCATCGGTAACTTCCCAACCAGATTGTTTACCTCGTTCGTGACAGTTTTTGAGTAAAGCAACATCAAATCCTTGGGGAGTTTGCGCCGCCCAGAGATTGCGGCGATCGGGCGTATCTTTAATAAATTTTTGTTCGTCTACAATTTTAATTGTATCTTTAAGGGGAATGGCAGCAATAAAACCCTGACAATTTTTGAAAGCATTAGCACAGCGATCGAAAAGTTCTGGAGTTGCCAAACATCTCGCTCCGTCGTGGATTAAAACTTGTCGGGCGGCAGTTGGTAAAGCTTGCAAGCCATTGTAAACTGACTCTTGACGAGTATCTCCACCTTTAATTAATTCAATTGGCTTAGTTAAAGCAAGACTAGCAATAATTTCTTTGAAATCGTGAAAGTCTTCAGGTTGTCCTATAATGCCAATCCAGCTAATTTGAAGAGATGACTCGGCAGCCGACAAAGTCCAAGCAAGTAAAGGCTTGCCAAACAAATTTAATAGCAGCTTATTGCGTTGACGAAGTCCCCGTCTAGCAAGTTCGCTGCTCATTCTGCGCCCCATTCCGGCGGCTGGAATCAACAAATACATTGTCTAAATTTTTTAGTAAAACACCAACAGATGCTTTAATTTATCTTATTTTGGGGGGGTAGAAAAGCGCTGTTTGTTAAAATTATCCTCGTAAGGTCTATAGCTTGAGATGAGAATACTTTGCCTTGTGCCAGGTGGAATTGGCGAGCAGATTTTGTTCTTTCCCACCCTTAAAAAATTAAAGCAGCATTATGCTAATGTTGCGATCGATGTTGTGGTCGAACCAAATGCCAAAGCTGCCTATCGAGTTTGCCAAGATGTCAGCGAGACAATTGTTTTTGATTACAAAGATCGTAGCAGTCTAGCGGATTATCTCAACATTCTCGGAGTAATTCGCGATCGCGAGTATGATGTGGCGATTAGTTTGAGTAATCGTTGGACGCTCGGACTGTTATTATGGCTTAATGGTATTCCCGTTCGTATTGGTTATCACTCGCAATTTTCTTGGGTTTTCTCCCATTTAATCGGGCTTAAAAAAGAACAGTATACTGCTTACATGTACCACGATCTGCTTCAAGGATTAGGTATTCACACTCCCTGTCCTGAAGTTAAAATAAGCGTTCCTAAATCTGATATTAACTGGGCAGAAGCAGAACAACAGCGTTTAGAAATTAAAGATTCTGGTTACATCCTTCTTAGCGATCGCCTAAATTCCGGTTATCCAATTCGTCAGTGGCAAAAAATCGTTACCGATATTCAGCAAAAACAACCCTCGGTGTCTGTCGTCCTACTTCAGACTTCCGATGAGACAACTTGGATTAAAGCAATGAAGCAAGCTTGTCCAAATATAAAGGTAATTAAACCATCAGATGTCGGCAAACAAGCAGCCGCGATCGCAGGTGCTAATTTAATGCTGTGTACCGATAACGCCGCCTTGCAGTTAGCCGTAGCTGTCGGTACTTATACGATCGCCCTGTTCGATCGCAACGAAGCACAAAAATTAATACCACCCAACAGCGATCGTTATTTTGGCATTCAATCCCCTTCAGGATCGCTTGCCGATCTCAAACCAGAAACAGTACTAGAACAACTGTTTAGGGGTTAGGGAGTAGGGAGTAGGGGATAGGGGATAGGGCAGGCATGACTTTTGAATGAGTGAATGCGTGACTTTTAACTTTTAACTTAACCCTTTGCCCTATTCCCTAAAAATAAAAAACGACCGCATTTAAATAAAAATACGATCGCAGGGAATCTAAACTCAAGGAAACTTTTGGATAAGGTTTAAATGAAAATTTAATTCTTTCTGTATAATTCATTACCCTTATATCTTCATTTATAAACTATTTTTTCTAATATTGAAAATAAGAAAGCTGGCGATCGAGGTAAATTTGTTGGAAACTTTATCAAAAAATAGTTGGGGATCGAAATAAAACTGTCTGTTAACCCATAATTAAAAAGGTTTTGATGCGAACAGGATAAATAAATTTTGAATAAAGTAATTTTTGCTGGCTACTAGTAATTAAAAACACAAAAAAGTCTATTTTTTTAATTTAATAAATATAGAAACAAACATAAAAGCGATCGCACGCTCAAATTTCTTAACATTTGACTAAAGAGCGATCGCTATCTTGGTGGATACAACTTAAGGTAAACTATGAATTAGAAAAATCAGATTTGTGCAGT
Organism: Xenococcaceae cyanobacterium; assembly: GCA_051657945.1. Taxonomy (GTDB): domain Bacteria; phylum Cyanobacteriota; class Cyanobacteriia; order Cyanobacteriales; family Xenococcaceae; genus CAZJTL01. The sequence continues at coordinate 13,321 of JBOFLQ010000149.1, read as the reverse complement.
TAGTCGAGTGTAGATTATTCTGCTAGCTGTTCTTTTTTGCGCTTGAGAACTGAAGTAGCACCAAACATTCCAACTGCTAACAACCCTAATACAGAAGCAGATTCAGGTGTTTTAATCGCATCTGCATCTGGATTAGTATTAATATCAGAAAAACTACCAGCTTTAAGGAAAACAGCAGAATCGAATGTACTATCACCACCATCAGCGATCGCTAATTTAATTGTATGTTTGCCTGCACTCAATCCCAGAGCTTGTGCAGTAAATACATCAGTAAAACCATCATACTGGATATCGAAAGTTCCTCCACCATCTTGAAGATCGTTGTTGTTAAATAACTGAGGATTTTGAGCGTTTGTGCCAAATGGATTGCCACCGTTAACAGTATCAATTGAAACTGGTTGATTAGTTCCAGGAATAAGAGCAATATTTACTCCATCGAGAAAGAATGCAAATGTATCATTAACATTGCTGTTAGCATATTCATTGTATTCCTCAGAAGCAAAAACAAAATCAAAGAAAAGATCGCCTCCAGTAGATTCAAAATCGAATTCAAGGGAAGATGCATCGAAAGTATCTACTCCAGCTAGAGTAGTTAAAGATGGATCTCCAGGTAATCCATGACCCGTACTTTTGTTATCAGCATTGTTAGGTCCTACTGCATCAGCAGCTTGACCACTAGTCAAAATAATACCAGAGTCAATTCCGATACCAGAAGTTAGGCCACTGGTAAACGTTCCAGATGCACTGCTAGCACCAGTGTAGTTGAGCGAGCCAGGAGTGACTGTAATCCCCGAACCTAAAATAGTGTTAACAAGAGTATTAGCGTCATTCGTTGGTGTAAGAGTAATAGCTTGAGCAGAAGTTGTAGCTAATCCCAATCCCAGTAAAGTTATTGAGATATGTTTTAAATAATTAGTAGCCAATTTCATGTTTTTGAAATTCCCAAAATAGTTCTGAAACACAACTTTTCACGAAAATCCAATAATTTCCTGGATTATTTTTCAAGAGAATATGCTCGATTAAAACCATACCAAAAAGATGTTTCTATCGAGTTACTTTCTATATTTAAGTTTTAACTCTCGATCGAAAAAAGCACAATATTTTCCTATTTTACAACGAAGTAAAAACTCAAATATTTTTTGATATAAAAGGGTTTGATAAGCATCACAAATTAAACATGAAAATTTACTTTTAGATGATAGATTGTGTCACAATCTTGAAAACACTTATTTGTTCGATAAATATTTTAAAACCGTCGATTTTTAATTTTGAAAATCAGTCATTCGCTGCTATTTAATTGTTTTTACGTAAGTAAATTCCATAAAAAGCTAGATAGTTTAATTGTCTAGCGCTCTTTTAATTTAATAATTATAAAAACAAAAATAATAGCGATCTTCTCGAGTGCCAAAGATTGAAAACTTTGAGCGAGCGATCGCTATCTTGATGGATACAACTTAAGGTAAACTATGAATTAGAAAAATTAGATTTGTGCAGTTAGTCGAGTGTAGATTATTCGGCTAGCGGCTCTTTTTTGCGCTTGAAAGCCGAACTAGCACCGAAAACACCTACAGCGAGGAAACCTAATAAAGAAGCTGGTTCGGGCGTAGCTTGTGCGGGCGTAGCTGGTTCGGGCGACTGAACCGACGGTCCTTGACCGACGTTGATTTGACTCGCATTTATACCTTGAGTGAAATCGTATTCGTTATCGCCAGGGGTAAGATCGTCAACTTCGTATGTAACTTGTCCTTGCGAAACAAGAGTATCGTAGAAGCTGGTAAGAAGAGTTGTGTTGTTACTGTAGAACCAACCTGTATCTAGGGTATTGTCGCGGAAACCACCACCGCTAAAGCCTGCGCTAGCAACGTTTCCTAAAGAGTCTGTATTTTGAGCGTTAACACTACTCCAGTTACCGAAAGTTAAACCATTTAACAACAAAGTATTTTGGTTAAAATCAAAATTTTCTGCGGCAGTGTCACCATCAAACAAAGAGAGTCTCACCGCAACTTCTTTGATACCGCCACCCAAAGCATTAACAACGGAACTGTCAAATCCAGTTTGAGTCCCGACAGTAAATGGATTGGTTTTAGCATATCCTTGAAACAAACTAGATGCTGATAATTGACTGCTTACGCGCGCATCGTTGTTACCAATTAAATCTAAAACAATACCGCCTAATTCACTAAATCCCGAACCCAATGCGTTACCAGCGGTTGGAGAAGTTTTGGTGAAAGTAGTTGCTTGTGCTGAAGATGCCATTATTGTGGCACTCATAGCAATTCCAATAGGTAGTGAAATTTTGAGTAGTCTTAAAGAATGATTAGTTTGCTTACTATTAATCATTAAACTCGAACTCCTTAATAATGCCGAACCAAAACTAACTGAGAAAATCTTTAAATTTTCTCAGTTAATTTTTTTGAATAAGCTCGCTCGAAACAATGTTAAAAATATGTTTCAAGGCAGTAACTTTATATATTTAAGTTTTAACTCTTAATAAAAATAATCACAATACTTTTATATTATGTTACAAAATAAAATTTCAAAAAGCTTTAAAATAAAAGGGTTTCATGAACATGACAAATATAAATAAAACTTTACTTTGAAATGATAGACTATGTCACGATCGCAAAAATACTTATTTATTTGATGAATATTTTAAAAGTGTCGATTTTTGATTTTAAAACTTACTCGATTGCTGCTATTTAATTGTTTTTACGTAAGTAAATTCCACAAAAATTAAATATTTTAATTACCGATCGCTCTTTTAATTTAATAATTCTAAAAACAAAAATAATAGCGATCGTTCCCTTAGCCAAAGATTGAAAACTTTGAGCGGGCGATCGCTATCTTGACGGATACAACTTAAGGTAAACTATGAATTAGAAAAATCAGATTTGTGCAGTTAGTCGAGCAATTATTATTCGGCTAGCTGTTCTTTTTTGCGCTTGAGAACCGAACTAGCACCTATTGCACCTACAGCAATGATAGAGTTATTACTCGATCGCCAAGCCAAAAAATTATATAAGGTTTTTGTAAACCGATTAAGCTCATCATTTTGTCGATCGAAATGCTTGCTTGTTAAGTACAAATAACAGCTCGATCGAGTCGAGTTTCCATGCCGAACTTCGACTACAGTGTTTATACTTAAGATGACTTCACAAGTATTTTTGGCGATCGCTCATGGCAAGAAAAGCGTAATCAAGAGCGATCGGCACAATTGCTAAAAGTTTTAGTAAATAAAAAGTAACTGCTAATACCTTGTTCTAGAATAAAATCATGAGAAATTGTTGCAACATTTTGCAATAATCGACTTTGCGACTCAGTTGTCGTGCTTTTTGTCTGACTTGCAATTGCCATGACTAACCCTACTTCTGCCTTGAACGATAATTTTTGGGATATCGACTTTTTTCAACCTCGATCGACACAAGATAGCGACTTACTCCAACAAGTCGGTTTTATCCCAGGACTCAAAGATCTGTTAATGTTACGCCAAGTACACGCATTAGAACATGCTACAGTTTGGCTATTAGGCGAAACCGAGCTAATTGCGCCCCGCACAGCAGATAACGAAACAATTGGCGGTCTTTCTACCGAAAAAGGGTTTTATCTTTACGGAGAGATCGAGCAATTAAAATTAAACCGCGCCGTGCATTTGGCGCTAAAACGCATCAAAGCAGGCGAATGGGATTTAGCCATCCATCCTCGTTGCGGCACTAATCTATCTGTTGCTATGTTATTGACTGCGGGATTAGTAGTATCTAATCACCTACTTTTTCCTAGAGGCATTCTCTCACAAATGTTGGGCTTGGGAATTGCGATGACAGCAGCAGCACAAATTTCACCAGATTTAGGGACATCCGTGCAGAAATATTTGACAACTTCGATTCCTTTTAATTTAGAAGTGAGAGAAATTGTTGAAACTAAGGATATTTGGGGTCGATCGGCGCATTTTGTCCGCGTTAGCTGGCGAGAATTGCAATAAAACTTAAAAATCTAACTTACAGAAAAACCCGCTCCAGTAGTACTCTGGTATCTAAAGGTTTATAAACAAAAAAAAGTTATGGCAATACAACGCGGATCTAAGGTGAGAATTCTTCGCAAAGAATCTTTTTGGTACAAAGATACTGGTACAGTCGCCACCGTAGACAAAAGTGGCATTCTCTATCCAGTGATCGTTCGCTTTGATAATGTTAACAACAATGGCTACAGTGGTAGCGCTTCTGGCGTAAACACCAACAACTTTGCCGAACACGAACTCGAAGAAGTTAAGTAATCTGGATTTGAGTAGGGCTGTAGGATGGGCTAAGCCCATCCTACGTATGGGTGATAAGATGGGCTTAGCCCATCCTACAAGTCACTTAGTACCCAAAGGTAGACTTAATTGCCAGAATTACCCGAAGTAGAAACAGTCCGTCGCGGGCTAAATAAATTAACTCTAAATCGAGCGATCGAGGGTGGGGAAGTGTTATTAAACAGAACACTTGCTTATCCTCTTTTTCTTTCTGAATTTTGGCAGGGAATTGAAGGTGCGGCGATCGCCCAATGGCAGAGACGGGGCAAATATTTACTCGCCAAGCTGACTAAACCATCTTTTCAACAAGCAGGTTGGTTGGGAGTACATCTGAGAATGACCGGTCAACTTTTATGGGTAAATCGCCACGAAGCTTTACAAAAACACGTTCGTATTCGTTTATTTTTGGGTGCTGACAAAGAATTACGTTTTGTCGATACGCGCACTTTTGGTAAAGTTTGGTTTGTCCCGCCACAATACGCACCCGAAGAGATAATTACTGGATTGCAATTATTAGGGGTAGAACCATTTTCTGATGAATTTACTCTGTCTTATTTTGCTGCCAAAATTCAAAAAAGCCAGCGCAACATTAAAACTTTATTGCTAGATCAAAGCGTCGTTGCAGGAATTGGCAATATTTACGCCGACGAAGCTTTATTTAAAAGCGGTATTCGACCAGATGCGATCGCCGCTACACTTAAGTTAATACAAATCGAAAACTTGCGAAAGGCAGTAATTGAAGTTTTAGAGACAGCGATCGACAAAGGCGGTACGACATTTAGTGATTTTTTGAGCGTTACGGGCGTTAATGGTAATTATGGCGGTATTGCCTTAGTTTATGGGCGTAAGGGCGAATCCTGTCGCGTTTGTGGTACAGCGATCGAACGAATTAAATTGGGAGGGCGATCGTCTCATTTTTGTCCTCGATGTCAACAGTTTGGGTAGATATCGATTCTTATTTCGCGCAGAGAAAGTGCGTAATTTTGAGGTTTCACGGACTTCAATAAGCGGAGGAAACCTCCGCTTCCAGTCCTCCTCAAAATGTAAGACGCACTTTAGCAGAGGCGCGGAGAGTTTTTATTTATTAATTGACTGAGCATTATGAGCGCTCAAAGTTATGATGAATTGCATTTTTTTAGTTGGCTTTTTCTAACTATTTTAGGTGGCATTTTAGGAATTACTTTACCAATTGTTATTTGTATATCTACTTTTGAAAAAAATGCTCTTCAATCTTTTGAAATTGGCTTAATAGCTGGCTCTATATTTGAAATAGTTTCATTAATAGGCATTAATTTTTTATACAAAGCTAACTGGTATGTTCCTGTGAGTTGGTTTTGGATTGGGTTGACGGTTGTTGAAGTAGCAGTACTTACAATAGTAAGTGAAATCTGGCTCGTACTAGGATTTATAATTAGTTACGCTTTTGTTTTTGCGATCGGTATTTTGTATAATGCAATTACTTCTATTCTTTTTTCTATTACTATTTTATCTATAAAAAATATTTATATTTATGATTGGTTGTTTGCCTCTTACTTTGTAACACTAATTAAGACAACTTTAGCTTTAGCTTCGATAATTTTAGGTGCTTCTTTGTTTTTTGCTGTTTTTAATCAATCTTATCCAGAAATCAAGCATGCACTTGTTATCTTAGTTTTACTAGGAGCTATTAACGTTTCAGGTAACTTATACAATGTAAATTCTGGTTCGGCAATTGCTTGTAGTTCGTTTTTGTCGGCGATCGCTATGTTAATGGTTTTGCTAATTAAACCAATCTTTACTTGATAATTGGTTTCAATCGATAAGGCGGACATTCGTGTCGATCGCTCTGTGCCTGGTGCGCGAAATTCTCACTTGAGATAGAGCCTTAACAACCTTTTGGTATTTGATAATTAAATACCGTTCGCCCAAATTCTCTCGAATTTCAAAATTGCAACTTAGCTACCCATACCTTTGTTGTTATTTTGTTTAAAATTATTTATGTAATTACATCAAACTTAATCTTATCTCAAGTAATTTCTCAGTTGCAGAAATTGCTTGAAATGTCCGCTTGCAATCATTTATTAACATTCATGCAGTCTACTTCTAATTTCGACCCATTAATTCCCATACCCGATTCGATATCCAAGCTGGCGTATCAAACCTTTCAGCAAAGTAAGAGTGTATTTAGTCTCGTTCACAAGCTATTAAGCGATCGCTTGACTAATTTAGTCGTTTCAAAGCAAGAAGGCAATGCAACGCCTATTAATGCCGTACTTTTGCAAAAAATCCAGCAACGAACTAACGCAATTATGGAAGTTGACTGGCAAGATGCACAAAAAGGTGTTTATCCAGCTAGTCTTCTTTTTGATAATCCTTGGGAAGATTTTTTTCGTTACTATCCGCAAGTCTGGCTCGAATTGCCAGGTATTTGGGAAAGAATCGGCAACAAAAAATATCAAGAGTTTTCAGCAGAGATCGATCGCGAAGGCTATCCTAATTATTATTTGCAAAACTTTCATCATCAAACCGATGGGTATTTAAGTAACATGTCTGCCAATCTCTACGATTTACAGGTAGAGATTTTGTTCAACGGTTTGGCTGATGCCATGCGACGACGCATTCTCGCACCACTCAAGCAAGGTTTACAGGTATTTAACGACGTACCAGCCCAACAAGTTAAAATTTTAGACGTAGCGGCGGGAACAGGTCGTACTTTAAAAGCGATTCGTGCTGCTTTGCCTAAAGCTTCTTTGTTCGGTTGCGATCTTTCTCCTGCTTATTTACGTAAGGCTAATCAAACTCTTTCCGAAAATCCAGGCGAATTGCCGCAATTAATTCAAGCTAACGCTGAAGAGTTGCCTTATTTGGATAATTACTTCCACGGCGTTACCTGTGTTTTTCTCTTTCACGAATTGCCGCCAGAAGTACGTCAAAAAGTAATCGAACAATGTTTTCGCACCCTTAAAGCGGGTGGTACTTTTGTTATTTGCGATTCGATGCAGGCGATCGATTCTCCAGAATTTGAAATAATTATGGAGAATTTCCCTTCAATGTTTCACGAACCATATTATCGCAGCTATGTTGGTGATGATTTGGCAAAGCGCCTGGAAGGGGTAGGTTTTAAAGACATTGCGATCGAAAATCATCTCTTTAGTAAATATTGGATTGCTCGCAAACCTTTTTAAGAGGGGTTAGGGGATATAAGAGGGGTTAGGGGATAGGGGATAGGGAATAGGGTAAAGTAGCAAGTGATTACTTATTACTTTTGACTTTTGACTTTTGACTTTTGACTTTTAACTTTTGACTTTGCCCGATGCCCGATGCCCATTGCCCATTGCCTATTCCCTATTCCCTATTTTCTTCACATAAAGATAAATAAGCAAAACCTCTGTTCTCGATCGCGAATTGCTAGAATCTATTCTCAAAAGCTGCTAAGACAGATAATAAATACTTAAGTAGAGGAAGTGCAATGGTTGCTGAAAATCTCGAACGCGAACAAACTACGACTGAACTTCAACAAACAGTTGATGAATTCATGGAAAAAACTACTAGTCACAAAGAAGCGATCGAGACTGTCATTTCTAGTCTAGACCAGGACGATACTGCTATGGTCAGTAAAACTGCCGATGGTACTCTCTGGAAATTTCAATACGGCACTGTTGAAGTATTCGTTCAATTGTCTGGGGAAAGCGATGACGATCTTTTTGCAGTTTGGGCAACTGTTCTTAATTTACCAGTAAAAAAAGAAACGGAATTGATGAGAAAATTACTGGAAATGAATTGGATGGGAACTTTTGAAACTTGTTTTGCGATCGCTGACAATCGAGTCATCGCACTATCACAACGAACAGTAGCAGAATTATCCCCAGGAGAAATATCTAGAGCGATTACTTTAGTTGCTAGCATTGCTGACGAGAACGATGAAACGCTCAAGCAAGAGTTTGATTCTTGAGGAAGTAGGGAATAGGGGATAGGGGTTAGGGAGTAGTGAGTAGGGAGTAGGAAATTACTTTTGACTTTTGCAACTGTACGCGTAGGCGAAGCCGTGCCGTTAGGCTAATTTCGCGCGGCGCGCCAAGGCAAATCTGAGGTTACCTCAGATTTGACGCGCCTTGTCTCTACGACTTTTGACTTTATATTTGCCCAGTGCAGCGATGCCCGATGCCCGATGCCCATTGCCCATTGCCCTATGAATCATGAACCAAATACCTGGCGTTACATTCCCCCGATCGAAGCGTCTGGAAAAATTCAAATGGCGATCGATACTTGGTTGCTGGAAAGACATAGGCAAGGCAAACATCCTCCTACCTTAAGGTTTTATACTTGGTCTCCAGCAGCTATTTCTTGTGGTTACCATCAAAAAAATATTCCTGGTTTTTGGCATGAGTTAAGCTGGCAGGGAAAAGCGATCGACATCGTACGTCGCCCCACTGGAGGGCAAGCAGTTTTCCATCAAGGAGATTTGACTTACGCGATCGCAACTTCGATCGCCCCAGGAAAACGTTTAGAGGCTTACCAAAAAATTTGTGAATTTCTGATTATTGGGTGGCGACTTCTGGGCTTAGAACTTGATTACGGAAAGGCTGGACGCGAATATACTACTACTCCCAACTGTTTCGCTACAGCTACTATTGCGGATCTGATTTTAGTGAATGGCAAAAAAGCGATCGGTAGCGCCCAACTACGTCGAGGCAAAGCCATTTTGCAACATGGTTCGATTTGTTTGTCAACAGATGCAGATTTATTCGAAAAAATTTTTAAGAAACAAGCGCCAAGTAATCTGCTAACTTTAATACCAAAGTCGAAAAATCAATCGATTAATGCGATCGTTGAAGCACTCTTGCAAGCAGCTCGCAAATGTTTTCAAATCGAACTGCGAGAACAACCTTTTTCTGATGCTGAATGGCAAGATATCTTCGCACTTTCTGAGGTGTTAACGTACTAATATGATTGATGTTAGTTAAAATTAGATCGATATTTTCAACAACCTCGCCCCTTTTAGGGACGAGGATTGACCGAACCAATTCGGACAACGTAAGCGTTGAATACCGCATTGAGACACAACTTGGTACAGACTTCCGAATACTTACAGAGTTCGGATTCACCAATCAGCCTGATTGGTCATGCGTTGGGCGGGGCTTATAAACGCCTGGCAAAGCACAGGCGACAGCCCCTTGTCAAGCCAAGTAATCTTAGTTGTGTTGCGGTTCGGGACTTAAACAGTTTTTCTGGTTCCTGGGATTATATCCATTCAAAAACCAGTATTTTTTGTAAAGCCGTCCTAAAAGGACGGGGTTTCTACCCAAATTTTCGATGAGCATAGTTAGTCAAGTTATTCTCAAAGCAGATGATGAACTCAGATATCCAAGTACCGGCGAACTAGCGGGTATTGATAAATTCTTGAGTACGGGAGAGCAGCGCTTGCGTATCGTTCAAACTCTCGCTGATAGCGAAAAAAAGATAGTAGAGCGAGCTGGTAAAGAGCTGTTTAAAAAACGTCCCGAATACAGAGCGCCTGGCGGCAATGCCTACGGACAACGTCAGTACAACCAATGTCTGCGCGATTTTGGCTGGTATTTGCGTTTGGTAACCTACGGCATGCTTTCTGGCGACAAAGATCCCATTGAATCAATTGGCTTGGTCGGTGTCAGAGAAATGTATAACTCTTTGAACGTTCCTGTTGCTGGCATGGCTGATGCAATTCGCTGTCTCAGAGATGCTTCTTTAGATCTTCTCAGCAAAGAAGATGCTAAAGAAACCGCTCCTTACTTCGACTATATCATTCAAGCCATGTCATAGGCTGGAGTGAAAATTTTACAAAAAACATAAAAAATATAGCGATCGATTTGATTGTGAATGCATGGTAATGGGTAATCGGTTTTTGGGTAATGGGTAATCGGTGGTAACAAGTGCTGAAAATCAGTAACTGAATAATTGGTGATAAATAACTACCAATTACCCGATCGCTGGTTACCTATTACCAAGTAATAAATCATGACTTGGCTTAAAAAATTTCCTTGGCTTTCTTTCTTTTTACTTCTACTTAGTTTTAGTATTTTTGGTTGGCTGTATGGCTCCTGGACTGTTTGGATGGTCGAGAGCGAAAGAGAATTTCGCTGGTTGTTTGAAGATAATATCGCTACAGTATCGATCGAAGTATTAGGAGCTATACTCGTCTTGTTAATGGCACTAGCTTTTACCACTCCGATCGCTTTAATAACTTTAAGCATGGGAAATTGGATAAAAACTGAAACTAGAGCTTTTTTCGGGTTGCTCTTAGCATCTGCTGTTGCTGTTATTTTCATTTATTGGTTAGAATACTTAGCTCGGTTCTTGTTACTTTTAGTTGCTGCTACCTTGTTTCGTTTGGAATTACAAACAGCAGGTTATCAAAAACGCTCCGCAAAGATCGTTCTAGCTATTTCCTGTTTGATTGGTTTTGGTCTGGGAGTATGTTTATATACTTTTTTTGGTCATCATTATTACGAAGTTAAAGTCTGAAAAATTTAATACTCGATCGCTTTTTTTAGTTATGCCTGTTGAATCTAAATCGAAAACACTGCAAAGAATTCTTATTTTAGTTTTTGGTCTTGCCTTTGTTGGTTCGTCAGGATTTTTTTTGGTCGATCTGTTTGCTGGCGATCGCTCTACTCCTCAGACAGCCTCAACCTCAGAGAGTACATCTACATCTGCTACCGAACAACTAAAAGCACAAGCTAAAGGCTATGAAGCAGTTTTAGTAAGAGAACCAGATAATCCAGTCGCTCTTCAAGGATTGACAAAAACTCGTCTGGACATGCAAGATTTTCAAGGCGCGATCGCACCTTTAGAAAAACTCACCAAACTCTATCCACAAGAACAACAGTTGCAAGCTTTATTGACTGTAGTCAAACAACAAGCAAACCAACCCACCTCAAAACAAGAACAAAAAAACCCAAATCCTTCCCCAGCAAGTCAAAAGAAGTAAATAACCAGCGTCGATTTAATCGCAACAATTCGACCCGTAAATATCCCTCTGAGGTATTTTTGCCATTTTGGCAACATGTCTACCTTTAGGTTGTTTATATTACTCTCAAGATAAAAAATACCATTTCTCGTATTACCAGCTACGAATCTAAGAATAAAAGAAGAAGGGAAAACAAACTAAATGAGGACATTTACAATCTTCATAGTTATGCTTCGTCCTGAATCGTCATTCTAAAAGGAGTAGCTCTTCTTACAGAAATTGGTGACAATTTCTAATTTTTTCTAGAAATTTGGTGACAGTTTCTAATCTTTAAATATAAGAGGAGCAAGGCGATGATTATTAGCGAATTAGATTACTTAGAAGAAGCTCTAGAATCAATAACAATTCGAGGTGGTGCTGCCAAAGTAATCACCAAGAGAATTAAAAAAATAATTCTAGAACCCTTATCAGAATCCAGTGAAATTTCTTTAGATCTAGGACTTGAACCTACAAGTTTAGATGTTAGCTCGGGTGGAATCTCTGAAATGAGTGTTGATGCCTCTGCTTCTACTAGTATTACTGGAACTTTTTAAGTTGTTTTAATCGCTCAACTTAACTTAAGCTAGGTTGTTATGGTATTATCTAACATGAGTAATAGCTGAAGATTAAAAATTTGACTTTTTACTATTACAGTTGTTAGATTCATTAAATCCCTTATAAAATTCGGAAGAAAAATTTAAATCATTCCGAATTTTATTAAGCGAACGTTAAATTATTTAAGGTCAACAAATGAGTCAATTAACAATCGCAGATCTCAACTTTTATGAAATTGAAAATTTAGATAGTCAGACTATTGAAGGTGGTAAGTTAGTCGATGTATCTAATTCGGTTGGTGTCGCTGTCAACGTTAAACCTAAAGTTGACGTAGATGTCAAAAACCAAAAGATTGATGTTTTTACTCCCGCTCAAGTTGCTTACGGAGTTGCTAGCGCCGTTGCCATTGGCGGAAGAGCTACATCAAGCGTAGATGTTGGCAATACTCTTGTCAGTTAATAAGCAAAAGAAAATTTTCAGTCCGAAACAAACATTTTTGTTCATTTATTGTCAGGAGAATTAAATGATTATTGCCGATTTGAGTTACGTAGAAACAGTCGAAAAAACATCTACGTCTAATATTAATGGCGGATTTACTGTTAACGTTGTAACCGCAGTTCAAGTCGCTGGTGCTACATCTCTTTCTGTGAATTTGGGCGGTAATGCAAATGCTGCATCCACTGCTAGAAATAGATTGGAGTACAGAAGATAGAAGAGAGCCTTAATTTTAGCCTCACTATTTTTCATTTAGTTCGAAACAAACATTTTTGTCAATTTATTCAAGTAAGGAGAATTAAATGATTATTTCCAATTTGAGCTATGTAGAAACAGTTGAAGAAACATCTACATCTAATATTAATGGTGGTGTATCTATTGTTACCATTGCAGATGCACTGCAAATCGCTGGCGCTAACTCTGTTGCTTTGAGTTTTAGCGGTAATGCAATTGCTTCATCCGTTGCTAAAAATAAATTGGAATATAGAAGATAGAAGAGAGTCTTAATTTTAGCCTCACTATTTTTCACTAATTATTGGTAGGGAAGTTAAGCTAATTTCCCTACTTTTTTGTATCAATAAATATTGTTCGATAAATAAACCAATCAAAAAAAAAGAAATATCTGCCAAAATGGCAACAACAACTTAAATTATCTTGTTAAATTTAAAAGTATCAAAGCAACTAAAAAAAGTGCTTGCCTACAAACAGAAATTCCAATCGAGGAGAAAACAATGATTATTTCCGATCTAAACTACATCGAAACTGCATCTGAAGCTGGTATTGAAGGTGGCGGCATTTTTGCTGTAGAAGTTAACATCAAACAAAATGCTTTTTCCAAAGCTGTTGCTTTTGGTGGTATCAATAACAGTGCTGTCGTTGACTCGAAAGTTGGTAGCATCACTGCTAATACCAACGCTAATTCTAATGCTAGCAACAACGCTCAATTCAGCATTGGGTAAGCTGAGTGATGTAATTTAGTTTGAGTTGGTCTTGTTAAGACTCAAGTTAAATAACACAGA
>JBOFLQ010000148.1:0-15085 GCA_051657945.1 Xenococcaceae cyanobacterium | reverse complement strand
GGTAGTTCTGGTGTAATTTCTATATTTTTATCTAAATTGTTTTTTTCAACAGGACGATTAAAAACAAAAGATAAAACTTGTTCTTGTCTATTAATTGCTCGATCGATCGCATAAAAATCAATTACTTTAAAAGTACTGCGCTCGCCAATTAAAATAATTATTAATGTTAATAAAGCAATCATTAAAATAGCACTTAAAATAATTGAGTCAAAACGCGATAAAGATTTGATTGCAGACATAATTTATAGTTGATTATTCATGGTTCATTGTGTAGAGACGCGAAATTTCGCGTCTCTACGTTAGATTTCGCGTCTCTACGTCAGTCGCGTCTCTACGTCAGTCGCGTCTCTACGTTAGATTTCGCGTCTCTACGTCAGTCGCGTCTCTACGTTAGATTTCGCGTCTCTACGTTAGTGATTGCGCGTCTCTACGTTAGAAATAAAGATGGATTGATGTTGTCGTTGTTCCCTATGATGAATTTGGAAAATGGAATTAAGACATTTGCGGTATTTTTTGGCAGTTGCGGAAGAATTGCATTTTGGCAAAGCGGCTGAGAAATTGCACATTTCCCAACCTCCTCTAAGTCAACAAATTCGGCAATTAGAGACAATGTTGGGGTTTCAACTTTTTTACCGTACTAAAAGAAACGTGCAACTAACCGAGGCGGGACAAGTTTTTTTAGAAGAAACGCAACAAATTTTTAAACAATTAGAAGAAGCAATAGAAAAAGGTAGACAAACCAATCGCGGCGAAACGGGACGACTTGCAGTTGGATTTGTTAGTTCTGCCGTTTACAAAATTTTGCCACCGATTTTACGGAGATTTCGTACTTCTGTAGCGGGTGTCAGTTTGGAGTTGCACGAGTTAACCAGCGATCGACAAATACAATGGTTGCAGGAAGGAAAAATAGATATCGGTTTCGTTCGTCCTCCGATCGCATGGGCAGATTTTGAAATTGCGGCAATGTTTCAAGAACCTCTCATCGTTGCTTTGCCTGAATCTCATTCTCTGTGCAATCGCGACAAAATCTCTCTATCTTTGTTGGCAAACGAATCATTTATTATTTTTCCCCGTCCCGTAGCGCCCGAATTGTACGATCGAATTATTGCTTTATGCCAGCAAGCTAATTTTAGTCCCAAAGTCGTCCAAGAAGCGATTCAGATGCAAACGATCGTCAGTTTGGTAGCAGCAGACATGGGAATTGCCATAGTACCAGCATCAATTCAAAATTTACAACGAACTGGAGTTATTTACAAGCCCATAAGCGAAACAACTCCCACTAGTGCGATCGCGGCAATTTGGAAAAAAAACAAACGATCTGCAACGGTCGATCGATTTGTTGAAGTAGTTCGAGAAATTGCTTTAGAAGTTAACCAGCTAAATTAAATTTTTCAATTAAATTTGGTAGAAATCTCATCTCCTCAAAAGCGATCGCCGCACCAGCTTTTTTGAGTCTTTTTGGTTTCATAAATTTGGTATAACCAATCATCAAAATACCTTTTTTCTATCGAAATTGTAGACACATTTCGGCGAAACGTCTTTACGATCGATTGTCACAAGTGAATAACATAGTTGCGATTTGCAAATTTACCTAATTGGGTATGTTTAGATTGACAGACAATTTTTATCAATCGATGATTTCTCTAAACAGAGCGCAAAAAACAAAAAAAATTTCTTTTTATTTTCACATAATAATCGCTGTTATTCTTGTTTTAATTACCTTTTTTATTCCTTATATATATGTAAAAAACATCGATCCTCTTGGTTCACATTTTCAATTTATATGGTTTATAGTATTAATGTTTCCTTGGTGTGTTTATGTAATTCCTGTCTCAATATTATTTGAGAGTTGGCATGATTTTTTTGATGGATTAAAATTTATTAATGATGAATTAATATTAATTAAAAAAAGCAAGAATGAACGATTTACAGATCGAGCTTTAAAAAAATTAAATTGTTTTTACGAACAGCTACAAAAAAAGCCAATTTTAAATAAATTGATTTGCTTGAAAATATTCAATATTAATATATATGCCGCTCGAATTTTCAATGAATCTAATAATATCAAAGCAATGACGCTTACCTATCTTAGACTAACTCATATATTGTTAGGGAATTTCGATCGCTCGGAACAAACACTACAAAATTCTCTATCTTTAGATTCAGAATGTTCGACTACTTTTTATTATCTTTCACTTCTCGCTGAATGTAAGGGTAATCGATCGCAAGCTAAAAGTTTTTTAGAAAAATCGATAAAGTTATCATCAGAACTTCCAAAAATAGGCAATAAAAATAAAGACAATTTTGACGAGAGTTTAAACGATTTAATCGATTGGTCAGTATTAATACTCTCTCGAATCGATCGCCGTCGTAATGCTCGAGATATTTAAATTTTCACTATAGTCAAAAAACTTAAATAAGCGATCGAAAATTAGAAATCGGTAACTGGCGATCGGGAAACTATCTGCTCTACCATAAGATTATAAAACTAATTGTGCAATTAAATATACGTGACAACCAATCTTCAAATTGATGACGTTTTAATTCAAGAAGCCCTTGTTCTTGGAAATCATCAAACTAAAAGTGCTGTAGTAGAAGAAGCTTTGCGCGAATACGTACAACGTCGCAAACAAATTAAAATAATAGAATTATTTGGAACAATTGATTATGACGAAGATTACGATTACAAACAACAACGAAAAAAACAGTGAAAGTTGTTGTTGACACATCAGTCTGGTCGCTAGTACTGCGAAGAAACGCACCGACAAGCACAACATCTGTAGTTGATTTATTGCATGGATAGAGATTTTCAAAGCTTTCAAACTTGTCTGCCTGTCCATCTATTAGAGCTTTGACAAGAAAAATCGTTTATTCTAGAAAGACCAATAATTGTTAAAATTCATTGGGCAGTCCGAAACAAAAGTCAATGAATAAGCAGCGCGTTCTTTCTGGAATTCAACCGACAGGAAACTTACATTTAGGCAATTATTTAGGCGCGATCCGCAACTGGGTAGAAATCCAAGACCAATACGATAACTTCTTTTGCGTAGTCGATTTACATGCAATCACAGTTCCCCACGATCCGAAAACTTTAGCTGACGATACCTACGCGATCGCTGCATTGTATCTCGCTTGCGGCATCAATTTAGAACATTCCACCATCTTTGTACAATCCCACGTTTCCGCACACAGCGAATTGACTTGGCTGCTTAATTGTATAACTCCTTTGAACTGGTTGGAAAGAATGATTCAGTTCAAAGAAAAAGCGATTAAACAGGGAGAAAATGTTGGCGTTGGATTGCTAGATTATCCCGTCTTAATGGCAGCAGATATTTTACTTTACGATGCCGATCGCGTACCCGTTGGAGAAGATCAAAAACAGCACATCGAATTGACTCGCGATATTGCCATTCGCATCAATGACAAATTTGGCGATAAAAAGAAATCAGTCCTCAAACTTCCCGAACCTTTAATTCGTAAAGAAGGCGCAAGGGTAATGAGTTTGACTGATGGAACACGCAAAATGTCCAAATCAGACGAATCAGAATTAAGTCGCATCAATCTTTTAGATTCTCCCGACGCGATCGTGAAAAAAATCAAACGCTGTAAAACCGACCAAATTAAAGGTTTGACTTTCGACGATCCAGAACGTCCCGAATGCAATAATCTGTTGACTCTCTATGCCATTCTTGCCAACAAAACCAAAGAAGAAGTCGCCGCAGAATGTCAGGATATGGGTTGGGGTCAGTTTAAACCTTTACTAACCGATACTACCATAGCCGCCTTAAAACCGATTCAAGACAAATATAAAGAAATAGTCACCGAACAAGATTATTTAAATTCTGTCTTACGCGAAGGTCGTCAGAAAGCTGAAACAGTAGCCAACCAAACCTTATCCAGAGTTAAAAGCGCATTAGGCTTCTTGCCACCTTGTTAGAGATAAATAGCGATCGCCTTTGCTAGAGACGCGAAATTTATTGCTAGAGACGCAAAATTTATTGCTAGAGACGCGAAATTTCGCGTCTCTACATTTAACCCATCTGCGTTTATCTGCGGACTCTATATTAATTCCCACTAAATCCGTGTCGATCGCTGCTTTGTTTCTCAAAAAATGCTAATTATACTTTTAAGTAATTTATTTTACTTTAAAATTAATTTGCTTCTGGAAAAACAAAAAATAAATGTATGCCTCATGCAAATATTTCAGACGAAATCGTTAGCGATCGCTATAAAATCATCGATGTATTGGGAAAAGGTGGTATTGGCATAACCTACGAGGCGATCGATCTACAAACTCAGGAAAAAGTCGCTATCAAAGCAGTCTCCCTAAAACAACTTAACGACTGGAAGCAAATCGAACTACTCGAACGAGAGGCAAAAGTTTTAGCGCAACTAAATCATCCTGCCATTCCTAAATATTTAGATTACTTTCAAATAGATAGCGAAAAAGACAGATTCTTCTACATCGTCCAACAACTCGCACTCCAAAAATCATTATTTCAATTAGTAGAAACAGGATGGCGCACTACAGAAGCAGAAGTTAAAGAAATCGCCAAACAAATTCTCAATATTTTTATCTATCTGCATTCTTTAAAACCTCCTATCATCCATCGCGACATTAAACCCCACAATTTAATTCGTAGCGATGAAGGAAAAATTTATCTAGTTGATTTTGGTGCGGTACAAAATACCTACTACAACACCTTGATGCGAGGAAGTACCGTAGTAGGAACATTCGGATATATGGCACCAGAACAATTTCAAGGCAAAGCAACAACCGCAACCGATTTATATGGTTTGGGTGCAACGATTTTATATTTGCTTACCCATCGATCGCCAGCAGAATTACCCCACGACACATTAAAAATTGACTTTCGTTCTTCTGTAAATATTTCAGAAGGATTTGCAAACTGGTTGGAAAAAATGTTGCAACCAGATTTAGAAGATCGGTTTGCATCAGCAAAAGAAGCTTTAGATGGATTAAGCGATCGCAGTTTATTTACCAATAGTCTTAAAAACAAATGGAAAATAGCATTTAGTTTGAGTTTAATCGGCGCGATCGGTATTGGGGGAATAGTTGGGTTTAATTCTTACAAATGGGCAATTTTGAGTCGTTTGGGATACATGCCTTTAGAAATTTGTGTCGATTATAAAAATAACTATGACGTAATTAAGAATTATCTGGAAACAGGAGGCGATCCAAACGTTACCATACCAAACAATTACAATGAGATTCGACACAATCTTTTTAATTGCGTCATTAAGGCTACAGCTTCAGAAGAAGAAACCAAAGAACTTATCGAATTACTAATAGCTAAAGGTATTAATCGTTATCCTCGCGATCCTAGTCCTTTATCATCAGCAGTAGATATTGGATCGAAAGATTTAGTCGAATTATTAATAACTAAAGGTATTGACGTAAATACAAAAGATCTTGAAGGAATAACTCCTCTATTTTATGGACATAATCTGGATGTAGTAAAGTTATTAATAGATAAAGGTATTGATGTTAATGCTAGAGATAAAAATGGCAAAACTGCTTTATTTTATAATCCTAAAGATAATAAAATAAAAATTCCTCTATCTTCCTCATCTTTAGCACCACCCAGCTCGATAGTCAGAAAAAATCTAGAAGAATTATCGATAGTTAAATTATTGATAGATAAAGGTATTGATGTTAATGGTAAAGATAATGAAGGCAAAACTGCTTTATTCTATAGACATAATCTAGATGTAGTAGAGTTATTGATTGCTAAAGGTGCTGATATTAATGCTAAAGATAATGAAGGCAGAACTACTTTATTCTATAGACCCGATCTAGATGTAGTAGAGTTATTGATTGCTAAAGGTGCTGATATTAATGCTAAAGATAATGAAGGTAACACCATTTTATTTAGTACGTCTAATCTAAAAATACTAAAGTTATTAATTACTAAAGGTACTGATATTAATGCTAAAAATAAATATGGTAAAACTGCACTATTTGAGGCAATATTGAATGACAATCGAGACAAAATAAAATTATTAATTGCTAAAGGTGCTGATATTAATGCCAAAGATAATAATGGTAGAACTCCTCTATTTTGGACAGCAAAGAATAGGCAGTACGAAGCCGCAGATTTATTAATTAATAATGGTGCTAATGTTAATGCCAGAGATAATCGCGGTAGAACTCCTCTATTTGAAGGAGCAAATTTGCTCGATTCAGAAATGGTAAGACTATTAATTAATCGAGGTGCTAATGTTAATGCTAGAGATAATGATGGCAACACTCCTCTTGAAATTTTAAAGAACCGTAAATATTACGTACGAGAGCTTAAGCAAGATGTTATTGATATTCTCATCAAACATGGCGCAACAGAGTAAATTACCAAAACATATTTTTCAATGAAAATACAAAATTTATGACCTTTTTGCATCAATCTGGTGATATTATTCTCGAGCGCTACGTCATCCTCAACAAACTCGGTCAAGGTGGAACTGCAATAACTTACGCTGCAAAAGATTTACAAACTGAAGAACAGGTTGCTATCAAAGTTTTATCTCTTCAAAAATTAGATGATTGGAAAAAAATAGAATTATTCGATCGCGAAGCAAAAATATTACAACAATTAAATCATCCAGCTATTCCTAAATATCTCGACTATTTTCAAATTGAAACAGAAGACGATAATCTTTTTTATATCGTTCAACAACTTGCACTAGGAAAATCATTAGCAACGTTAACTGAAGAAGGTTGGCAGCCAGATGAAGAAACAGTCAAACAAATTGCCGAACAAGTTTTAGATATTCTGACTTATTTACAACAATTAGTCCCGCCAGTAATTCATCGCGATATCAAACCACAAAATATAATTCGCAGCGATCGAGGTGAAATTTTTTTAGTTGATTTTGGTGCGGTGCAAGATACCTATCATCTTACTGTCATGGGAAGTACGGTAGTAGGGACATATGGATATATGGCTCCCGAACAATTTCGAGGACAGGCATTTCTTTCCACTGATTTATATGGATTGGGAACAACTTTATTATTTTTACTAACTGGTCAATCTCCATCCGAATTACCACAACGCAAACTTAAAATTGACTTTCGTAATTCGGTAAAAATTTCCTCAAAATTTGCTGACTGGATCGATCGATTACTAGAACCCGATCGCGATCTGAGATTTAATAATGCTGAATTTGCTTTAGATGTATTACAAGGCAAAAAAGCTTTAAGCAATTTTGTAAGACAAAAACGACCAAATTATACGTCTGTAAGTCTAACTAAAACTGAAGATAAACTAGTTATTAATATTCCACCTGCTATTTTTTATGAAAAATGCGATCGACTGCCGTTGTTTTTTACAGTTGCTTGGTATATCGCAATTGTTTTTCTAATTTTTGGTGTATCTGCATCCATATCTTATCCAATAGTTAACGCTTGGTTTTTAATTTATGCTGTTTGTTTGGTAGCAGAAATTTTTGTAGTAGATAGTTATGTAATCATTTTTCAAATGATTCAAGCATTTTGGTTATTAATATCTTTGGTATTTTTTGGAATTGCGGTTATTATTTTTAAAATATCTTCAAGCATTATTATTTCTTATTTGTTGTTATTTATCGATCGCTTCTGGAATGCTAAAAAAACTATACTCGGTATAACTAGTTTAATGAGAAATATTTTATTTACCACTAATGTACAGATAGTCGATCGACAAATAAAAGTAACTAGAAAATTTTTTAATATAAATTTGGTAGATATTGATAGCAAAAGAAAAGATACTTCAATCTTGAAAGTAGAAAATTATTCATCAATTTCCGTTTTGTTTAATACAGAATACCAGAAATCAAAAGAATATCAATTTGGTGGATTGTTGACTAAAGAAGAAAAATCATGGCTATTTGAAGAAATCGATCGCTGGTTGAAAAATAAATAGTTCGATCGCCTCCTACAAAAATTACTAAAATCAAGCTTTGATTAGAGAAATAGAATAAGCGCTAAATTTTCGATCGCGAGTAACAATGGTAAGATCTTCACAAACAGCTTGAGCGATTAAGATACGATCGAAAGGATCGCTATGGTGTAACGGAAGTTTTTCTACTGTAAGAGCTTGATAAATTTCTATAGGTAGTGGCTGAAAATCTTTTTTCTCGATCTGTTCTAATAAATCATCTGGAGTTTTTAATTTACCAATTGTTTTTTTGATGGCTATTTCCCATGCAGAAGCAGCGCTAACAAAAACTAAGTTATCTGGATTCGTAATTGCATCTTTGGCTTTTTGAGACAGGGTAGTCTCGTTCGTCAACCACCAAATTAGAGTATGAGTATCGAGAAGCAATTTCACTCTTCTTCTCCAAAAAAACCAGCTAGAATATCTTGGGGAAGTTCGTCATCAAAATCTGGAGACATAATTACTTTACCTTCCCATCCTCCAGGCGTTCTTGGTTTTTTTTCTTCTCGATAGGGAATAAGCTTAACTACGGGTTTTCCTGCTTTAGCTATAATTACTTCCTCTCCTTTTAATACTGCTTCAATTAATTGTGAGAGATTAGTTTTCGCTTCATGAATATTGGTTACTTTCATTTTAAACTTAGCTAAACTTAGCTTAGTATAAACTGAGTTACTCCAAAAACGATCGCGCAATTGAGATGCGATCGCCTTAATCATGATTATTCGCGATGCTTCTGAAACCGATTTACCCAGAATTGTCGAAATTTATAACGATAGTATTCCCGATCGCCTAGCGACAGCAGATATAGAACCAGTTTCGATCGCAAGTCGCATTGCTTGGTTTCACAGCCATAATCCCCATACTCGTCCGATTTGGGTGATGGAAACAGAAGGAATAATTGTTGGATGGTTGAGTTTTAATTCTTTTTACGGTCGTCCTGCTTATCAAAAAACAGTAGAATTGAGTTTGTATGTCGATCGCGATCGTCAGCGTCAAGGTATTGGTACGAAGCTTTTAGAACGAGGGATTCGGGAAAGTCCTAATCTGGGTTTGAGTAGTTTACTCGGTTTTATTTTTGCTCATAATGAGCCTAGTTTAAGGTTATTTCAAAGATATCAGTTTCAACAGTGGGGTTATTTACCAAAAGTTGCTGAATTAGATGGTGTTGAAAGGGATGTTGTAATTCTTGGTCGTCGTATTGAGGTTTTGAAATAGAGTCCGCAGATGAACACAGATAAACGCAGATGGGCGATCGGTAAGAGTTTTTTATTGTAGCTAAAAGATCGATCGCAAAATCAGAAAAATAATTGCGCCTAAAATTGCGGCAAAAGGTACGGTAATAAACCAAGCAAGCAGAACAGATTTTAAAGTTTCTAGACGTACTTCTTGAAAATTTTTAGATAAACCAATACCAACTACGCTACCGATTAGTGCGTGAGAAGTAGAAACGGGCAAACCGAAACTAGAAGCAAGTAAGACAGTAATTGCTGTGGCTATTTCTGCCGAAAATCCAATACTTGGTTGCAGAGAAATAATATTTTCGCCAACGGTGGCAATGACATTTTTACCTTGTACTGCCAAACCAGTTACTATTCCCAATCCACCTACGATTAGAATCCATAAAGGAATGGAAAAACTAAACAAAGGTACGGAATTATTCTCTTGAATATAAACAATTGCTGCTAGAGGCGCGATCGCGTTACCAACATCATTCGATCCGTGTGCGAAAGCGACAAAACAAGCGCTGACAATCTGAAAGCGTCCTAAAATATTTTCTAAGATAAATTTTTCTTCTTTTCCCTGCAATTTTTCTAACTGTTGCCAACTAAAAAAACTGAGACTAATGGCAGCGATCGCGCCAGTTATTAAAGATAAGACATGAGTGGGAATGGGTAGAGATTGCCAAAAAGAATTTTTAAATAAAGTTGGGAAAACAATGACACCGAATACGGCAAAAAGAATCGAACTCAACCAAGGAATCCATTCTTGTAATCGTTTGAGAGGATCGACGCGATCGAGAATGAAAAATTTGATTAAATTGTAAAAAGCAGCGGCGATCGCACCACTAATTAATGGAGTTACCAACCATCCCAGCGAAATAAAACCGATATTTTGCCAATCTACCGCCGCTTTTCCCGCCGCTACCCAACTAAAACCCGCGATCGCGCCGACAACTGCATGAGATGACGAGACGGGTAAACCCCGACTGGTGGCAATTTGTAACCAAATACCACCAGATAGCAATACAGAAACCATTCCCAAAACTAATAGTTGGGGAGTGTTGGCAAATAATTCTGGATTGGCTACTTCGGTTGCTAAAGTAGTAGAAACACTTCGACCGAAAATTACTGCGCCAGTAAATTCGAGGATACCAGCGATAATCAAAGCTTGTTTTAAAGATAACGCTTTTGAACCAACAGATGTTCCCATCGAATTGGCAACATCGTTAGCACCTAAATTCCAGGCGACATAAAAAGCAAGCGGTACGATGAATAATAATTGTGGTGCGATCGACAAGGTTTAATCTCGATATTAGTTGCAAAAAAATGCTAAATCTACACAGTAATTAAAGTAACTACCGTGCGATTGATTCTTTAATATCTACTCAGCACCATTGAAAGATTTTATGAAAATTTTCTTTTGCAAATAATCTATGACTATAATCCCAATCGACGTTTATTTTTAGCTTTCGCAGAAGAGATTAGCCAAATCGAACCTGAAAACAAAGACGGAATAAGAGCAAAAATGGTAGCAATTACGATCGGATGTGTTTGCGCCCAATGCGAACTAAACATAAAGCCTAGCATCAAACCACAATAAAGTAATCCTAAAAAGATTATTCCAACAACTATTAAAAGCAATCTTGTCTCTTTATCCATGACTTTTTTGTTTGAAATGCTTGCCCTTAAAAATATAACCAACTAATTATGAACAAGAATTATTTAACTTATAGCCGATCGAGTGAGCAAATATTGCATTATCTATGCTGCGATCGATCCATTTAAAATAACTATCTGTGTTCATCTGTGTAGCCTACGGCACGGCTTACGCCTACATCTGTGGACTTTTTTTCTCATTATTCCCTAATCTCTAAACCCTCTTGACGAGTATAATTTTGACCATCATCCCAAATGCTTTTAATTAAAGCCAGCAATGCCTCAAAA
The DNA here is from genome assembly GCA_051657945.1 of Xenococcaceae cyanobacterium. Classification (GTDB taxonomy): domain Bacteria; phylum Cyanobacteriota; class Cyanobacteriia; order Cyanobacteriales; family Xenococcaceae; genus CAZJTL01. Next base: position 3,987 of record JBOFLQ010000148.1, on the reverse strand, counting down.
AAGCCGAGAAAATAAAAGATGCCACGCATGAAAATTTTTAAAGGAGAACCGCTTTTATAGCAGGGAGGATGTCCTAAAACATGGCAGTCAAATAGTTTGATATACAATCGTAATTGTTGGGTGAAGGTTAAGTTTTTAAGTCCCATCAAGAAATGATTGTGATAAAAAGTTAGCTGATATTTTAGCGATCGCGTACTTATGTCATGACAACCACCCGTCTCTTCACCCAAATGAATTAAATATGCTTCTGGATCGTACCAAATTTGATATCCAGTTCTTCGCAAACGCAAACAAAAATCTGATTCTTCTCTAACGGCGTTACCGCGAAAACGTTCGTCAAACCAAATACCATGTTTGCTAAAAATTTCTTTGCGAAATGACATATTGCAACCACGGGCGGAAATTACTTGCTGTGGTTTGACAGTATGAACTAAATCGATGTGATACCAAGCGATACCAGGATCCATAGCTTCGGGTGGTAAATATTCAATTTGATAAGAATCTCCCGAATGTTGCGATTGAGAATCTGCCAATTTCATGCGATCGAAAACTCGTCCCGCTACTGCACCAATTTGAGGATTATTTTGATAGTTTTGGGCGTGCGTTTTAAGATATCCTGCTGGTAATTTAATATCGTCATCGATAAACAAAACTATTTCACCATTTGCGTGGCGCACTCCATAATTTCTCGCCCCAGGTAAACTCGCCCAATTTAACCGCAACCAACGAATTTTTGCTGCTGTTTTTAGTTGTTCTAAATATGCTTCGATTTCTGGTTGATGTTTCTGAGTTTGATCGACTACCAAAATTTCAAAGTTAGGATAATCTTGTTGCAAAATATCTTCGATGCTATCCCGCAAAGGTTCTTCTCTTCCGTAAGTAGGAATAATTACAGATATTGACGGTAAATTAATAGTTTTTTGGTTCATTGTTCATTGTTTATTGGGCAAAGGGCAAAGGGCAAAGGGTAAAAGTAATAAGTGAAAATTTGCTACTCACTACTTTTTCCGATGCCCGTTGCCCGATGCCCGTTGCCCCAGTAATCTTTTTCTCAATAGCAAGTCTAGTCGATCGGCAAAATAAACGTAAACAAAGAGTAAATTTGTCATGATTATGATGACGATCGCTAGTTTTAAATAGGGTGCGATCGCTAAGTTTTTAACTAATAAAGCTAGGAAGACAAAAAATAAAGGCTGATGGGTGAGAAATATTTGATAAGAATAATTTCCTAAAACCGTTAAAATATCTATTTTTAAAATTTGTCCATAAGTTTCGAGATATTTAGAATTTACTAAAGAATAACCAAGTAAAAATAATAAAGGATTGAAGAGAAGATCGAATCCAAATTTGTAAATTAGTTCTTGTCCCGATAACCCTAAATATAAATAAACAAACAAACCTAGACTAAAGACGAGCGCGCTAACATAAAAATCGACTTTTCTAAATCTTTGTTTTTCATGATAAATAAATCCCCAATAAATTCCCAAACACAACTGAAACAAATAACTGACAACTAAGTTTTTATCTAAAAATAACCAATATATTTCCGATTTTGGCACGGATATCCAACAGATCGATTTAGCGATCGCGCCCAAAATCATCCCTAAAAACAAAATATTTAAAGGTTTATTTTTAGAAACAATAAAAATTATTGGTGTAATTAAAAAAGCCTGAACAATTACAGTGAAAAACCAAAGACCTGGGTTAACTTCTTTATAGTCTTGAAAGTTACTTAAACCTAAAACAATAAAAATCCATTTAAACCAATTTAATTTGACAGGATTGTTAAAGATCCAATAAAGAATTAAAGTTAAACTTAAAATTAGCCAATAAGTAGGATAAAGTCTAACTATTCTTTTTTTTAGCCAAGATAACCAATCAATCGAGCTATTTGGATTTTTGGCAAAAGAAACAGCCATTCCGTAACCAATATTAAATCCAGCGATCGTAAAAAAAAGATCGACAGCAGCAAAACCAACCCTCGCTCCATTTCTCGATAGGATGTCTGCTAAAGCTAATCGATCGTGATAATTTTGAAAAAAATGAAAAATAACGATGCTTAAAATTGTCAAACCTTTTAAGCGATCGACCCAAATTAATCTTGTTTTTGCTATTTCTACCCCAGCAGACATTAGCTTAGACTTACTTTAATAGCTGATTGCTACCCTAATATAACTCTAGTCAGATTAGATGGCTAAATGCCCTTTAAACGAAATAGGGAACACTTCGACAAGTAAAGCTGCTCAGTGCATCGCAGGGAATAGGCAGCGCTACGTCGGGCGATCGAAAAATTCAGCTATTTAGCTTAGATAAAATTTGTCTATTCACTCTAGCAATATTATAGTTTTTAGATAAAAGTATTTAACAGAACTGATTGGTTAACTTGTTTGCAATGAATATTTCTAGCTCGATCCAAAATTACATAAAAGTAACATCCAAAACATTATGTCGATCGTGTATTTTTTTATTAAACTAGATTACAATAATGCTAATAAAACAACTTTTAGTCCAAATTAAATCGACTGCATTCTCTTTTCTATAGTTACTAAAGATAAAATTCTATCGTAAAAAACAAAAAAAATTAGATAAACATAAAATCATGAATCTAATCAATAGTACAATTTAAAAAAATTTTAAGTATTCTAAAGTGATTTTTTTGGTTACTTTTTAATCATCAATAAATATTGGTTATAGATAGTTTTTTGACAAAAAATACTATACTATTCAATCATTTTTTAAACAGATAAATATAAAATAAATCTCGAACGGCTTTCGATTTAAAAGAGCGAGGAAAATAAAAAAAAAAGAAATAATTGTTGACTGACATCTTAAAATTAAAATAAATTGAGTAACAAAAACCTTCAAATCTATTAATTTAAAGAAAAGTGTGAGGAAAATAAAAAATGGTTTTGGAGCGATCGAACACTTGTAGGGTGTTGTATCATGTAGCTAGGGCGGAACCAATCTCAGGGGATATGTTGCTAAGTGAAATCGCGAGTTTCGGATTTTGAAAAAATCTCGAAATACTTTTTGCAGCAACTTTCTTAGCCCCGTATACTTGAATCAGATTTTTTTCGGCGATCGACTTTTCACCGAATATAGCGATCGAGAAATTTTTAGTCATAGATTTAGCTACTTCCTCACAAATCGAGGGAAAGCTCGAACTTTAAAATTTCAAGAAATACTATAAACAATTTGGCAAAAACTTTTCAATCTCAATTCTTTGGATGCGATCGATCCGAACAATAGAGAAGAAAAATTGTTTGCTTAATTTGGCATAAAAAAATTAATACAGATACACCAAAAACGTTTTAATGTTATGCAAGCAGATGGTTTCGCAAAGAAGCATCAAAACCAGAGTGTCGGACATCAAAACAATATCGAAGAACTCTGCATTCTCGATCTATTCAAACGACAAGTTGAAAAGACACCAGAGAAAATTGCTGTCGTACTACCTTCTTTTGGGCGAGAAACTATTGAAATAACTTATCAAGAACTCGATCGCCGCGCTAATTATTTAGCCGAACTTTTGCAGCGACAGGGCATTACTCCAGGCGCATTAGTGGCATTGATGATGAAACGGGCGATCGAACAAATCGTTGCCATTTTGGGTATTTTAAAAGCAGGGGCGGTTTATGTTCCCCTCGATCCGTCATATCCTCAAGAAAGATTGACTTGGATGCTAGAGGATTGTCAAGCAAACTGCATCCTAACTCAGTCTAATTTAATAAACGATCTATCTTTTAGCAAAGATAAAATTATTTGTCTGGATGAAAATTGGGGCAGAGATTCAGACACAGAAGCGATCTTGCAGCCAGTGGCGATCGCGCCTAACGACTTAGCTTATGTAAATTATACCTCTGGTTCGACAGGAAGACCGAAAGGGGTTGCTATTCCCCATCGAGGGGTAGTTAGGCTAGTTTTTGGGAATGATTATACCCCTCTAGACGACAGTCAAACATTATTACAACTCGCCCCAATTTCTTT
>JBOFLQ010000147.1:0-8926 GCA_051657945.1 Xenococcaceae cyanobacterium | reverse complement strand
GCAAAATCTTGCGTCAAACAGATGCCCTCAAAGAGATTCCCATCATTATGCTGACGGGAAGAGATGGCTTAATCGATCGCATGAGAGCGCATATGGTAGGAGCGACAGAATATTTAACCAAACCGATCGAACCACAAGCATTGCTGGATGTATTGCAAAAGTTGATTATTAGTGTGGAGAAGTAAATGTTAATGAAAACAATCTTGGTTGTTGAAGATTGTAAGGCAGAGCAAAAACTAATCGCTCTACTACTAAAACATATTGGTTGTCAAGTTGTTTTGGTCGATTCAGCCGAATCTGCACGAGAGTGGTTGCAAAACAACACAAAGCCAGATCTCATTGTCTTAGATAGGATTTTACCTGGCATTAATGGCTTAGATTTCTGTCGCAAACTGCGAAAAATGTCGGAATATGCTGAAGTTCCGATCGTTTTTTGTTCTCAAAAAAAACAAGACTTTGACAAATTTTGGGCGTTGCGTCAAGGAGGCAATGCTTACATTTGTAAGCCATTCGGCCCTAACGAACTAGTACGAGTCGTTCAAAAATACGTTAGTTGATTGTGGATGAATTTTTTCAGGTTCGACTGCGTCAAGAAACCTCTTTATTAATTCCTTTAGCGAATACAGTTGAGGTCGTTGTTCTCGATCGCCAGAAAATTTGTCCAATTCCTGGTGTTGCACCCAATCTTTTGGGAGTAGTCAATCAAAGAGGACAACTTTTATGGATTCTAGATTTGAGCGAGTTGCTGGGCATGGCACAAACCCTGACTCGCTTGCCATTATTGGAAAAATTGTCTGTTTTGGTACTGACGGCAGAACCTTTAAAACATCTCGGTTTGACAGACGAACTACCACAACAAGTTGGTTGTGTAGTTCAAAGACTACAAGGAATTGTCTCAATTGATTCACAAACCAGATTTACACCAGTCAAGAGTGAATTCGAGCAGAGAGTTAGCTCTTTTTTGTTGGGGATGGCTGAAATAGAAAACTCAAAAATAGCCGTTCTCAATGTTCGGGAAGTGTTAGCTGTTTTGCGAATCTAACGGAAGCGTGAAGCGTATTTAGGAGCGAAAGGAAATAAGGGCAATGGAAGATATTAACAAGCAAATTAAAGCGCTTCAAGCGGAATTGGCGGCAAATCCAGAAGATATTTTTGTCAAGATCTCTCTAGCTAGTGCTTTGGAAAGAACGGGACGGCTCGAAGCGGCAAAAAAACTATATCGAGAGATTGTCGATCGCGATCGCGAAGGTGTTTTGGGGGCAAGTGCTAAAAAAGCGCTTCAAGCCATGGAAGAATCGAGTCAACCGCAAACGATCGAAACCGAAGCGTCTTCATTGCCAGTAAAAACAAAAGATACTGGTTCGTCAATTAAAAGGGCAAGTTACAGAAGTTTAATTAATTTCTCAAAACTAGGCGCACTTTCTTTAAAATCCACTGCCAATTTTAAAACCTCAAAATCTTGGTGGCGATGGTTTGAAAATCTTTCTATTGCTAACAAACAATTGTTTGCTTTTATATTAATAGAAGTAATGGCGTTGGCACTAGTAGGAACGGGGGCGCTGCTGCTCAAGGACGGATTGCGATCGCAATTATTAGAGCAGAGTCGGGCGGAATTAGAAGTAATGCAGATGTCTTACGACAGCAAAGTTGACGAGATGAAATTTGGGTACAGGGAAAATGCAGAAAATCCCAGTATCATCGAGGCTTTTAAACAGAACAAAGATTTTAACGTCGATTTATTTAATTCACTCTTTTTAGATGAAATCTTGCTCAATAAATTGGAGTTAGTAATTTTAGTCGATGCTAAAACCAATGTTATTGCTAATACTGGAATCGACCTTAAAGATCGACAATTTAATCCTTACGATCTGATCTCGATCGCCATCGAAAATCGTCAGCAAATTAGCTCTTCGGAACTTATTTCTTATGACGAACTAGCAAAAGCAAATCCTCACTTTGCCGAATCAAATGCTCGCGATTTGGGCGTAAATCCTGCCAGCAAACCAAATTTTTTAATGCGCTACACCATCACGCCAGTGGAAACGTCAGACGAAGACATTGTCGGGGCGATCGTATCTGGAGATGTCGTTAAAAATATGGTTGTCGCTAAAGTAAACGATTTACTAGGTCATGGCTATAGCGCCATTTATTTAATTGAGCCTGACGGTAATTTTCGTCTCGCTGCGGCTCAGGAAAGGCTCGATTCTGAAGAAGTTAGCGATGGCGAAGCGGTATTGAATAACGTGCAATTAAGCGATACCAGTTTGCTAAATTTAGCGATCGCAGCAGGAGACAAGACAGTCAGTCAGTTAACTAATATGGGTAAGACTGACTATGCTATGTCTGCTAAAACTCTACTCAATTTTAAAGGTCAACCGATCGCTGTTTTGGTTAGGGGAACTTGCGTTAACGAACTTGACAGTCTGCTGTTTCACAATTTATCGATTCAAGGCATATTGCTCGTTTTCGCTACGGCGATCGCCTTTTTCTTGGCAAGATTTTTGACAAAAGCCATCATCGTACCAATCCACCAACTTCGGGATTCAACGCTGAAATTTGCTGATGGCGATCGCCTTGTCAGAGCAAAAGTATTTACCAACGATGAAATCGGCGAGTTAACCATCGCTTTTAACGCAATGGCTGATAGTATCACTGCTGCCGAACTAGATCGAGAAGAGCAAGATCGACAACGACAAGCAGAAGTAGAAGCACAACGACAAGAAAAAGAAAAACTTCAACACAGTATCAGCAAATTACTTGCAGAAATTATCGAAACTCAACAAGGTAATCTAACTATTCAAGCTCAAATAGAAGAAGGAGAAATCGGTTCGATCGCCGACGCTTTTAATTTATCTATTGAAAACTTGCGCTCGATCGTCATGCAAGTCCAACAAACCACCGATCGGGTACAAAATTCCGCTCGCAATAACGAGGCTTCCGTACAGAGACTATCTAACTTATCTGACATACAAGTTAAAGCGATCGCAGAAACTCTCTATTCTGTTAGAGAGATGGGACAGTCAATTTATTTAGTTGCCGATACAGCTACCGAAGCCGCTCAAATAGCTCGCGATGCTCTCGACGCTACGCAAACTGGACAAAAAATGATGAGTCATACCGTCAACAGTATCACTCAAATTCGCACCAGCGTCGCCGAAACCTCTAAAAAAATGAAGAGATTGGGAGAATCTTCGCAAGAAATATCGAAAATAGTCAATATTATCGCTGGTATTTCTGAAAAAACCAATATTTTAGCTTTTAACGCTTCGATCGAAGCCTCTCGCGCTGGAGAACACGGTCACGGTTTTCGCGTTGTCGCCGACGAAGTGCGTCGTCTCGCCGAACGAGTTACCGAATCCGCTCAAGATATCGAAAAACTTGTCAGCGCCATTCAAACAGATACTTCTGAAGCAATGCACACGATGGAAACTAGTACTAATGAAGTAGTAGTAGGTACTAAGTTAGTTAGCAAAACCAAGCAAACCCTCCAAAAACTCGCCCAACTCAGCCAACAAATCGATTCTCTACTGCAATCGATCTCGACCAATACAGTCTCGCAAACAGGATACGCACAAACAGTTATGGAGACGATGGAAAATGTAGTTGGTATGGCAAACAGTACTTCTACAGAATCTCAAACTCTTTTCAATTCGTTACAAGAATTAGTCGAAGAAGCCAACGAACTACAAAATTCTGTATCTCAGTTTCAAATAGAGAATCCCTAGCCCCTAACCCCTAAAATGGTACTAGACCAATCCAACTTAGATTCAATCAATCGAGAAGTTCGCAATTGTTTTCTCTACGAAGATGTTCCCGAATATCTGGTGGCATTAGAGAAAAATATACAGCTATTATTAAATGAAAATTTTGCTGGCAATAGTAAATCTCTGACTACGGCAGAAAGAGGTATTGTCTACAAAGAATTAATGCGTATCACTCATTCTCTCAAGGGTGGGGCTGGAATCGCTCAACTACCTCACCTGAGTCGCCTTGCCCATCAATTGGAAAATTCGATCGAAGCTTTAGAAAAAGAACAAATCTGCAACCTGACTTTAGCTCATAGCTTACTTCTAGAAGGTGTTGAATCTGTAAATTTGTTGGTAGCTGCGGCGTTGCGTGGAGGAGATGCAGAAGAAGCCAAACAGGCTGAAGCTTTAACAATTTTTCGAGACTTAGAAAGTTTTCTGCAAGAAATAATACAATCGGAAGACAAAAACGCACAATTAAATTCACAAGACGTAGGGGCATGGCATTGCCATGCCCCTACACCCAATTTTTTTCTGCTGAAAACTGCTTTGGAAGTCGATTTAGAAGATTGCATCCAAAGAGTCGAACAGGAGTTTCAAGCACCTCAAGATTCTCAATCTCTAGAAAAAACTCTCAAACAATTTATTGAAGAGTGTACTTTACTAGGTCAAGTTCTCAAACAAGATTGGTTGACTGATGCCGTACAATCTCTAGATTCTTTGTTGGGTGCTGACGTTCAGTCTTTATGTGAAATCGTGGAAGCGACAATTACTTATTTGCGCCAACAGCGAAGTCAAATTCTCAATCCTCAATCCTCAAGTTCGGAGGAAGATTTTTTTGCGCGATCGCCTGAAGATGAAGACGATCGAGTTTTAGTTTCGTGCAAACTTGACGAGATCCAAATTACTCAACTAAATACCGCATTATTCACCAAAAAACGCCACGAATCCCAAGTTTCTTCCGAGACATCCCAAGGAACAAACAAGCTCAAATTTAAGATGTCAGTCTCGCGACTCAATCGTATTAATAATACTTTTGGTGAGTTGCTGATCGATTACGAACGTCTCAGTTTGCAGCAAAAACAATTAGCAGCGATCGAGCGCAATCTAAAAAAACATTTAGAACAGTTTACACCGATCGAAGAACAGGTGGAAAAACTCTACGATCGCCTTGCTACCGATCGCGGTGCTGTTTCGTCTGCGAAGAGCGATCGCTTTGATGTTTTGGAATTAGATCGCTACAGTGATTTTCACAGCAGCTTGCAAAATCTACAAGATTTAATGGGACAAATTAAAGAATCGCGCATCGATCTCGACTTTCTTTCGCGCGAACTTCAAGATGCTTTAGACGAAGTTCGACTGAAGTTACACAATCTGCGTGGCGATCTTACTGATTCGCGGTTCGTCCCTTTTCGGATGTTAACAGATCAATTTGCTGTTTCTCTACCGAGTCTCAATCAACAATATTATAAGTCTGTAGAATTAAAAGTTGAAGGCGAAGAAATTCCCATCGATCGCGTCATGCTCGAACAGTTGCAAACTCCTCTAACTCACTTGTTTCGCAATGCTTTCGATCACGGCATTGAAACGCTCGATGAAAGAATAAAATTTGATAAATCTCCCTCCGCAAGTATTACTCTCTCAGCAAAAAGCGAAGGCAATCGTACTATCATCGAAATTGCTGATGATGGTCGCGGTATCGACCTCAATAAAGTTTATCGCAAGGCTCTAGAAAAAGGTTTGTGTGACGTTAGTATCGATCGACTTAATCCTCAACAAATATTAGAGTTTTTGTTTGAATCTGGATTTTCTACAGCCGATCGCGTCACTCAATTATCAGGACGAGGTGTCGGACTTGATGTGGTTCGTCTGGCGATCGAACGCTTGCGCGGTACGCTGGAAGTCGAGACAAGTTTGAGAGTTGGTACTAAGTTTATTATCGGCGTTCCTTTAAGCTTGAGTATCTTACCTTTGTTATTGTTTCGCAGCGAACAAAGAACTTTGGCTATTCCCTCCCAAAAAGTTCTTGAAATCGTTAGCATAGCAGATTTAGCTCAAACAGAAGAAATTTACTGGCGCGATCGCCTCATTCCTCTTTATTCTCTATGTAAACTCTTGCCCTATGCAGAATCCTATTGCCTGCAAACGCTTCCTCCCCTGGCTCTCGTCCTTGATGTTGCTGGAGTCGCGATCGCCGTCTCGATCGATGAGTTGGTTGAGGAAAAAGAGCTAGTCGTCAAACCTTTTGACAATACCATCAAAGTTCCAGCTTACGCTATGGGATGTGCTGTTTTGGGTACGGGGCAAGTAATCTTAACGATCGCCCCCGATCGCCTCAGTCCCTTACTCGATCGCAATGCTCTTTTAGTACAATCGCGACAGACTTTGACGCATTTACCTGTGGCGCGTTCGTCCATTTCTATTCTCATTGTCGATGATTCGATCGCCGTCAGACGCATGTTAGATGCTTGTTTGCGAAACTCTGGCTTTTCTGTCACTCAATGCAAAGATGGTCGAGATGCACTTTCCACTCTCGATCGAACCGAACAGGATTTCGATTTGGTTATTTCCGATATCGAGATGCCTAACTTAGATGGATTCGGTCTACTTAAAGAAATTCGCTCTCATCTTCGCTGGAAAAATATTCCCGTCGCTATGTTAACTTCTCGTAACAATCAACTGCATCGTCAACAAGCAATTAGCTTGGGAGCTAATGCTTATTTTAATAAGCCATTTCAGCCTAACGAATTTCTCAAAGCAATTACAGAGCTTTTGTCGTTAGACTATTCGTTAGGGCATAAGGAATAGTTTTTCATCTAAAAATATGTATTTTTTCAATTTCATCTAAACTATTGCTTTTGAGACGAATATTAAAAAAACCAGAATGTTATAAAAAATTGAAAAACATTGAGATAGCTTCGCTAAATTGACTAGAATTTTTTAAAATTGAATATAAATACCTTAAAAAAAGATCTTAAAAATTCTGAATTTTATCGGTAAATAAAGCAATAATTTCCAAAAAATATGTTAAGTCCTAACGATTCGAGCGATCGCTTTCATTTGCATGGGATATACGGCTGTCCTGTATGCCGCCAGGGAAAAATACAAGCTCTCCCCCTAATGGAAGCTTTTTCTTGCAATCTTTGCCATCACATTTTTACAGCTAACTTCGAGCGACAACTTCTAAAAATGGTAGACAGCCAAATACCATTAACTTGGTATTGGAATGGCAAAATCTGGAAGGGAATTCAAAAAGAAAATTTTGAATTTGGTTGGGGCTACTTTTTAGCAGGAATGGCATTTGTCGGCATTCCCACATCGATAATCGCCATCGCTACTTACTTATTTCCAACTATACCTGGAAGTTACCTTGATTGGTTGCCAGTTACTTGGACGGTATTAACATTTTTGGCTCATTTATTCTGTCTGGTTTGGCTGGTAATTGAATATTACCAATTTCCAGTGTTTCTCTATTTCAGAAGCCTTACTAGAAGAATTTGGGTAAGAAATTAATTTAAAGTAGGGAACAGGGAATAGAGAATAGGCAATAGAAAAAGTTCTACTTTCATTCCTGATGGCTAACTTTAATTGCGACTGCTATCTGACGAATGTCTCCAGTTTAGCGTCGAGTAAGACTGGGGCTACCTCCGTTTTCGATCGAAGCGCGGAAAGATTCTACTGCTTCGTTGTAGTCGATCGGTAAAACTGCCACTACGTTTTCATGGGGACGAGGAATAATTACCCAAGTTTCCACTACTGCGCCTTCAGTTTTTTCGACTGCTTCAATTCCTGCTGCCATAGCAGTTTTAACTTCTTGAACGTCGCCACGAATATTTAAAGTAAAGCGAGCGCTACCAGCACGAAGATAACCGACGATAGTAATACGTCCAGCTTTAACCATCGCATCGGCAGCAGCGAGGATACCTGGAAAACCTTTTGTTTCTATAGAACCCACTGCTGGTTGACCTTGCATAATCATTATTCTCCTAAATTAAAGGCGATCGAAAATAAAATAGTTTTAGACTCACAATTATGAAAGTCAAAAGTTAAAAATTTTTATTCAGTTTTCAACTTTAGTCTAAATTGACCAAAATAGCCATAGCTTTCTATCTATTGCTAAGTACGGAATCTTTCTACTTTTTCTGTATATTCGACAGGCAAAACAGCAAGAACGTTTTCGGGCGGATTGGGTACGGTATAGTGAGAAACAACTGACCCACCAACAGTATCCGCAGCAGCTTTTAATCCTGCTGCCATTGCCGGTCTAACTTCGGAAGTAGTACCCCGAATTGCCACGAGAAAATTACCTCTCTCGGCTAAATCGAAATAAACGATCGTGACGCGACCATTTTTAACCATAGCATCTGCGGCTGCCAGCACGGCTGGAAATCCAACAGTTTCAATTACACCAACAGCTTCTGGCATTAATTAATGCTCCTAAAGAGCGATCGATTGCTTCTTATTCTGGAAATCTAGTATAGCGTTAACAGGGGATAGGGGATAGGGATTATAGAGGTTAGTCTTGCCTAATTGAGAGTAAACACTTCAAAACGTACGCATCTACTGAGTTGCCTCGATCGCTCTGAAGTGACATCGGGAGGAAGTTGCAAACTTCCAGTCACACTGAGTCGATCGGGTGCTATTCCTCGATCGAGCAAAGCATTTCTAACGGCGATCGCTCTTTGTAAGGCGAGTTGGCGTTTGCCAGGAATCAATCCAATATTATCGCTGTGACCGATAATTTTTAAGTATGTTTGTGGATTTTCTTCGAGCAGTTTTTGAATCGACACAATCGTATTGATATATTTTTCTTCGATCGACTTTTTTCCCAATTTAAAATAGATGCGATCGTTAATTTTAGGAGTTCGATCGCTTATTTTGCTAATAATTTTGGTTACGCCTGGAACTTGTTCGAAAGCTTTAATGACGTTTTTTTCGGCTTCAGCGTTGGCGATTGCGCCAGAAATCGTCACAGTTTTATCTTGATAATGGCTAGAAATGGAAATTCCCGCTCTTTGATTGAGTAATGCGGTTAAGCGCTGTATTTCTCCCGCAGCTAATTCGGGATCGGGAGGAATTTCGACGGCAAATATGCTATTTTGCAGTTGTAAATTTTCTCTGGCGGCGATCGGCGCGATCGTTTCTTGTGCTAAATTTCGCAGATAATTATTGGGTACTCG
>JBOFLQ010000146.1:0-12500 GCA_051657945.1 Xenococcaceae cyanobacterium | reverse complement strand
AACACTAACGCTAACAATCCCAGCAATCCCAGCAATCCCAATACACCAACGGCAACGACTAACACTAACGCTAACAATCCCAGCAATCCCAGCAATCCCAATACACCAACGGCAACGACTAACACTAGCGCTAACAATCCCAGCAATCCCAGCAATCCCAATACACCAACGGCAACGACTAACACTAATGCTAACAATCCCAGCAATCCCAGCAATCCCAATACACCAACGGCAACGACTAACACTCCAAGCGGACAGAATAGCCTAGTTTCGGGAAATACGAATACTAGTGGGAATACGACTGGAACTAATAGCGGACAGAGTAATACTTCTGGAAACAGTAGCAGTAACACGGCGGTAAAACCTTCAACTTCAACTACTACTGGTAGTAACAGTAATGGTAGTAGTACTAGTAGTCAGGATTCAACTGCTACAAAACCTACAACTTCAACGTCCAATTCCAATTCTCAAACCAGCAGAGAACAAACTGCCGATTCTCAAGCTAAAAATCCTCAAGAACCAAAGGAAAAAACCGAAAATAATCAACAGCAGGAAGAGAAAAAAGAAGAGCGAACCCAAGAAGCTAAGAAAGAAGACAAACAGCAAAAAGCTTCTGGAAGCAGCTCGAATAATAACATCGATCGCGTTGCTTACGAAAGCCAAATTCAACAAGCTAGCAGCGAAGTAGCCATTCAGCTTCAAGAAGAATTTCAAGCAACCGAATTAATGGGTTCTGCCAATCTTGAGTTGTACGGCAAAACGCCATCGGTACAAGAAATTTCACAAAGATTGGGTCAACTTTGGCAGCAAACTGGCAAAAAACCTGTCTTTATCAACGTTTCCGTGCAATCCAACCGTTTGGAAACTTTTGCCGTTATACCAACAGCACCCAATAGCGCTCAAAAGGGCGATCGCCTTGTAGCTTCTACCAATCCCGCTCAAGCAATTCAAGCAACTGCTTTACGTCAAACTATTGCTGGTGTATCTCGCGACAAAGTTGTTGAAACTGCAAAAAACTTTAGCCAACAAATCAGCGATCCTACCAAAATTAAAGATTCTAGTTACATGGAATCTTCCCAGCAGCTATATAAGTGGATTGTTGCCCCTCTAGAGCAAGAATTAAAAGCTAACAACGTTGACGTTTTAGTTTTTGCTATGGACTCTGGTTTGAGACTGTTACCCGTTGCTGCTTTGAATGACGGTCAAAAGTTTTTAATTGAAAAATATGCCGTAGCCATGGTTCCCAGTTTTGGCTTGACGGACACTAGATACGTTGATGTCAGTCGCAAACCAATTTTAGCAATGGGTGCATCTCAATTTCAGGATCAAATACCTCTGCCAACTATTCCGCTCGAACTGCAAAACGTAACCAGAAATCCTCGTTCTGGAGAAGTTTTTCTTAACGAGCAATTTACAATCGAAAATTTTGTTGCCCAAAATAGCGATCGAAAACAACGCTACGGAATCATTCACCTCGGTACTCATGCCGAATTTTTACCTGGAGATATGCAAAGTTCATACATCCAGTTTTACGATGACAAGCTCACAATGCCGCAACTGAGACAACTCTCTAGCGAATTCGGTTGGGATAACGCTAAAAGCGACCCCGTAGAATTATTGGTTTTGAGTGCCTGTCAAACTGCGTTAGGTGATGAAAAAGCCGAATTGGGTTTTGCAGGTTTAGCCGTTCAAGCTGGTGTTAAATCAGCTTTGGCTAGTCTCTGGCAAGTAAGCGATCTCGGTACTCTAGGTTTGATGAGCGAATTTTATCAAGACTTGGGTAATTCTGCGATCAAAGCTTCAGCTTTACGCAACGCTCAGTTAGCTATGCTCCAAGGCAAAGTAAAAATTGCAGATGGCAAATTGATGCTGTCTGACGGAGAAGTAGAATCTTTACCAAGCAACTTGCCACAAGGCAATTTAGAGATGTCTCATCCCTATTTTTGGGCACCGTTTACTATGATTGGTAATTGGAATTAACCTATCGTCCTTTGGGCAATGTGAGTTTGAAGAATAATTTTTTTTGTAGCGATCGAGCGTAACTCCTAAACAGCTTCTTTCAAACAAAGATTTGAGGGTGCGTTACTTTTGTTCGTTACTTTTGTTCGTTATGCATCCTATTGGACTGACACAGCTAATTTGATGCAATAAAACAGTCCACAGATAAACAAGGCACGCGGCGGATAGAAA
Organism: Xenococcaceae cyanobacterium; assembly: GCA_051657945.1. Classification (GTDB taxonomy): domain Bacteria; phylum Cyanobacteriota; class Cyanobacteriia; order Cyanobacteriales; family Xenococcaceae; genus CAZJTL01. The sequence goes on along the minus strand of JBOFLQ010000146.1, from coordinate 10,310 downwards.
TATCTGAGGTTTCCTCAGATATTTCCGCCTCAGATTGGCTTTGGCGTGCCGTACAGATAAACACAGATAGTTCTTTTAAATGGATTGATTGCATAGAAAAACTAATGCACAGTTTTAGCTATTTCAATCCATTATCAGTCAACAGTTTAGATTGGAGTCGTTATGAGTTCACTTGAAAAACTATTGCGTCAACGCAAAAGTTTTTTTAGCATAGCGATCGAAATACAAATAATGCACTATTTTAGCTGTGTCAATCCAATACAAGTCTACAGTCTAGATTGGAGTCGTTATGAGTTCACTTGAAAAACTGTTGCGATAAAGTAAAATTTTTTTGGTTGGGTTGCGATCGCTCCGAGTAACTTTTTTTACTATTTTGTGTTTACTTATCGATCGATAAAACACAAAAGCTTAACTCTTGTTAAAAGAAACGCACAATACAGAAAAGTAAAGAAGCAAAACTAAGTAAAGTAATGTAAGTAAAAACCACAATACATTACATTTTTTGAAAAACTAATAAATAGCAGTCTACGATTACAGATCGTCTCGAAGTAACATGTACTTAAGCAGCCAATAATATCGAAAAAGTTAGCAGCATTTAAAAGTATTGTTAACAGCTTGTATAAATATGGTTGTCGTTCTTAAAGATTGAGTGTAACATCAAGGCGAACCTAATAATATATACAAAAAGGTATGGATTAAGTCAAGTAAATACTAATTATTAATATTTTTATTGCTTCCATCCTTCCTTGTAAAAACACTCAAACAATCTCAAAAGTTTTTACTATTGAGATTGTCATTGTCAAGAAATATCGAACCGTGAAATGTTATGTGGAATAAATTAAAAAACTTTGTAAACTTCGTCGAACCTGAAGATGAAAATGGTGAATACGAAGAGTTTTCCCCAAGTGAAATAGCTGGCGAAGAATTTTACGATCGAGAAGAACCAACTTCGATCGAGCAGGAACGCATCAATAATTATCGACGCGAACATCGAGTACAATCAACCCAAAAAGTAGAAACAAAAATGGACTCGCACCAAAAAAGCAAAGTAATTGATATGCCAATTGCTGGCGGTATTAGTGAAGTGATTGTCATCGAGCCTCATTCATTTGAAGAAATGCCTCAAGTAATTCAAGCACTTAGAGAGAGAAAATCTGTAGTCTTGAACCTAAACATCATGGAGCCAGAAGAAGCTCAAAGAGCAGTAGATTTTGTAGCTGGTGGCACTTATGCCATGGACGGACATCAAGAAAGAGTAGGAGAAAGTATCTTTCTGTTTACACCTAGTTGCGTAAAAGTCAGTACGCTATCGGGAATCTTGCACGACGTACAAGAAGCAGCATCTCACCATAATGTTCGTCAAGTATCATTCGAGAATAGAGAATCCGATCAAATTCGGATGGCACAATAACGAAGGGTTCGTTTTTGAGTAAGATAAACAATGTCGATCGCGCGGGATTTGCTTTTATCTTTGGGGTAATCGCTCGTGTTGCATCAAACATTGTAGATTGTAAATTATGAATGATACTCAATCGGACGTGATTCAATTAGGTACGATCGGGGGTGGGGTAATGGGAGAAGCCATTTTATCTCGCCTCCTTATTAAAAAAATATATACATCAAATGCCGTTGTAGTTAGCGAACCCCAACTACAACGGCGTAATTTTTTACAACAGCAATATGGCGTTCGAGTTACAGAAGATAATCAATTAGCAGCCAGTGCTACTGAAGTAGTTTTATTAGCCATTAAACCGCAAGTTTTCGACAAAGTAGCGGCAGATCTGAGTGCTAGCGATAGCCTCGATCGCTCGACTGTAATTATTTCAATTTTGGCAGGCGTTCCTTTAGGCAAACTAGAATCGGCTTTTCCCCAACAACCAATTATTCGAGCCATGCCTAATACTCCTGCAACCGTTGGTGCTGGCATGACGGCGATCGCGATGGGAAGTCATGTCAAATCAGAACATCTCGAATTAGCAAAATCTATCTTTTCTGCGGTGGGAGAAGTGGTAGAAATGCCAGAAGATATGATGGATGCAGTGACTGGATTATCTGGATCTGGTCCGGCTTTTGTGGCGATCGCGATCGAAGCTTTAGCAGATGGTGGAGTTGCAGCAGGTTTACCCCGCGCCATTGCCAACCAACTAGCCTTGCAAACGGTTTTAGGTACAGCACAATTAATTAAAGAATCCAAATTACATCCCGCTCAATTGAAAGATTTGGTTACCAGTCCAGGGGGAACGACGATCGCAGGTGTAGCGGAATTAGAAAAGAATGGCTTGCGATCGGCTTTAATTGAAGCAGTCAAAGCAGCTTATCTACGTTCTCAAGAATTAGGCAAGTAAACAACTTTTGCCGTTTTTTCACCAGCCGATGCAGGATATCAACTTGTCTCTTCAGAAGATACTTTTGTCGCTTAAAAAAGAATTTTTTCCTGAGAAAGTTTAAAATTTAGAGGAAGTGGGCAGGATTTGCGATCCAAAAGCTTCAATTCTTGAAGATCCCAAATTTGTAGACTTTCTAAAATAGCTTCGCGGACGATCGTTTCTTTTTCTTGAGAAAGCATCATGCGGAAATATTCAATTAATCGATCTTTATGTTCGCAATCGCCATTAATTTTACGAGCCAAATGAGTTAACTGTCTGACGGCAATTAAGCGTTTGAGGGGATCTGTTGCGGTTAACTCTGACAAATGTCGATCGAATTTATGGTTATCGCGGTTAGCGCGATCGCACGAGAAATTCCAAATTAAAAGTACTAAAGTAAAAATTGTCGCAAAACTTTGGAAAATAACCGCACTTGCCAGCCAACGATTTTCAGATTCCGCCCAAATCGAAGTTGCCATATAGGTACTAAAAGCAGCAAATCCCCCACCACTAACAGATAGAGTAAATTTTCGGCGATCGCCAAGCCAAAACTTTTGCCACTTCAGCCAGTAAGTTTGCCATTTTCGACTGGGAAATAAATAGATAGAATAGATCGAGCTAATGCCTACTGCTGTGGCTAAAACCAGCTTCCAATTCCACAGCCACATCATCAAAATAACCAGCAAACAAATCAGCCAGCTACATATTTTTCTTATTTGATGGCGATTTGACAATCGAACTCCATTAAAAACCTGCCCAACTTTTGAGAGAAGTTTGGCATCAAGCAGATTTTCCAGGATATAAATATGTTGCTTCCACCAAAAAGATGTTTTGGACACGGGCGCTTTATTATTCGAGGAACAAAATCCAGAATAAAGCATAAAGTGCTGGTTTGGGAGTGGTGCTTAGCAATCTATAACAGGGAATAGAGGGTTAAAAAACTAAAAACCGATCGTCGATACTTTCAAGCGCTAAGAAAAGTTCCTAAAAGACAAGCTTGTTCCAAATTTGTACCATCTAAATTAGCGCCTTCGAGTTCGGCACAAAGTAAGTTAGCATCCATAAAACTCGCTCCTGCTAAATTGGCACCGCGCAGATCTACTTCTTCTAGGTTGGCTTGACTTAAATTAGCACCCTGTAAATCTGCCTGAGCTAAGTTTGCGCCTTTAAGATTGGCGCTATTAAGGTTAGCTCCTCTCAAGTCAGCACCTCTAAGATCGACTCCTTGTAAATTAACTCCAGTCAGATTAGTTCCACTTAAAAAAGCACCTGCTAGAGTTGCTCTAATCAATTTAGCCCCCATCAAATTAGCGCCTCTAAGGTTACTTCCTCTAAGATCGGCGCTGCTGAGATCGACTTGCATGAGGTTAGCACCCAAAAGATTGGCTCTCAAATCGCTTGAATTAAGTTTAGCACCGAGCAGGTTTGCACCATCTAAACGCGCTCCTTTTAGATTAGAACCAGATAAGTCAATCCCAACTAGATTTGCTCCAGCAAAATTAACTTTTTCTAATTGACATTGGGAAAGATTTTCATCTTCCAAATTGATTCCTGGCAGTTGTTTTAATTTTCCAGCACGAATTGCATTTAATTCCATTTTGGCTTGACGATCGAAATATTTTTTAACTTTGAGAGACCCACAAAAAAATTTAACTCACAAAATCCTCAGAATTTTAGTCTAGCTTAGAAATTCAACAATATTTGTCTCTAAAACCATAATTGCAACATTGAAATAGAATTTCTTAAAAAATCGGGAACATTAACAATGAGCGATCGAGCTTTGATTTATTGAATATTTCGGCGATCGATTGTTTGACAATTGTCCTACGACAGCCTCTTAACTTTCGGCAAAAAGCGGGATTGAAACTAGATACAACTTTTCACAATAGAAGAGATGTCACAGACGCGATCGATCTAACAGAAAGTGTTGGTTTGAATGATGAAGATTGTATTTGTCTGGAACAGATTATTAAAAATATTTTGCATCAAAACCCGATCTAAATTTACGTGTTTTGTCCGATCGAGTTAAAAGTGCCATAAACAAGCTTAATTGTGTCTCTATTGATTCGCGTACTTTACATTAGAAATTGTGAAGGTTCTTGGAACGAATGGAATCGCTTATAGTCATTCCAAATAGAAAACATAGGGCGCGATTGTTTCTTCATAATCGAGCGCATCTTTAAATCACATGGAAATTAATGGAAATGACTATACCTATTGCTTAAGTTAATGAATTCTCATTTGATTAAGTTTAGTTTTAGAATAAATTAAGCTTAATTAACTAATTTTTAAAGAAAAAATAAACTTAACAAGAGTTAGTAAATCTACGTCTTTTAGAAGAGATAAAAATAAAGTTGTCAAAATAAACTAAGTGTTTAAAATGCTTTATTTGTAATAATTTTGTTTGCAAATATTTGCTCGATTGAAGTGAAAATTTATTTCAAGAAATAATGTTTACTTTAAAGCAATTAAATCGAAAACTATTCAACTACTTAAATGTTGTACTTTTAGTTGCAACATTTCTAATTTTCCCACCAGCGCTAACTCATCAACTTCCGTTTTTGAGTTCAAGTTCACCTGCTGTCACTTCTAACGTTAATGCTCAAACGACTCAACCCAAAAATCGAGAGTCTAAATCGAGCGATTCTCAAAAACCCGATCTTCCTTTAAACCAAGAAGAGACAGAAGCGATTGACTTCTTTAAAATGGCGATGGGCGCGACTGCGGGTTTAGTGCTGTTTATCTACGGTGTTACTCGACTCGCTGAAGGACTCGAAGATGTCGGGGAAGAACGGATAAAGAATATCCTCAGCAAATTCACGACAAATCGCTATGCAGGCGTTGCAACTGGAATAGTCGCAACAACATTATTGGAGTCATCGTCTGTCACGATCATTCTAGTAATTGCGATGGTGAGTGCTAGTATTCTAACCTTTGTTCAATCTCTTGGCGTTGTGTTAGGTTCTAACATTGGCACAGCAGTCGGCGCGCAAATTATTTCTCTAAATATCGAACTGTATGTTCCGATTTTGATGTTTGTCGGAATGCTGGTGTTCTTTTTGGGCAAAACAGCCCGTATTAAATCTCTTGGTATAATTTTACTAGGGTTTGGATTAATGTTTTATGGACTTGAAGCGATCGATTCAGCGATGGAGCCGTTTCGAGAATATGAACCATTTCTAAACTGGATGGAACGTTTAGGTCGCAACCCATTTTTGGGAGCTTTGGTTGGAGCTATTTTTACGGTAATCATTCAATCTTCTTCAGCCACAGTAGCGATCGTCGTCACCTTGGCAGGTTCTGGTTTAATTGCTTTACCCGCTGGAATTGCAATTATGTTGGGTGCGGAAGTTGGAACTTGCGCCGATACTCTAGTTGCCACCATCGGACGGGGTAGTGCTGCATTGCGGACAGGTTTATTTCATCTATTTTTCAACCTCATTAGTGCCATTATCGGAATCTTTTTAGCTCCACAATTAGCTCAATTAACACAGGCAATTTCTGGTAACGATGTCGGGCGACAAGTTGCCAATGCTCAAATGCTGTTTAATATAATTGACGTTGTCGCCATAATTGGCTTTTTACCAATCATTGCAAGGACACTAGAAAAGCTAATTCCAGAAACTAATGCCGATCGCGAGCGGCAACAACGTCAAATCGAAAAACATCAAGCGAAAAACAAAAACTCACAAGCTGAACCGAGCGTCCGCTAAATTTATTCAAACTCTAAATCAAACTGAGGCATTAACTGAAGTACTCCCAGTCCTAAATCTTCTGGATCGAGGGCTTTAGCGTCAAAGATTGCCATCATATCTTGTGGTCGAGGATGACCGCGAGAAACCCCTGTAGCTCCCATAGCAATAATTATGCCGCAAGAACCTTTGTTTTTTTGACAACGTTGATTCCATTGCTTGCGTGCTTTGATGTGTTTGGGGTCGTCTTTGACATATTCGCCAAAGATATACAATTCACCCTTACCAGTTTGTAAGATACCTAAATCGTAAATTGTCTCTGTAAAACGATCCTCACCGCGATTAAAACAAATTGCCTCAATTCCTCCTGCTTCACCTAACCTTTCAATCAAAGATTTAGCTTTAGGACGAGAAGTTTGAATTAAGATGGCTGGCATACCCTTGCCGCGATCGGACAATTCAAGAGAGGAAACACTAATTTGTCGTTCGTTTCGAAGTTGTTTGACAATTTCCCACGGCACCATTCCCAGACTCACATAAGAACCATCTGGAATTAGGTCATCTTTAATGGGCAGATGATTACCTGGAGTGCGAACTAACTCCTCTGCGTCAGCTACTTCCCCCATAGCTATAAGTTCTTCAGCCAATTGTGGAAGAGTTGATACTTCTACCGAAATATTTTGTTTGCCTCGATCGCTTGTAGGTACAGAAATTTTATAACGATCTTCAATCTTTTCGATCGCTTCTCGTTCCAATTTTTTTGAGTGCTTGCTAACAAACTTGCCGATCGCACGAAGAACGACATAAATAGTTAACGCCTCTTCATCTTCTTGAAGGGGACGCATTCCTTCATAAGGATGAATACTACCGAAAAGAGGTCGAATTTCCGAAACATCTAGTTCTGCTAAATCGAATTCTTCTTCATAGTCTTCTAAATCTTCTAGGTCTTCTTCATCCTTCGGTTCGAAATTTAAAAACCAACAATCTTGAGCTAAAAAAGCTTGTTCCAAATGTTCGAGAGATTCTCGATCGAGTACCACCGAGCGAAAATATTTGAGAGAATCAAGAGAGCGATACATAACAATGCCGTATTCTCGACCGAGCATACCCATGATGCAAGCATAAATGGTGTCTACATGCCAGCGATCCATCTTGATAGCAAGAATATCGCGATCGGTCGCTAATTCCCAAGGACTAGTATTCCAGATCTGATACGCAGTATCCTCCAACATTGTTTCGTATTCGGCAGAAATACTCGAAGACTGTTGGTGTTCACTCGTTTCCAAACCGCGAAAAAGTTCGTCAATTAAAGGCAGTTTTGGTTCGTAATCGATGGCAATATCTAAATGTTGCAGCACTCCTCGCAAAAAGAATTGAATTTCGCGATCGCGAACTACAATTTTTTGCGGTCTGGCTGGTTGGGCGGGACTATGAGGATTTTCGATCGCCCTCAACAAAGTTCTTACCACCGCTTCTAATCCCATTTCTGGCGATACTACATCCATAGCACGCACGAATCCTTCCGAGCCATCTACCCAAATGATGCATTCCCCGTTGGCATCTACATCTGGCTCTAAATTGGCATTAATGCCAGTTAAGGTACGACGATCTCCTTCCCAAACGTTGGGAATTTGAGGTATTTTTTGGAGCCGACGTTTAGTTGTCTCAAGCAGGGAATACATAAAAATTTAAAATTAGCTTAAATAACGGTTCTGTTTTAGTTGCTGTCGTAGATAGCCCAATCGCCTCTCTTCTTTATCCTAATCAATTAAGACTATCTTAATGAAGGATAATTAGGGAATAGGGAAGAAGGAATAGGAAAAATAATTTTACCTCAGCTCTTCTCTACCTAAGTTTCTCTGCTTTCCCTACCCCTAAAAGCTTGAGATCGAAATTCTTTTAGCTTACAGACGTATCGATCGAGGAAACGGAAGTGGGATTAATTCTACAGGCAAAACAGTTTGCTAACAAACCATATTCAATCCCTTCAACTACAGCTTGGTAGGAAGCTTCCAAAATATTCCCCGAAACACCAACAGTAGACCAACGTTCTCGACCGTTGCTCGATTCTACCAATACACGAGTTTTTGCACTTGTTCCCGCACCCCCATCCAAAATTCTCACTTTATAATCTGTTAGCTGAAAATTGGCAATTTCTGGGTAAAACTCCCTCAAAGCTTTTCGCAGCGCTTCATCCAGTGCCGAAACTGGCCCATTTCCTTCTGCCGCTTCGAGTATTCTTTCGTTGTTAACAATGACTTCAATTGTCGCTAATGATTTGCAATAGGGTAAATCCGTCCAGCGCAACATGTCGCAGTGTACTTGAAACCCCTTAACTTGAAACATTTCTGGACGTTTTCCCAGTGCCGATCGCATTAACAATTCAAAGCTTGCTTCTGCTGCTTCAAATTGATATCCTTGGTTTTCTAAATTTTTGAGATGTTCTAAAATTTGAACACAAGTCGGGTCTTGCTTATTTAAGTCAATGCCAAAACTACTAGCTTTAGAGAGAACGTTACTCAAACCTGATTGTTCGGAAATGACAATACGACGTTCATTACCAATTAATTCAGGCTGAATGTGTTCGTAAGTGATTGGATTTCGCTGAACTGCCGAAACATGTAAACCGCCTTTATGAGCAAACGCCGAACGTCCTACATAGGGCGCATGATCGTCAGGAGCGAGGTTGACGATCTCACTAATCGAACGACTGATACTAGTTAACTGAGTCAATCCTTTTTCTTCGAGACACCGATAACCTAATTTTAGTTGCAAGTTGGGAATCAGCGTGCAAAGATTGGCATTACCGCAGCGTTCGCCGTAACCGTTAATAGTTCCTTGTACCATGACCGCTCCTTCTGCTACTGCCACAAGCGCATTGGCGACGGCTACACCAGAATCGTTATGAGTGTGGATACCTAGCTGAGGTCGCTCCGCTGCTCGATCTTTCCATTTAAACAAGGCACTCTTCACTTCTTTAACCACTCTTGCTAAGTCATGAGGCAAAGTACCCCCATTGGTATCGCATAAAACTAGCCACTCCGCACCAGCTTCCGTCGCTGCTTTGAGACATTCCAGCGCGTATTGAGGATTGTGTTTGTACCCGTCAAACCAATGTTCGGCATCGTAAATAATTCGCCTGTCTCGATCGCACAAATAAGCGATCGTCTCACGAATCATATTTAAATTCTCTTCTAGGTCAGTTTTTAAACCTTCTGTCACATGCAGATCCCAGGATTTGCCAACAATAGTTACCCAGCGTGTACCAGCCGATAAAACTGCTTGCAACATTTTATCCCCAGCGGCACTCGAATGAGGACGACGGGTAAAACAAAAAGCAGCAACCTCGGCTTGAATAAGTGGTTCTTCTTGCAATCTCCAAAAAAATTGGACATCTTTAGGGTTTGCCCCAGGCCATCCTCCTTCAATAAAAGGAATGCCCATCTCATCTAATTTTCTGGCAATTTTAAGCTTATCTTCGACAGATAAAGAAATACCTTCCCTTTGCGCGCCGTCTCTGAGAGTTGTATCGTAAAGCCAAATTTGCTTAATTGCAGACATAGAATTACAGTGACCATTTTGGACTAAACATTTTGAAAAGCTCTAGTTTAGTTAAAGTAAAACTAAAACGATTGTTTACTCGAGCGGATTTATAGCATGCCTAAAATAACAGTCTGATGAAAAACTATTAATTGTGCGCAGGAAGCTAACTACGCCAAATATTACTAGAGAACGGTATTTCCTTTCACAATGGCAATGCTGGATATATTAATTGTAGGGGATTGATAGTTAAGGTACTTGCGCTATTGAAATTAAAACATAAGTTTTTCTGTCAAACTGGAAAGATTTAATCAGCACATCTTTCTCTTTATTAAGCCACCTAAACATTCTCGTCTAGCCTACCAAACTAAATTTGTTATTGAGATTCGCTACAAGGAGAAATTACGCCTTTTTTGGTCTTAAAAAGGATTAATATAGCAAAATATAAGATTTAACTCTGTAAAAAGCTTATAAATGAGGATTGTCTCGACTGTATATTAAATGTAAATTTGAAAAAAAGTTTTTTTGCCAAAAGAGTTGACAAAATTAAAAAACAAGCGCTATATTAATAAAGCGCGGTTAAGACAGAGTCAAGACCAAACGCACCGAACCTAGACAAAACAATAGTTTGACAGTTATTTCAGTTAAGTAAAATAAGTCTTACTTAACACCCTTGTTAAATAAAAACTTAAATTGCTAATCAGCTTACAGC
>JBOFLQ010000145.1:0-11116 GCA_051657945.1 Xenococcaceae cyanobacterium | reverse complement strand
GTTAACTTAAATGCTTCTTCTTTCATTCCCATTTGCAACAGATAAGCAGCCAAACCAAAATTAATTCCCGTCCAAACTTCTAAAGGATGAGTCGCATCGGGTTTTTCGGGCTTACCATCTGGTTTGAGTCCGTTTGCAGCACCGAATTCACCGTTGTGAAACTTGAGGAAACAAGCATCATAAACTTTTTTGAGGGCAGATTCGGCATATTGTTTTTCAACGACGGGAGGTAATCCCAACAATTGGGCGTAAAATTGACCGCATAATTGATCTGCCATCACTACATCCGAACCGCTTTTGCTATCGAGATTATAGTACTCTCCATTCCAAAGCGTGGGATGATAAATTTCTCGCGCTTGTTTCAACCAAGTTTGATAGGTAGCGATCGCGCCAGAAATCGAATCTCTATCTAAACTACGGTCGGGATTAATAGGAGGATTATCTAAAAGGATTTTAGCGATCGCGATCGCTGCTTCTAATGCGGCAATCCACAATCCACCACAATAGGCACTAATTCCATTTAGTCGCCAGTCGTCAAAGGTTTGATCGGGTGCGCCAGAGTTTTCGGGAATGCCATCATTATCCAAATCGAATGTTTTTAAATAAGCAAGAGTTTCTACAATTGCTTCCCAACATTCCCATAAAAATTCGGTGTCGTTAGCGCCAGTGAGAACAAAATCTCGATACACTTGCAAGACAAAATCGCTGGGTAAATCTTTCCACAAATTACAATCTTGATAGCTGGTGTAATTTGTTTTTTCCCAAGGATGTTCGTTCGGTGCGCCTAAATCGTGAGGTGTCGCACCCTTGGCTTTACGAATAGCTTGCGCTCGATTGTAACCAATAATTCGGGGTGTATCATCCCCCGTTGGTATTGCCCTGGCAAAGGCTTCTAAGACTGCCTTATCCAATTTCGACCATAACATCATTAATCCAAACGAACCGTACAAGCGCACGTCTAAACTTTCGTACCAACGGTAATCCAGACACTCCAACACGCCAAACTGTCCGATCGGATCGTTTTCCGTCGCTGCCGTCCACAGTGTACCGCCGTCGGCGAGTAAATAAAGTTCGTTAAACAATGCCATTTTGAACCAATCTGGCAAGTCTTTTTTTTGCAAAATTGGTGTTTGCCATTCTTCAATTTTTTCTCGCCACAAATCGCTATGTTTTAATGCCGTTTTAACTACACTCCAGGCATTATTACCATTGCGACCAAAAAAGTCTGTATAGCGACGATAATAATTAATTTTGTGAGCGAATTCGGTAACGGGAAAATCCCAAGCTAGGATAAAAGGTATTTTCCGAGTTTTTCCAGGTTCGATCGTAAAGCGAACGGCGATCGCGGCGGCAATTTGTTCTCCTGGTGCGGCGGGAGTTTCATCTTGAAAGTCTGGTAGAGAACCATTCATGGCAAAGTAATCCCAGACATCGCTACCATCTTCTTTCGGATTCCAACGTCCGTGATGAAATACTTCTAAGCTGGGATTGGCGATCGTAGCGATGCTAATTTGTCCTTCTCCTTCAAGAATTTCTTCGTGAGGTCGAACGCGATTTAACAAACAACCAACTCGATAATTATCTTGAATCCATTGATTGAAATTACCCGTACTATCTTCCAATCGCGGCTGATATTCATATTCTGGACTGCCATCATCTCTTACTTTTATTTCGGGCGATTTAATGGCATTGGTAAACCAGCCCACTGTATTCTGCCAAGTAAGCATGATGCTAATAGTAATTGGCTTATCGGTGGGATTATGTGCCGTCCACTCAAAAATACCAACTGGATAACTCGATTCTTGATAATTTTCTGCCCATATTGGCGAAAATTGCTCGCAAACTAACTGAGATTTAAATACTCCCTCGTAACTAAACCAACTGCGTGGATAAAGTGCGTGATAGCTTCCTTTTTCTTTGGGATACCACAACCATCTAGATAAACTGCCATCCTCTGGCGCTTCAGTTGACATCGCATAAGCTTGCGCCGAACCATCTTCTGGCTGCTCGAATACGCTAAACTGACAAGCAGGGAAACTTTTGAAAACATGTTCCCCCCCGTCGAGATGCCAAAGATTAAAATCCCCTCGATGCGATCGCCCGACACAACCAGCACCAAAACCACCTAAAGGCATCCCATGCCAAGGGCCATCATCTAAATTACTAGCATAGCGAACTGTGTAAGGTTTATCCCAACCCAAACCGATGGGACGACACCAAGCAGAAACAGGAATTTGCGTTAGAGAAGGCAGATTATTCACGGGCATTTTTAGCGATCGGCGATCGACAATGAACTAAGAACAATTAACCCATTCTATTTACTGCTGCAAAGTTGTAGTGCTGATAAAAATGAATAAGTATTAATAAATGTAATTTATAGAAGCTATATTCTACAGATTTACCTTTAGATGACTGTTTTAGCGATTGGGAATTTTCATTGAAGCAAAAACGAGATCGTTTTTAGCAAAATCTTTGAATCGATCGGGATGTTGTTTGCAAATTTGGATAACTGCATTTGTGGGTAAAACCCGAAAAGTAGATGCAAATGGTCTGATTCGCCTATAGCACTGCATGATATTATCTTCTCATGAGAATAGCTTACCAGTACCAGTTACTACCAACAACCAAACAAAAAGCCACTATGGATCGGTGGCTTGATATGTTGCAACTACAGTACAACTGGCTGTTGGGCGAGCGTTTTCGGTGGTGGGAAGAAAATCGGTGCGATATTAACGCTTGTCCGTTAATTTGCTATCTTCCAGAACGAAGAGCCTTACCCGACTATTATTCTCAAAAGCGCAGTCTTGTTTTACTCAAACAAAATCGACCCTGGTACAAAGAAATTTATTCGCAAGTGTTGCAGGATTGCGTAACCAGGGTAAAACTAGCATTTGATAGATTCGTTAAAGGTGATAGCAAGGGTAATAAAAGTGGACGACCAAGATTCAAGGGCAAGAATCGTTACCGTTCGTTTACTTATACTCAAATCAATACTTCTGACATTCAAAAAAATCTAATTAATCTGAGATTTATTGGTTGGGTAAAACTAGTTCTTCATCGTCCTATCCCTAATGAATTCAAGGCAAAAACAGCTATTGTTACCAAGAAAAGCGATGGCTGGTATGTAACTATTACACTAGTTGACGAAAGTATACCAGAAAGCAGTATTAATATTATCCCAACCCAAGACAACAGTATTGCTCTAGACTTGGGGCTGGAAAAATTTGCGGCTCTTAATACTGGAGAGTTTGTGGATATTCCACAACACTTTCGGCGCAGTGAGGTAAAACTAGCCAAACTACAACAAAAAGTTGCTATTAGAAAAAAAGGTAGCAAAGCTAGAAAACTTTTAAATCGAAAGATCGCCCTTCTGCATCAAAGAATAGCAAGACAAAGAAAACAGTTTCATTTTGAGGCTGCAAAACTTGTATTACAAAAAGCCGATGTGGTTTTTGTAGAGGATTTGGCAGTGAAAAATATGTCCAGACGTTGTAAGCCAAAGCAAGATGAAGAGGGTAACTATGTAGCCAACGGACAAAGTAGAAAATCAGGATTAAACAAGAGCATAGCTGACGCTGGTTGGGCGCAATTTATTGACATTTTAAGCTTTAAGGCTGAAAGCGCTGGAGGCAAAGTTGTCAAAGTTAATCCCAAAAATACCAGTCAAGTTTGCTCAAATTGCCTCAATGTTGTCCCAAAAACATTAAAAGAACGTTGGCATGAATGCAATCAATGCAATCTTTCAATAGATCGGGATACAAATAGCGCGATTCTTATCAAGAAAGTGGGGCTGGGTGTCTCCCTCACTATAAAACGCTCTAGGAGAAATTCAAGAGAAGCCCACGCTGTCGCGTAAAGCAAGGATGAATGAGGTTACCTCATTCATCCTTTCCTTGCGTAGCGCAGCGCTGGGAGTACATCACCAAAATCGAATCGAACGGAGATAAAAACTTGGGCGTAGAATTGCGAAGTTACGTATATTTGGATAGACTGCAACCTCAACATGCAGCCTACATAGGAACTGTAGCGCTAGGGTTTTTACCATTACCAGGCGATGCTTCTTTGTGGATTGAAATCTCGCCTGGAATTGAAATCAACCGCATTACTGATGTTGCTCTCAAAGCTGCGGCGGTTCGTCCTGGAGTACAATTTGTCGAAAGATTGTACGGTCTTCTGGAAGTACATGCTAGCAAGCAAGGAGAAGTTCGCGCGGCGGGAAGAGCAATTTTAGAAACATTGGGAGTCAATCAAAATGAATCTCTCAAGCCTCAAGTTGTCTCAAGTCAAGTCATTCGCAACATCGACGCTTACCAATCACAACTAATCAATCGCAACCGACGCGGACAAATGTTGCTAGCAGGGCAAACCCTTTACGTACTTGAAGTTCAACCTGCGGCTTATGCAGCTTTGGCGGCTAATGAAGCAGAGAAAGCTGCTTTGATTAATATTTTACAAGTTACGGCTGTAGGTAGTTTTGGCAGACTTTATTTGGGTGGAGAAGAAAGGGATATTTTGGCAGGTTCGGCAGCAGCTTTAACGGCGATCGAAAATATTGCTGGACGCAAAGATTATTCGGATAGGAATGAATGATCGTTGACACTCCGCGCATTACAAATGGCGCGGATTCTTGGTTCATCGAGTCCACTTACCACAACCTAGTTGCCTAGTCTGTGCCAGAGATGGTTCTCTCCCCAAGCTTTTACTCCATTACAGAAGCCTGTTTGGGTATGCCCTACCCTACAGTTTCCAACCGTTCGGCTGACGCTCACGGCGAAGCCTAAATTTTGGGTTTTCTGGTACTTGGTGCATGAACGTTTTACGGCGCGCCAAGGCAATTCTGAGGTAACCTCAGAATTGACGCGCCTTACCTGATGGTGCTTTTTCCATCAGAACCTTATATGCTCAATTTTCAAGGTGCGACAGTCTATCGACTACTGGGTGTTTTACGTGGTTGATTACCCTGACCACGCACTTATTGTACAGTTCTGTATACAGCTTGTCTAGACTGCCAGATAAATCTGGCTATTCGCTTTTATCCGCCGCATTTCGGGACGGCGGTTTTACGCATCACGGAAGATAAACACCTCCCGAACAATTAGACAGTAATGACATTTGTCATGGTTTAAACGTGACATTTATTCGATGTGGACGATGGTTTCGCTTCGATATTCTATGGTTAATTGATTTGATAGGAAGTATTCGATTGTGAAAAAAATTGAAGCAATTATCCGTCCCGAACAATTTAATTTAGTCGAACATGCTTTGGTCGATTTTGGTATTGCCAGCATGACAGTTTCGCATATATATGGCAGCGATCGCTCTGAAGGTTATCTAAAAAGTTATCGCGGTATTAAATTTGTCACCAAGTTATTGCCAACAATTAAATTAGAGATTGTTGTAGAGAATAGCCTAGTAGATTCAATTGTGGCAATAATTCTCGATGCTGCTCGTATGGGAGAAATTGGCGACGGCAAAATTTTTATTACTCCTGTATTTGAAACGATTTGCATTCAAACAGGCGAAAAAAATGAACATGCGATCGAGCCAGCCAGATTAGCAAGTGCAGGTACTGGGGTTTGAGTAGCATTGCCTTTAAGCATGAAGGATGGACTGTATTCACTCTCAAAGATTGGCTGTTATTTTTAAAATCCAAATTGTTGCCTAAAAATACTCGACACAAAATAGCTCGACAAACGTTTGAAGAGTTTTTTGCTCGTTAGATTGAGGTAAATTTACTGTAGGGTAAGCATTACCAACAATCAAATAACTGTCGATATTCGAGCGTGGTTTACTGTTTCCAAACTCCAGTCTGGTCGGAGATTTTCAGCGTTACGCAGATAGGGATGAAAAATTTCTAGTTGCGGTTCGGGAGTATTAAATTGAATTAAAATTCTAATGCAACGTTCCAAACTTCCCTTTACATGCATTTGTTGGAGATCTAGTAAAGGAATTCGATCCCAACCAGGACGTTCTCTAGCGATCGCGGCTGGAAAAATTGCATCTAAATCTTTAGTTGTCGTAAAAATAACGCTGATGATTTCGTCTCGATCGAGTTGATTGTGTTGTTCGATCGCATCGAGTAATTCGTCAACAGCTTCTCTAATCGCTTCAGTAGTATTTCGCTCCGCAGTAGTTGCTCCACGAATTCCGCGTACTTTCCAATTCACAATAACTTAATTCCTCCGCCGATTTGGTAATGGGTAATGGGTAATAGGTAATCAATAATCACTAATCAGTAATAAATTTTTTTATAGATAACTTATAACTTATAACTTATGATTTATCGTTTCCCTAACCCCTAACCCCTAACCCCTAACCCTAAATTATGGTCGATACAACCAAAGTGGTTGACCGCTTGTCGCCAGTTCAAATTCTAACCAATCTATCGCCGTTGCGATTTTAGATTTTGCTTGGCTTCTACCTGGAATAAGACGATTTATAAAAGGTTTTGGTTCTTCTATGGTCTGATATTCAGTTTTTTCTGGGTCTAGTCCCGCCAATTGGGCAGCCCATCGTCGTGCGTCTTCTTCCGTACCCAGACGATCGACTACTCCCAATTCCAAAGCTTGCTGTCCTGTAAAAATACGACCGTCAGCAAAGGTTTTGACTTTGTCTACATCCAAATTACGACCTTCAGCAACAGTACTGACGAATTGCTGATAGCTGGTATCAATTAATTCTTGCAAAATTTGTTCTTCTTCCAAAGTTAATTGGCGATCGAAAGAGAGAATATCTTTATAGGGGCCTGATTTGACTACTTGAAAAGATACACCGATTTTATCGAGCAGTTTTTCTAAATTATTGCCCCTGAGAATTACGCCAATACTGCCCGTAATCGTACCTGGGTTGGCGACGATGTATTGAGCGCCAACACCAATGTAAACGCCTCCAGAGGCGGAAATATTGCCGAAACTAGCAATAATTTTTACCTTGGGGCGTAAGCGCTTGAGCGCGGAGTAGATTTCTTGAGAGTCTCCCACTGTACCCCCAGGAGAATCAATTCGCAATAATAGGGCGGGGAATTTTTTCTCTTCTACGGTTTTTAGCGCTTTGAGTACGCGCCCTCTAGTATCAGAGGCGATCGCGCCTGTAATTTCGATACGAGCTATTTGCTTGGTAGTTTTTGGTTTAAACGGCCAGACCATGAAAATTTTAACAACAACTAATATATTTTTACTTTAGTGTGTGCGATTGTAGATTTACTTTAATTTAATTTGTCATGGAAGTTAATCTTCTCCAAAAGTAGATGTGTCTTGACAACTAGATGAATAATAATTTATTTTTTACTACACTCGAAATTTACAAAAGTACAAATTTTATTAAAATTTAGAAATAAACTACCATAACCGTTATTTAAATAATGCAACTTAGCTCGAACAAATCGCAAAACATTCAATCTTCTCTGCTGCTCGTTGCACCATTTTTTTTGTGGGGAACGGCAATGGTAGCCATGAAAGGAGTAATTTCCGATACGACTCCTTTATTTATGGCAGGAGTAAGAATTTTACCCGCAGGAATATTATTGTTGTCGATCGCGATCTGGCAAAAGCGATCGCAACCGAAAACGCTAGTTGCATGGCTGTGGATTATTTTATTTGCGATCGTCGATGGAACTTTGTTTCAAGCATTCCTGGCAGAAGGATTGGTCAGAACCAGTGCTGGTTTGGGTTCGGTGACGATTGACTCCCAACCTTTAGTAGTGGCATTGCTATCGCGTTGGTTGTTTCAAGAAGTAATTAATTTTTGGGGTTTTCTTGGTTTAGCTGTTGGTATTTTGGGAATTAGTTTGGTTGGTTTTCCCGATGAATGGTTTTTCAGTCTGTTTCAAGGCGATCTATCAGCAATAAATTTTGATTGGTACAATTTGTTCGACAACGGCGAATGGTTGATGCTAATGGCTTCAATGTCAATGGCGGTAGGGACTGTCATGATTCGCTACGTGTGCAAACATGTCGATCCTGTTGTTGCTACTGGTTGGCATATGATTGTGGGAGGATTGCCCTTGTTTGTCGGTTCTGGCTTCTGGGAAACACAACAATGGCAAAATATTCACGTTGAAGGTTGGCTGGCAATAAGCTATGCCACCATTTTTGGTAGCGCGATCGCTTATGGCTTGTTTTTCTATTTAGCTTCTCGCGGTAATCTTACTAGTCTGAGTTCGTTAACTTTTCTTACTCCTGTTTTTGCCTTACTTTTTGGCAATCTTTTTTTAGGAGAAGTTCTTAGTTGGTTGCAAGGAGTTGGAGTCTGCTTTACTTTAATTAGTATTTACTTAATTAATCAAAGAGAAAAAATCGCGCAACAAATATTAGATTTATTAACAACAAAAAGTAACATTCTTAAAACAGAAGCAATTTCAGTATCTACAGAAAAAATCGATTCTAGCTCGCCAGAATAACCAGCCAAACTCGCCATTTAAAAAATTTAATTCTTAATTACTCAATGGATTTACTTATTCAAAAAAACTGTTAAAATGAGGCGATCGAACTGGGGGCGGTGACAAAATCCTATCGGTTCTATAAAATAGCGCTTAGATCTTAGCAATTGTAATAGCGATCGAGCTATTCCTTGATAGAATATGACTAAAGAAGAGGTAGCTTTTGTTACCTTTTAGATTGAGTAGATCGATCTTTATTTTAAAATCTATCTTGGATGTTTGCAGACATTAATAATGGGAAATAAATTTTCGTTATTAATGTTCTCCAATGTTTGAAGCTAAAGCTAAGACAAAGCGGGGAATTGTTAGCCGATCGCGCTAACAATGGACTCTGCCAAGCAGCTCTAACCTTAAACCGACTAAGAAAATTATCGTCGGGCTAGTTGAAGTCAAAGCTCATTTTATATGACTTATTATCGTTATTCAGCACTTGTTGCTGTCTGCTTTACCTGCCTTAGCCTATCTCCTAGCTACGGGCAATCCGATGTAATACAATTTAATGAATCTAACTATTTCGATCGATTTACTAAAACGGAAAAGCTAGCTCAAGCTCTATTAAAAGAAACCATTAATAATTCCGACCTTTCAGTAAGAATTTCTGTATTCGATCGCTATTTGCAAGAAGCATATAAAGCTGATGCTGCTAAAGATTATCTCAACGCCCTGACCAGCTTCCAAAAAG
Source organism: Xenococcaceae cyanobacterium (assembly GCA_051657945.1). GTDB lineage: Bacteria > Cyanobacteriota > Cyanobacteriia > Cyanobacteriales > Xenococcaceae > CAZJTL01. The sequence goes on along the minus strand of JBOFLQ010000145.1, from coordinate 1,997 downwards.
CCTTGTCTTTGCAACCAAATGACTCGACAATTAAAGAAGCAATTAAACGCCTCCAAAACTACGTTTACGATCGCTACATGCTTGATGGTTATAAAGCCGATCGTCATAGAGATTACCAAGCCGCTTTACAATTGTTTCTCAAAGCCAAAGAGTTGCGACCCGAAGCGTTTCATGCCCAACAGGCTGTCAATAATGTAACTTACTACTTGGCACAAGCACAACAACAAACAACCGACAAACAACAGCAAAAACAAAAAAATATTCTTCTTCTTGGCGTTATTTTGTTTGTCGCTGTTTCAATTGGTAGTTTCGCATTATTTTCAATTCTAAAAAGCTCCTCAGACTTAGAAGGAATCGACAAAGAAACAGAAGACTCTAATAGCAAAAAAGAACCGACTGAAACTAAAAATTTATCTACTTCAGTAGAAACATCTGTCGCCAACAACTTACAAATTACAGAAAGCCAGCAAAATACAAGATTAAGTCCCCCAGAAATTCAAGAATTCAAGCAAATTCCTCCCCAACAAACAACCGCACCAATCGCCCCAACAAATTCAATTTCTTCGCTTGAAGAAAAATCGCCCGTTCAACCTCAGCTTTCCGCTCAAACTAACAACAACAGTCTTGCCAAAGTCGATATCGTCACAGAATTAATCGAAGACTTAAATCAACCCGACATAATACAGCGGCGCAAAGTAATTTGGGAGTTAGCACAAAGAGCCGATTCCAGAGCGATGAAGCCTCTAGTAGAATTGATGATCGAAGCCGATTCCCAAGAGCGCAGCTTGATTCTCGAAGCACTTTCACAAATTGCCGCTCGGTCTCTCAAACCTCTAAACAAAGCGATCGCCATTTCTCTAGAAGATAGCAACGCTCAAGTAAGAAAAAATGCCATTCGCGACCTAACTAGAGTTTACGAATTAATGTCTCAAGTAACGACTAGATTGGCTCAAAGTGCTGGCGATCCCGATGAGGAAGTCAAAGAAACCGCACTTTGGGCATTGCAACAGCTCAATCAGATGCCCCGTGTTTCTCAGGAATTTTTAAAAATGCAACATCACAAAGCTTTAAATTCTGATGAGTAGGGGATAGGGGATAGGGAGTAATGAGTAATGAGTAATGAGTAATCAGTAATGAGTAATCAGTAATGAGTAATCAGTAATGAATATTTTACGTCACGACGAATGAACGTCACGACTTTTGACCTTGTCCGATGGGGCCCATCTAGCAAAAAATACGTGAAAAAACGCTAATATCCTGGTAGGATGAGCTTTGTCTATCTGCTAATGTGTAATGTTAAAGTTACTCTTTGTTTCTACTTCTGTCGGCGCACTTGGTTCGGGACAGGGGGGCGGTGTCGAGTTGACCGTGCAGAATTTAGCGCAGGAGATGGTTAGAAGAGGTCATCAGGTGTTGGTTGTTGCTCCTGCTGGTTCTTGGTTGACGGGAATTGAAGTTAAAGGTATTGAAGGAAATCTACAGGTTGCGGTACAAACTCTTTCGCGAGACGTGCCGATTTGTTTGCCCGATGATTCGGTTTTGGCGAATATGTGGGATTACGTCCGTACTGTAGAGACAGACTGGGATTTAATCGTTAATTTTGCTTTCGATTGGCTGCCCTTTTATTTAACTCCTTTTTTGTCAACGCCGATCGCCCATTTTATTAGTATGGGTTCGATGACGCAAGCACTCGATCGCGTGATGGAACAAATAGCATGTCAATATCCAGCTACGATCGGCGTTTACACTAAATCACAAGCAGAAACTTTTCTTTTCAAGGATGCTTGTCAAATTTTAGGCAGTGCCATAGATTTGTCTTTATACAAATTTGGCGATTCGCCCCAACAAACTCTAGCTTGGTTGGGACGAATTGCCCCAGAAAAAGCTCTTGAAGATGCCGCCCAAGCTGCTCAGATCGCTGGTATTCCTCTCAAAATTTTTGGCAAAATTCAAGATGAACAATATTGGCAAAAAATTCAAGTTAATTATCCAGACGC
>JBOFLQ010000144.1:0-9411 GCA_051657945.1 Xenococcaceae cyanobacterium | reverse complement strand
GTGGACAGAAATAGAGAATCGTCAAAATGAATTTCAACAAATGCATAATGATGGAGAAATAAATGAAGAAGAACTAGAAGCTGTAGCTGGTGGATTTACTCCTCTTGCTGTTGCTGGTTTAGCTGTTGGGGGAGCCAATGCAGGTTTTGCTATTCGCAGATTTACAAAAAAATAAGTCGATCGAACACAAATTGACAACAACATAATAAAAAAAACCTTTAAATAAATAATTATTTAAAGGTTTTTTTGCTATTTACAAAAAAATTAATAAACTGTTTAAAATATATTTTTAAAAATAAAATATATAACTATAAATCAAAATAATTTATTGTAAACATAGTATTTTTTTAATTATTAATTATACACAAAAACATTAAGAAAATTTTGACAATGAGTATTGAAGTAGTCAATCAGTTTTTACAAAAACTTAGCGAAGAGGCTTCCCTGCAAGAACAGTTAGCTAAAGCCTTGAATTCAAAAAATGCTCGCCAAAAAGCTACGGATTTAGGTAGCAAAAATGGCTATATATTCACTCCAGATGAACGATCGATAAAAATTCTAAATCATCAAAGTAGTGAAGAAATAAGTGAAGAAGATTTAGAAGCTGTTGCTGGTAGTGGAAAATTAAGTGACTTTTTAGATCGAGTTTTTAATCCCCAGCGTAATCCTCGACTTTAATATAATTTGAACAATAAATATAAAAAAAATAGATTTTTTAAAAAGATTATCTATCAAATAAAAAATGTTACTTTTTTTGTTTAACTAATGGTTAAAAAAACTTTTTTGTAAAAATTTTAAAAAAAAAATTGTTTATTAGATAGTTAAAAATAAATAACATGGCAACAATAAAAAAAGATAGTTTAAAGTAAAAATAATTCATTGTAACTAAAAATTATTTTATTTAAATTATTAATAGTAAAACACAAAAACATTAAGGAGAATTTGACAATGAGCATTGAAGCAGTTAATCAATTTTTGCAAAAAGTTAGTGAGGACACTTCGCTGCAATCGGAATTAGCTAAAGCTTTAAATTCAGAAAATGCTCGCCAAGAAGCTACCAATCTAAGTGCTAAGTATGGTTATATGTTTACCCAAGATGAATTGTGGACAGAAATTCACTCTCGTCAGAATGAATTGCAACAAATGCTCTCTGATGGAGAACTAAACGAACAAGAGCTAGAAGCTGTTGCTGGAGGTGGAGTTACTGAAGCTTTAGCAGGAAATGCAACAGCGTTAGCAACTACAGCAGGAAAGATTACAAACAAGATAGCTGGCGTGTTGGCATTTGCTTCAAGAACTAAACCTCCAAAAAAATAATTAACCAATTGGTTTGGATTAATTCAAGTAAAAGGTTAAATCTTTATTCCCACTGGGACTTCGATCGAAAGGGAGTAAAAAAAATATTGAAGTCCCACTATATCGATCGAGCAAAAAACATTAAGGAGATTTTGACAATGAGTATTGAAGCAGTCAATCAGTTTTTGCAAAAAGTTAGTGAAGATACTTCCCTACAATCCAAATTAGCTCAAATCTTGAATTCTGAAAATGCTTGCCAAGAAGCTACGAATTTGGGTAGCAAACACGGCTATATGTTCACCCCAGATGAAATAGAGACAGAAATTCAAAATTATCAAAATAGTGAAGAACTAAATGAAGAAGAGCTGGAAGCAGTTGCTGGTGGAGGATTACGTCAACGGTATTACAAATTTATGGATAAGCTTACTAACAAAAATCAAGGATAGGTAATTTAAATAATTTTGTAATATGGAATATGGTCTATGTTAACAACCGATCGATCCACTTTAAATTTGAGATCTATTGTTGCTAAAGCTAGCACCTTAACCGAGCGTTTGCACGATTCTTCCGTTACCGATCTCGACGACAAAGACAAAGCACAGATTGAAGAAAGATTACAAAGATGGTGTCAAGTTGTAGCTAAAAGTGATTTAGCTAAATTTAAACAGCGTTTAGCTTGGTCTGGACTAGACATTGAAATTGTTCGACCTTTGTTAGTCGATCGACAAAAAAACGAAGATCGAGACTTGCCTTTATGGACAAAAACTTTGGAGAAAGTTATTAATACCGCTCAAAATCTTTCCGATCGACAAAGATTTTCTCCTCGACGTTATTTTTCTTTAGAAGATCGAGTACCTTTTGAACCTGTTTATATTCCCTGTCTAGAAGTCGCTCTAAAAAAACTTTTAGATATAGCAAGCAATCGCATCTCATTACTAACAGAAGAAGCTCAAATCGACTTAGAAAAAAACCTAGTCCAACAATTGAACGAAATATGTATTCAAACTTTAATGGAGGAATTTTCAAAATTTCGATCGACAGGAAATGATTTGCAAGACTTTTTGTTATTTCGCGTTGCTGGTAAAAACAGCCAAGAAAAATACCATGCCTTTATCGATCGATTGTTTGAAGATGGCTTAATTTCATTATTTGAAGAATACAGTGTTTTAGGAAAACTAGTAGCCAAAGCGATCGATCTGTGGGTAGAAACTACTGCTGAATTTATCGATCGCCTAGCCACCGATTGGTCACAAATTGAAGGGCGCTTTGCAGAAGGCAAAACTTTAAAACAAGTTGTGGCGATTAAACCAGGCTTATCAGATCCTCACAATGGCAGACGGTTTGTTATGACTTTTAGTTTCGATACGGGAATGCAATTAGTCTACAAACCTAAAGACCTTAGTTTAGATGTAGCTTTTTATAAACTATTGCATTGGTGCAATCTTAATACAGACTTTTTACCTTTAAAAGTTCTCCAAGTCCTCAATTATGACACTCATGGCTGGATAGAATATGTGGAGTTATTACCTTGTCAAAGTGAAGTAGAAGCACAACATTTTTATCAAAGAGCGGGAATGTTACTTTGTCTAATTCACTGTTTAGGCGGTACGGATTGTCATCATGGCAATTTAATAGCCAATGGAGAACAGCCAATTTTAATCGATACAGAAACCTTGGTGCATCCTCATCCCAAAATCGAAGAATCTCAGAATTTTGCTGTTGTTAGTACTGAGGCTTCACGTTTAGCACAAAAACGATTGGAAGAATCGGTTTTACAAACTATGCTTTTACCTCAATGGGGTATGTCAGCAAACGATAGTTTAAATGTAGATCTTAGTGGTTTGGGAGGAGTTGAAGGACAAGAAGTATCTAGCTTGAAATTAAAAAACATCAATACAGATGCCATGAATATGGAGTCTGAAGTAACAGTCATTACTGAAGCCAATATGCCGACGATTGATGGAGCGATCGTATCTCCAAATGACTATTTAACAGACGTGGTAGCGGGATTCACAAAAATGTATCGTTTTCTGCTTACCCACCGAGACGATCTTTTAGCTACCAATAGCCCCATACATAATTTTGTCAACCAAAAAGCCCGTTATGTATTTCGATCGACTAGGATTTATTTTGGCATTCTAGAAAATTCCTATCAACCAAATTTATTACGCTATGGTATCGATCGCAGCATAAGTCTTGATGTTTTGAGTAGAGGCTTTCTTACTGGGGAGAAAAAACCTATCTACTGGAAATTTCTAGAGGCTGAGTTGCAAGCAATGGAAGAATTGGATATTCCTTTCTTCACCAGCAATTCTTCAGAAGATTTTCTTTCGCTGGCAAATGGAGAAGTCATTCCAGAAGTATTTACCGAACCCAGTTACGATCGCGTACTTTTGCAGATTCAGAATCTAAGTGAAACTAATTTAAAACAACAAGTAGATATTATCTATGGTTCTTTTTATTCTCGTTTCGCCCAAGAACCAAATTATGTATCTTCCCAATCGAGCGACCTCCTCTGTCGAGGAGTGCGAAGCCATCGAGTATTAGGATCGAAGACCGATACAATTCTATCTTCAGAAGAAATAGTACGACAGGCGATCGCGATCGCGACTGAATTAGAGCAACGCGCCATACATGCAACCGATAGTAGTATGACTTGGATTGGTTTGGGACATAGACCGAACAACCACGGCTTTCAGCTTCAAAGTTTGGGATACAGTTTATTTGATGGTTGTTCTGGAATAGCTTTGTTTTTTGCTGGTTTATTTCAAGTCACAAAATATGATAAATGGCGCAAACTAGCTCTAAAAATTTTGCAACCCCTTCAGAATTTTTTACAAAATTCAAGCGATCGACAAATAGCAAAATCGATCGAATATATGGGAATTAGTGGAACTACTGGACTAAGTTCGATTATTTATGCCTTGGTCACAATTAGCCAACTTCTGCAACAACCAGAATTATTAAAAAATGCAGAAAAGATAGCTTCTTTAATTACTCCAGAATCAATCGATGTAGACCGCAAATTTAATGTTAGTGAAGGAGTAGCAGGAACGATCTTGAGTCTTCTAGCTTTGTATAAAGCTGACAAGACTAATCCCTCAATTGCATCTAATTGCCTAAACATGGCGATCGCTTGCGGCGAACATCTTCTCAAGCATCAAACTACTAATAAAGTTTGTCTGCAAGCTTGGAAAACTTGGCAAGATAAACAACTAACTGGATTCTCCCAAGGCGCAGCAGGAATAGCTTATAGCTTATTACAGTTATTTGCCGTAACTCAAGATTACCGTTTTCTAGAAAGTGCAAAAGCAGCGATCGCTTACGAGCAGAATGTTTTCTCTGTCGAAGCTCAAAATTGGGCAGATTTGAGAACAGAACAACCCTGTTTTCAAGTTAGTTGGGCGCAAGGTGCGGCGGGAATAGGTTTAGGAAGATTGGGTGGATTGTCTATTTTAGATACTAAAGCTATTCGTCAAGACATTGCGATCGCAACAGAAATAATACAAAAATTTGTTTTAGACAATATTGATAGTCTTTGCTGGGGAAATTTTGGGCGCTTAGAAACACTATCGATCGCTGCGAAAAAATTAGAATTACCACAACTTTCAGAATTTGTCCGCCTTGCTACTACTCAAATAATCGAGCGAGCGAATTTAAGAAGTTCATTTCTTCTTTTCTCCCAATTAGAACCTTTCGTGTACAATCCTGGTTTTTTCCACGGCACTAGCGGAATTGGATATCAACTTCTCAAAATTGCTTATCCGAGTTTATTACCTTCTGTTTTGCTTTGGGATTAACTTATTTACCCTTGCATTATTCAACAAACAACATGCTTATTTCTGAAAATTTAAAGATACTTTCCACTTCTTTGGAATGGATGGTTTTGTTTAAATTCAGATCTTGCACTATTCTCAATAACCGCCTGGAGGAATTTGGCATTGCCAAACCCCTACTCCAGGCTAATAGTATAAGTCATTTAAAAATGACTAAAATAGTTATCCAGTCGTATGAAGACGACTTTATGTATGAGGCAGCGATTTAAACCCTCGTTTCGGTTGATGACAATGGCGCAAGATCTCAGTTTAAAAAGAGTCTAAATTTAGTAAATAAGACTTATAAGACAAGCTATTTAATTTTTAAGCCCAAACGTATCTTAAAAATATTTCTCTAGAATTCCTAAAATGTTAGATAAAATTTTTGGCTTTTGCTTAATTATTACATTAATAGTTTTTAGTTTTTGGTTGTGGCTTTTTTTTAAAGATACAACAACACCTAAAACTCATATAATTTCGTGGCTGGTTATTTGAATAGCTCCTTGGTTTTGGTCTATTGTAATTCCTTTGTCGCTTGTAGAATTTATTAAATTTACCGATTTAAAAAAGATAATAAGTCATAAATATACTTTTAGTTTGGCAAAAGCTTTTGAATAACTAAGCTTTTAAACAATTTAAACAATATTAATTTTGAATTTTTAATAAGTATATCAACTTCTACTCGATCGAATAAACTCAAGTCAAAAAAGCTGGGGTAGTTTCCCGATCCCAACTTCTTTAGCAATTTTATGAATCGTATTAACTTACTGCTGCAAATTTTAATATCTCGTTTGAGATGGTATGACACACGACAAAGTTTTATATCTTTTTTATTGTCGATAAGTTTTGTCGCGCTCATAATTCCTGCAAAACAAGAGAGGACAAGAGTGACACTTGCTTCTCAAATACCCAAAGCCGAAAACATAGATAATTCATTTAAAAATAGCTCGATCGAGATTCCAGAATTAATCACAGTTAAAAACTTTAAGGTAGTTGGCAGTACTAAATTTAGTGAAGAAGAACTTGTAGCAGTTACCAAACCTTTTACTAATCGAGCGATTTCATTGTCAGAACTACCTCAATTTTATTTAGCAATTACAGAATTATATAAAAATAAAGGATACATCAATTTTGAGGCTTATATACCACCACAAAAACTATTTTGTGAAACAGTTGTCTTTAAAGTCTTAGAAAACAAATAAATCTTTATCTACTGATTTTATTTTATTTTTATTTAAATTCTAGTAAAAATTATTTTTGCTATAACTTATTTATTTTTTAAAGCTTGCTCTATCTTTTTTATTTTAAAACCAACAACTTAAATCTTTTTGTTTACTATCAAAAAATTTTTATTAGAAAGGTTGTATTGATTGGTAATCTAACAAATAAAAAAGTTATTTAAATACCTAAAATATGCACTGTAATTAATAAAGTAACTTTTTATTATTTTAATATAAATATTGAATTTTAGTTAATAAAAAATAAATTACAATAACTAACGATCGATTGATTGTTTAATTTTTTAAATAACTGTTTATCCAATTTATATGTTTGAAGTGAAGCATTTGAAATTATCAAAAATCATATTATCTTTTTGTCTTGTACCTTTTATTCGATCGATCGATTCGAGAATAACTCGCTCTTTTCCTTTAGACGAACAAAAAATTTCTTATAGAGAAAGAAATGAAATAAAAACAAGTAAATACTTAAATGCTGAAATTATCTTACCAGAAGCGATCGCTTTAGTAAAAAAACATGACAGTTTTCGATCGCGAGCATATCTCGACACTAACGGCTTGCCTGTTATTGGTTATGGAGCTTCAAGAATAAACAGCAGACGAGTAAAACTTGGCGATCGTATTACCAAAGCTCAAGCAGATGCCGCCTTAGAAAAAGAAATAAAAAATATTCAACGACGTATAGTCAAAAAAGTAAAAGTTGAATTAAACAGTCATTAACTTGGCGCACTCGCATCTTTAGTTCACAACTGCGGTTTTAGGGTATTAGAAAACAGCACTCTTATTAACAAAACCTGAGTTCGGGATAAGAAAAAGGACAGGTGTAAGCTGAAAATAACGACAAATTCAGAAATCCTGTCCTATGTTTAGTTTAGAAGCTTTATTTTGTGATGTAGATGATTTTTGTTATAGTTTTGAGCCTCAATGGAGAACAAAACTGTTACATCATTAAGGAATCAAAAGAGTTAGAGCCAAAAGTCTTTGCTTAAGTGAGATGATGACGATTCTAATTGCTTTTCATCAGAACCACTACCGAAATTTTAAGCATTTTTATTTGAATCAGGTCAAGAAATACTGGCACTCAGCTTTTCCAGGACTTCCAAGTTATCAGAGATTTGTGGAATGGATTCCCTCAACTCTAATTCCTTTGTGTGTCTATCTCAAACATTGTTTTGGGAACTGCACAGGTATTGGTTTTATTGATGCTACCAGTCTAAAAGTTTGTCATAATCGTCGAATTAAACGTCATAAGGTTTTCAATGGTTTAGCAAGTCGAGGTAAAACCTCTGTAGATTGGTTTTTTGGTTTTAAGCTTCACTTAGTAGTCAATGAACTTGGTCAACTCTTAAATGTTAATCTCACTCCTGGCAACGTTGACGATCGCCGTCCCGTGCCAGATTTACTTAGAGGTCTTTTCGGTAAAGTATTTGCTGACCGAGGCTATGTCTCTCAACAACTTGCTTCTCAACTTATGGAAGAATTTGGAATTCAATTCTTTGCCAAACCTCGTCGTAATATGAAAAACAAACTGATGCGTCTTCATGACAAGCTTTTAGCCCGAAAACGCTCAATTGTAGAAACAGTTAATGACCAACTCAAGAATATCTCCCAGATTGAACATTCTCGTCATCGCTCGCCAGTTAATTTTTGCGTTAATGTTCTATGTGGATTAATCGCTTATTGTTATCAGCCCAAAAAGCCAAGTATTCGTCTTGACTGGCTTTTGCCGATAGGCGGCTTAAACCGAACTCAGGTTAACAAAATAAATAAGCAAGATTTTGCTGGTGCTGCCAAACAATTTCCTCGTTAGAGTAAAGCTGATATGGGTGGTTATTTAATGACTCTTGAAAGCTTGAGAAAAAGAAGACATGCGGAGAAAAACTTATTTTAAAAAAAGCCTATTGAATAGAAGTTAGACAATAATTATTTTATTGTATTTTCGATCGATCCAGCTATGGTTCTTCATTATTTAACTGCATGTAATCCTATTTAAATTTATCGATTTTTTGTATTATGATGTGCAAGAAAAAAAAATGAGCGATAGAGTTCGAGTTTTAATTTGTTTTATTTCCAGCAATTCCCAACAAATAATTCAAAAAGGTAAAATATTGATTAGCGATTTAACTCAATTGCTAGAAGCAGAAAAATTTCATAATTGGTAAACTGTTTTTAGTTTAAAACTTCTTTTTTATTAACCCAACGATGACCAAAACTTAAATAAACTTTTGCCTGTAAAGGAAAATTTGGTTGATAAACAAGTTTTATATGATTGATAGTTCGCCAGAAAACGCTAATATAATCTCGCTCCATTAATGGTTTCAATTCTTTGAGATCGCTGACTGACTGACTATTTTTTAAACAAAAGCTCGACTGAGTAAATAGTTTAAAAAATAAAGAGGAGCTAGAAATGTTTTGACAAAGAGATTGTTTTTAAAAAAGCACTCAATCTAATGCTTCAGCAATAACTCTTTTCTTAAACTCTAGCTCCTCTTAAAGAAGGAACGATAAATTTAGCGCTTTTTCCTTATTGTTTCATTCCCTTCCCACCTTTATTTAAGCCCATGGTTGGCATTGAAACCTTTACCATAATGGCCTCCTTTATGATGATGACAACCACCAGCAATTCCATCTAAGTCTTCGTCACTAAGTTCAAATACTTTTTGAGAATCGGTTTTAGCTTGTTCGGTATTTAATTGAGCTACTTCTTTTTTGGAAAATTCGCGCTCGAATGGATATTGTGTCATAGTTTTACTCCGTTATTCAAGTTACTCCTTGAATGTTACCGAAGCTCAGATGCGATCGCATTGACATATTTCGATCGAACGATTGACTTATTTTGCTTTTTTGAAAACGTGGCGGTTTATATTTGTATAAGCACCATTAGGCATACCACCAGCAACTCCATCTAAATCTTCATCGCTAAGTTGGCGTAAAAGTAGCGAAGCTGATACCAGCCGCCATCTAACGCTCCAAAAGCTTATCCAAATTGAGTTTCGTTCTTATTTTTGACAAATTCAACAGCCTGGTTCAGTTTTGGTTAACTCCCTATTTCGTTTGACAAT
>JBOFLQ010000143.1:0-6268 GCA_051657945.1 Xenococcaceae cyanobacterium | reverse complement strand
CTGCGTAAAGTTCCCCAAGTAGATTGAATTAGAGAAATATTATTTCCTTCTAATATTGAAGATAAAATTTTCCATTCTTCCTCTATGGGTTCGTCTAATGTTCCCAACCAAGCAAAAACTATTTGTTTAATATGAAAACGAATGTCATCACTAATTAGTAATTCCTTAAGATGTTCGAGATATAAAGTAATATCAGTTTCTCTTTCGTGAATTAATATTTGTCTGACTTGATTGCGTCGAAACAAATGTTGTTCGCTATCGCGTAAAATTGATAATAAATCTTGTCCACGAGCAGCAAAACGTCTAGCAAAAGCGTAGTCAAAAAAGCTGTCATGGAAAAATCTTAAACGATTATTATCTTTAACTAAAATATGTTCTGATGCCATAGCTTCAGCATCAGCTTGAAAATCATCAACAATTGTTTTTGGAACAGATAAACTTTGCTGACTACTCATGCGATCGCAAATAAGATCGATTACTTGTGTCCATTTAATATCGCGATCGAGTTTTTTTCTTAATTCTCTTTGTTTATCATTCCAAAACCGATCGAAAAGATCTTTAGCAGTTTGAAAATTTAAAATATTTATATTTGTATCTTGTGCGATTTGAGAAAGTAGCCATAAATGTAGAGGAACAGATAATAAATCTAGTTTTTTTTGGTTCAATCGCGTGGCATCTAAATTTAGTTCTGTCACAACTTCTTTAACTTTTTCATGAGAAAGACGATTAATATTTATGCATTCAGCAACACCATTTTCACCAGTTAAGTTTTTTAATCTGTGGTCATTATCTAGATCGAATTTACGACAAGCTATAAGTAAACGTATGTTGGGATGAGATTTAGCTTGTTGAATAACCTCGTGCAAACAATCAAAAAATTCAGAATGACGACCAGAAGTTAGACTAAATGTATCCAACTGATCGATTACCAGTACACATTTTCTTTTTTGAGCGATACTAGCTAAAACAATGGCAGGAGAAGCAGGTAATTGTAGCTGTCTACCAACATCATCAGGATGTGCTACTGGATTGAGAATATCTACACGGAATGATAAAACTAGAATACCTTGCTCAAGTAATTGTTCTAACACTTGAAGCATTACCACACTTTTTCCTACTCCAGCTTCTCCAGTTACTAATAAACTTATGTTTTGATCGGGTGAGTTGAGTTTTTGCAGAATAATTTCAGTTTCATCGCGAGGAATGATTCGATCGGCGATCGCAATATCTTTGAGTCGATCGATATAGCGATTATTACAATCTTCAACAGCCGCTAAAACATGAGGATCTTTCCCCCATTCTCGACGACGATATCCTCTCTCTTTTAAATGATTCCAAATATCGAAGCTAGTTAATTCATGGTGAACTCGATCGAGAGCAAATTGAGCTAATATATCGACAATTGTTGCTGATTCATCTTGAAAAGATAGATCGTTTGTATCTTTCTCTACCAAAGCTCTAAGACGAGTTTCTAAAGTTTTTCTTAGTCTACTTTCGCTTTCTGTTTCAACGTAAACTCTTTGCAGCAACTCATATACTTTTCGTGCGACTCGATCGATTTCTAAATGACTAGGACTTAGTTTTCCAGCTTTTGTTGCTGCGATCGCTTCTTCTATTTCTTTATCACTGTAATCACTCCACCGATCGCCAAGCTTGAAAAAACTATCTTTTAAATTTTTAGAGGTTAAACATTCTCTTTTAAATTCTTGCCATGATTGCGACGATCTTCTTGCGCGATCTGTTAGTTCATCTAGTTGATAAGCTTTATCTGTAGAAACAAAAACGCATTTAGAATTAGAATTATTTAGTTTTTTATAAAAATTTGACAAGATTTGTTTGTTGGCTAAATCACTAATTGACCAACGACCTTGTGTATTTTGTCGTTTGACTTGATGATATTCACGTAAATTATCTTTATTTATCCAAAATTCTACTCCTTCTCCCTCTATTCCAAGTGGTTCTAAACGAATTGAGTTAGCTTGTTCGTCCATCACATCTATCATGCAATCTACTGTCCAAAGTCCTTCGTAACGATTACCAAATTTGTCAGTAGCACCACCAGGAAAAGGCATACGTAAGTAATATTCAGCAACTTAGTTCATTTATACTAAATTATGACCAATTAATTAATGATAAAAATATAACTTTGGCTAGACACGCACTAAAATGCCAAAAAAATCTCGACAATAGGAAATAGAAAATGAATTAATTTAAATATTTTTTTGTAATTTAGTTATGAAAAAAGACTCAATCGCAATCGCGATCGAGTCTTGAAACTTACTTTATTAGTCGGACAGATTTAACCCACCCGATCGTAATTTTTAGTAGTCAAAGTCACCGCCGCCGGGAGCAGCAGGAGCTTTGTCTTTTTCCGGTTTGTCTACAACTACACATTCGGTAGTGAGAACCATACCAGCGATCGAAGCTGCATTTTGCAATGCAGAACGAGTTACTTTAGCAGGATCGACGATACCTGCTGAGAACATATCGACGAATTCGTTGGTAGCAGCATTGTAACCAACATTAAATTCTTTTTCTTTAACGCGTTCGGCAATAACAGCGCCATTTTGACCTGCGTTTTCAGCAATTCTTTTTAAAGGAGCGGTTAAAGCACGAGCAACAATGGTTGCACCAGTTAAACCTTCTTCTTTAAGATTAGCATTTGCCCACTGTTCTAGTTCGGGAGCCAGATGAGCCAGAGTAGTACCGCCACCAGGAACGATGCCTTCTTCTACTGCTGCCTTGGTTGCGTTGATCGCGTCTTCTAAACGCAATTTGCGGTCTTTCATTTCGGTTTCGGTAGCAGCACCAACTTTGACTACAGCTACACCACCAGATAATTTAGCAAGACGTTCTTGTAGTTTCTCTTTATCGTAAGAAGAATCGGTTTCGTCAATTTGACGGCGAATTTGTTCGCAACGAGCTTTAACTTGAGCTTCGTTACCTTCAGCAACGATGGTGGTACTATCTTTGGTGATGGTAATGCGACGAGCTTTACCAAGCATTTCCACCTTAGCGTTTTCGAGCTTCAGACCCGCATCTTCGGTGATTAATTGACCGCCAGTGAGAACGGCAATGTCTTCGAGCATTTGCTTGCGGCGATCGCCAAAACCAGGAGCTTTAATCGCAGCTACGTTGAGTACGCCGCGCAGACGGTTTACTACCAAAGTAGCTAAAGCTTCTTTCTCGATGTCTTCAGCAAGGATGATTAAAGGTTTGCCCTGACGAGCGACTTGTTCGAGGACGGGAACTAAGTCTTGTACGAGGGTAATCTTTTTGTCGGTAATCAGGATGAAAGGCTCGTCTAAGACGGCTTCCATGCGCTCGGTATCGGTGACGAAGTAGGGAGAGATGTAACCTTTATCGAAACGCATACCCTCGGTAATTTCGAGTTCGGTAGTCATGGACTTACCTTCTTCGAGAGAAATTACGCCTTCTTTGCCAACTTTATCCATGGCATCGGCGATCATTTTACCGACTTCTTCGTCGTTACCAGCAGAGATCGTACCTACTTGGGCGATCGCTTTGGAATCTTCGATTTGTTTGGCGTGCGAAGCAATTTTTGCTACTAAAAATTCGGTAGCTTTGTCGATACCGCGTTTGAGAGCGATCGGGTTAGCTCCGGCAGCGACGTTACGTAAGCCTTCTTTAACCATGGCGTGAGCGAGTACTGTTGCCGTTGTAGTACCGTCGCCAGCTACGTCGTTGGTCTTGGAGGCAGCTTGACGAATCAAGGAAACTCCAGTATTCTCGATGTGATCTTCTAGTTCAATTTCTTTGGCGATCGTTACCCCATCGTTTACGATTTGGGGTGCGCCAAATTTCTTCTCAAGTACTACGTTACGTCCTTTAGGGCCGAGAGTTACAGCAACGGCTTCGGCGAGTAAGTCAATACCACGTTCTAGAGCGCGACGTGCTTCGTCATTGTAAATGATAGATTTAGCCATAAATGTCTCTGTTGTTGGTAAAAATTCGAACTACAGTAAAGAGAATTGCGAGTTAATAACTCTGAGTTAAAAATTTAAAAATTAAGCAACAACTGCCAAAATATCTTTTTCAGAAAGCAGTACATATTCGTCGCCACCGAGTTTGACATCGGTGCCAGCGTATTTTGAGTAGAGAACTTTATCGCCAACTTTTACTTCTGTTGGGGTTAAGTTACCATTGTCGCTGCGTTTGCCAGGGCCTACTGCAACTACTTCGCCGATTTGAGGCTTTTCTTTAGCTGTGTCGGGTAACAAAATACCACCGGCAGTTTTTTCTTCAGAAGCGCTGACTTTAATAAAAACGCGATCGCCTAAAGGTTTAACTGTAGAAACGCTAATCGTAATAGCTGCCATCCAAAATCCTCCAATTTTTTATTAATTGAGTTATTGCCAAAGATATAAATTGATTTGGCACAAGCGAGAATTTGATTACTCTCTTTAGAGGGAGGTAATCTTTAATGCTGTTTCTTTAGATTAGCACTCTCACCTTCCGAGTGCTAATTTAGCTAATCTAAGCTAGAGATGGCAACTACTAATTCAGTACGGTTTACCGAACAAGTTAGGAAATAGGGAATAGGGAATAGGGAATAGGGAACAGGGGATAGGGGAAAGTAGCAAGTAGCAAGTAGCGAGTGTGCCGCGTAGCAAATTATTACTTATTACTTTTGAATGCGTGACTTTGCCCGATGCCCGATGCCCGATGCCCTTTGCCCGATTAACCATGAACCATCAAAATCCAAAATCGCTCAACTCCATCAATTCTTCTTCTTCACCTTTTTGTCGTTGCAGTTCTTTATATTCGTCAGTTTTTTGGAATTCTTTCCAGAGTTTTTGTACTTTATTTTGAATTTCCTGATGTTTGGTAACGCCTTCGTAAGCGTAGCGATTGAAATTATTTTGAACTATTAAATTTTCGAGATTCTCAATTCTTTCGTCGGTATCTGGGTGAGTTGATAGCCAAGCGGGAGGAGGTGCATCTTTTTCTTTCTTTTTAGCTTCTTCTTCTTTGAGGAGATTCATTAAATTGTGCATGCCGTCAGCAGCATAACCGGATGCTGTCAGTATTTTCGTTCCGAAAGTATCGGCTTGTCTTTCCATATCGCGGCTGTAGTTGAAGACAATTAAATTAGCACTCAAACCGCCGACATAGGGAATGTATTGAGTTACGTTAGCGGTGAGGTTGCCTTGAGTAATTAATTGAAAGCTATGAGAGAGAACGGTATGAGAAAGTTCGTGGGCGAGCAAACCTGCTAATTCTGCTTCAGAGTTGGTTTTCATAATTGCCCCAGCGTTGAGAAAAATTTTTCCTCCTGGTAGAGCAAAAGCGTTAACGCGATCGTCCATGATGATGTAAAAGTTATATTTAAATTCATTGCGACCAGCTACACCAGCAAGTTTTTGACCGACTGAGTTAACGTATTTGATGACCTCTTCATCTTTCATCATGGGTATTTGTTCTGTGGCATCTTTGGCAAAATCTTCGCCTACGGCTGATTCTCCTTGCATTAATAAAATGCTGGTTTGTACCGCAGAAATTGGACCGAATATATTGCCTGTCAGGGCGTAGCCCAATGTACCAGTTAAAACGTTACCGATCGCATTGGTAGTTAATTCTGAATTTAAATGAGATTTGTAGCGTTCTAAATATTTGTCGGCTAATTGAGTAAATTCATTGGCTTGAGGATGTTCGGGGTTAAAGAGAGCAAATTGACGGGCTGTAATAGAAGCATCAATATATTTTTTGCTGCGATCGTCTTCGGCAATTTTTGCTTTTAGCAAGTCGGGTTCGTTAGGATATCGAGCGATCGCCTGAAGTAGAATTTGGAGTGCTTCATCTGGCTTTTCGTATTGTTTGAGGGCTTCAGCGTAGCGAATATGGGCTGGAATAAATTCTGGATACTTTTTTACTAACAATTCTAGGGGCGCAAGTATCTTACTCTGCATTTTCTGCTCGTTCCCCTGTTGATAGGTACGCCAGAACACCTTAGCGCCTGGAGATAAGCGATCGGGTTCGTAAATCGGGATAAGTTTTTCTTCTTGTTCTGATGGTTGAGACGTAAATGGTTGTTTGGCTTCTCGATATAATTGCGTTGCCGCTTGAAAATTACCTGCTAAATAAAGTCGATCGCCTTGAGCTAATTTATCTAGACGTGTTTTTTCTTCTGGTGAAATTTTTAATTCTTCTCGATCGGCTGTATTTTTTGTCTCTTTTTCTATCTCTGTTTGCGGTTGTTCGGAATTAGAATTATCTGAAGATTTTGGCTGTTGCTGTTGTGTTTGTA
>JBOFLQ010000142.1:0-49463 GCA_051657945.1 Xenococcaceae cyanobacterium | reverse complement strand
TCTTGCAGCACTTGAGAATATATTTCCGCGTACCAAGGATGCGTCTTTTTAAGTAAAGGTAGTGTTTTCTTTTGAGAGTAGTAGTCTGGATTATCCCGAAGTTCGGGTAGATGGCATACCAACGGGCAAGCATTTATTGGACTACGATTTCGTTCGTACCAGTCAAACCTATCCGCCAACAAGTAGTTGTATTGACTGCATAGCATTGATAGCCATCGGTCAATTTCTACCACTTGTTGTTTTGTCGGTTTAAGTCTGTACTGGTAAGCTGTTATCATCAAGATATAATAGCATATTGATATACAAAATTATGAAAAAAGGCTTATTTGTCAGGCTGTCTGAGTCAGAGCTTAACATTTTGAAAACTTATTGCGAACAAACAGATAGAACTCAGTCCGATGTAATTAGAAGTTTAGTTAGAAGCCTTAGCAAGAAATTGTCAGCCTCACCCCCATCGAGGGGGGTCGTCTGACCGCCTATTCATCCCGTCGCTCATCGAAGCACTCTTGGCGCGGGGATGAAAGGCGACGAGCTAAAAAATTAACCCCACGCGAAGGAAGGGCTAATTTCTTTAGAGTATTAAAAGTATTAACTTACATTTGCGCGCTTGCTCGAATTCAAGAAGCAAGCGTTGCAGTAGAACGCCGTCTCTTTCTGGAGGTACTAGTTGGCGACGATTCTGCTTCTGAAGTTTGCAACAAGAATACGACCAAAGGTAAACTTTGCAACTCTCGTTTGATCGTTCTTTGCAAAGTGCTTTCTAGATCGATTCGCAAACCAGTCCAATCAATTTCTACTTCGTTGCCAGAGTTTCGTTCGAATTCACTCCAACGTTCGTTAAGCGTATTCTCGATCGCTCTGATAATCAATTGCTGTACCAGCGATCGCTCGACTGAGGTAACTACACCGCGCCAATGAATTTCTGGAGTGGCAATTAATTTTCCCTCACTGTTGACCGCAGCAGCAATGGTAATTACACCATCTTCTGCTAGTTGCTGTCTTTCCTTCATGACAGAATCGTGAACGATCCCAGCGCGATCGACTAGTTCGATACCATTCGATACTTGTCCGACAATGCCAATGCTTTGCTCGGTCAATTCGATAATATCACCGTTGTTGATGATGACGGTATTTTCTTGAGGAATCCCCATTTGTTGCGCCATCTGAGAGTGTTTGACCAACATGCGGTGTTCGCCGTGGACGGGAACGAAGAATTTTGGTTTAGTCAATGCCAGCATTAATTTTTGGTCTTCCTGCGCGCCATGTCCTGAGACGTGGATGCCGCGATCGCGTCCGTAAATAACATTTGCTCCCTGGATCATCAGGCGATCGATGGTGTTAACTACGGCGATCGTGTTGCCTGGGATTGGATTTGCTGAAAAGACGATAGTATCTCCCCGTTTGACTTTAATTTGTGGGTGTTCGCCGTAAGATATCCTTGTCATTGCCGCGAGGGGTTCTCCCTGCGAACCAGTCGTCAAAATTAATACTTGCTCGTCGGGTAGGCGACGAATTGATTTGAGCGGTTCGAAAACATTATCCAAACATTTAATGTAGCCGAGATTGCGAGCGTGGGCGATCACATTGAGCATCGAGCGTCCGACGACTGCAACTTTACGGTTGTGTTTTTGCGCCAATTCGAGAACAATTCTGACTCGATGTACTGAAGAAGCAAAGGTTGTCACCATCAACCGTCCTGGTGCTTCGGCGAAAACGCGATCGAGGTTGTTGTAAACGTATCGCTCTGAAGGGGTATGTCCCGGTACTTCAGCATTAGTGGAATCACTTAACAGTGCCAGTACGCCTTTTTCTCCATGTTCTGCCAATCTTTGCAGGTCAAAAGTTTCGCCGTCAATGGGGGTATGGTCGATTTTAAAATCGCCCGTGTGAATGACTACGCCAAGGGGTGTATGAATGGCAATGGTAAAACTATCGGCGATCGAGTGAGTATTGCGAATAAACTCGACTACAAATGATTGACCGACTCTGACTATTTCGCGAGGAAGTACGCTTTTAAGAACTGTGCGATCGCTGACTCCTGCTTCTTCTAATTTGTCTCGTAATAAGGACATCGCCAGACGAGGGCCATAAATTACGGGAATGTCAAATTGCTTGAGATGGTAGGAAATACCGCCAATATGGTCTTCATGTCCGTGGGTGACAATCATACCTTTAATTTTGTGACGATTTTCCCGCAAATAAGTCATGTCGGGCAGAACGATATTAATGCCGTGCATTTCATCGGTAGGAAAAGCCAAACCCGCATCTAACAACATGATTTCGTCGTTATATTCAAAAACGCAGGTATTTTTCCCGATTTCGTGCAATCCTCCCAAGGGGATAATTTTTAACTTGTCCGATGCCGTCTCGGTAACTGTCTCGCGAGAGCTTTGCGTCTCATCAGGAGAATCAATAAGCTTGCGCGGACTATTATCGCCGTTGAGTGCAGATTTGCTTACTTTATTAATCATGTGCTTCCTTGTTAATTGAATGATTTTTGCGTTACCAAATAAAAGCTTAATTATTAGGTTTATTTTTATTAGTAATTAAATAGTTTTAATTGACTGAAATAATTGTCATTTATAAGCTTACACAACTTAAAGTTTAAGTGTGTTTAAAAATTTAAAGCGTTAGTTTTATCGTTCGAAATAATATTTTAATTAGGTAAGTGTATACTTCTATTGGACTTAATCGTTCTAGGTTTAGTTACCGATTGTAGCTAAAACTAGCAAATCTTTTTATTTATTAATTATTTCTCAATTATAGATAGCTTTATCATTCTATTCGAGCAAATTAAGCTGCTTTAATACCAATTGTAATTTATCTCTCAGTTCTGGCGATATTTCGCACAAGGGGGAACGTACGCCACCAACTTGCCAACCTTGTAAATTTAGCGCAGCTTTGATGGGAATTGGATTAGTTGTCTCAAACAAAATTTTAAACAGAGGAAAAAGTTCTAGTTGAATTTGTTGTGCTAGTTCGGTTTTGCCGAGTTCATAGGCTTGAATCATTTCTTGCATTTGCTTGCCTACCAGTTGAGAAGCGACACTAACTACTCCTTTAGCACCCACTGTTAACATGGGTAGAGTCAGAAAATCATCTCCAGAATAGATCGCAAAAGATGTAGGTGTCAGCAAACGAATTTGACAAACAGCTTCTAAGTTGCCGCTCGCTTCTTTAATCGAAGTAATGTTATCTATTTCTGCCAGCTTGGCTACGGTTTCAGGTACGAGGTGACAACTAGTACGACCTGGCACATTATAGAGCATAATCGGCAAATCTGGACAGGCATGAGCGATCGCGCTAAAGTGCTGGTAAAGTCCTGACTGCG
This sequence comes from Xenococcaceae cyanobacterium, assembly GCA_051657945.1. Taxonomy (GTDB): domain Bacteria; phylum Cyanobacteriota; class Cyanobacteriia; order Cyanobacteriales; family Xenococcaceae; genus CAZJTL01. Next base: position 46,132 of record JBOFLQ010000142.1, on the reverse strand, counting down.
GTGGTTTGTTGTAATAGGGAACTACTTGTAGAACACCATCTAGTCCTAGTTTAGCAGCTTTTTGCGTTGCTTCGATCGCCTCGCTAGTAGAATTAGAACCGCAACCAGCAATAATTTTGCCAATGCCTGCGATCGCTTTCTGGACGACTTTAAATAACTCGTATTCTTCTGACCAAGAGAGAGTAGGAGACTCTCCCGTCGTCCCGCAAACGACTAAGCTATCATTACCATTTTCGATTAAATGAACGGCTAGGGCTTCAGCAACGGCATAGTTGACGCTACCATCCTCTGCAAAAGGTGTCACCATTGCCGCGATCGTTTTTCCAAAATCGCCACTTGTCATCAGATTTGTTGAGTGTTGTTGGTTATTTGATATGTTACACGGAAATTTTTGATGCAGATAAGCCAAGCAGATTTTCCTTAACCAATAATTCGGCGATTTGTATGGCGTTGAGTGCTGCTCCTTTACGAATTTGATCGCCACAAAGCCACAATTCCAAACCGCAGGGGTGAGAAAGATCTTGACGAATTCTGCCCACCAAAACCTCATCGCGATCGGTTGCGTCGATCGGCATGGGAAAATAATTAGATTGCCAATCTTCAACTAATTTAACTCCTGGGGCGATCGCTAGAATTTTTCTGGCTTCCTCAACTGCGAAAGGATGTTCGAATTCCAGATTAACAGCTTCAGAATGAGCGCGCAAAACGGGAACTCTAATACAAGTCGCACTCAAGCGCAATGAAGGTGCGTCGAAAATCTTGCGCGTCTCGTTGACCATTTTCATTTCTTCCTCGCAATACCCTTGTTCGTTAAGGGGAGTATTGTGAGGGAAAAGATTAAAAGCAAGAGGGTAGGGAAAAATTTCTGTTGGTGGAGTCTGGTTATCTAAAATTGCTCGCGCTTGAACTTTTACTTCTTCCATAGCTCTAGCACCAGCACCAGAAGCCGACTGATAAGTTGAGACGACGATGCGTTTAATTGGTTGAGAACAATGAAGCGGCCAAACTGCCATTCCCAACAAAATTGTGGTGCAATTGGGATTGGCAATAATACCGCGATGGCTAGCAGCCGCCTGGGGATTAATTTCAGGAACGACTAGCGGCACTTCCCGATCCATGCGAAAGGCGCTGGAATTATCGATAACTACTGCTCCAGCATCTACTGCTTTGTGCGCCCAAGCTTTTGAAGTAGAACCACCAGCAGAAGCTAAAACGATATCGATATCCGCAAACGAATTTTCCCCAACCGACTCGACCAATAAAGGTTCGCCCCTAAATTCAATTTTACTACCCGCACTGCGAGGAGAGGCTAGCAATTTAAGTCGATCGAGCGGAAATTGACGACTCTCAAGTAATGCGATTAATTCTTTGCCTACAGCTCCTGTCGCTCCAAGTATGGCAACGCTAACATCATCTGCCAATTTGCTTTTCCTCCGCTCCTAAAATAATTCTGACTGAATGTTATAGTTTAATTTTTTTTTGTTTGGCTAGTATAAATAAATAAGACTTGTGCGCTTGTCGGGACTGCGAATGTACTATCATCTTTTAGTGACCGAACAGACCGACAAAATCTTAGAAAAATAGCTAAGACTCAATAGAAGTGTCCAAACATTTCTAATTGGTCAGTTGTCATACTAGCAGATTGCGAGGAGTCCCAATCAAATTTTTAACATTAGGGTACTCCACAATTAAGTTAATTAACAATTTAGACATTAGTAGAAAAAATAGAACTGTCGATGAAAGTAACCCAGGAAAAACTTCCTGCCAGTCAAATTGGCTTAGAAATAGAAATCAGCGCTGAAACTTCCCAAAGCACCTACGAAAGAGTCGTACAAGACCTTGCTCGCACGAGCAATATTCCTGGGTTTCGTAAGGGAAAAGTACCGCGTCAAGTTCTCCTACAAAGGTTCGGTTCTCAGAGAATTAAAGCCACAGCTTTGGAAGAGATGATTCAAAAGAGCCTTGAAGGAGCGATTAAACAAGAGTCGATTCCCTCTTTGGGCAATTATCAACTACGCTCCAATTTTGAAGAGTTGCTTCAATCCTACCAACCAGGAAAACCTGTCATTTTTTCTGCTGCTGTAGATGTGCCTCCAGAAGCACAATTGGGCGAATATCAAGGTCTAGAAGTTCGAGCGATCGAATCTGTTTACGATCCCGCTGATGTAGATAAATTTTTGGAAGAACGTCGCGCCGAGAAAGCAGATTTAGTTCCCGTCGAAGATCGTCCCGCACAAATGGGAGATGTCGCGATCGTTGATTTTCAAGGCAAATTAACCGACGATAATGGCGAAGAAACTGAAGAAATTGAAGGCGGTCAAGCAACCAATTTCCAAGTCGAAGTGGAGATCGGCAGATTAATTCCAGGTATGGTTGAAGGAATTGTCGGCATGAAACCCGAAGAAACCAAAAAGGTGGCGGTGACTTTTCCTGAAGATTATCCCAAAGAAGAATTAGCAGGCAAACCCGCTGTTTTCTCGATTACTCTTAAAGAACTCAAGCAAAAAGAATTGCCCGATCTCGACGATGATTTCGCTCAAGATGCTAGCGAAGAATTCGAAACGATCGCCCAATGGAGAGAATCGCTCGAAAAACAGTTGCAAGAAAAAGCCAGCAAAGAGACGAAAAACAGCATTCACGAAGCTCTTTTAGCAAAACTGCACGAGCAGAGTACGGTCGAACTTCCCGAATCGATGATTCAAGATGAAGTTACTAACGTACTTACCCAAACTTTGATGCAAATGCAGCAAATGGGAATTGACGTAAAAAGATTATTTACTCCCGAAAGCGTTCCCAAAATGCGAGAAAATTCTCGTCCAGAGGCGATCGAGCGTTTGCAAAAATCTTTGATTCTCACAGAAGTAGCAAAGCGCGAATCGATTCAACCAGACTCCACGGCGATCGAAGACAAAATCAAAGAAGTTAGCGCACAATTATCGGGTCAAGATATAGACACCGTCAAACTGCGTCAGATGGTTGAAGAGGATTTACTCAAAGAAAAAACTCTCGATTGGTTGCAAGAAAAAGCCAAAGTCGAATTAGTTCCCAAAGGAACTTTAAATGAAACTGAAGACGAGGAAGAAGCAGAATCAGTAGACGACTCTGAAGAATAAGATGTTAGGGGAATGGGCAAGGGGCAATGGGCAAGTGTGCTGCGTGTGCTGCGTGTGCCGCGTAGCAAGTTAACAGCCGTCTCTACTCCCCACACCCCCCACACTCCCCACACTCTTTATTCCCTAGCCCCTAGCCCCTACTCCCTAACCCCTCTTGTTTAGATTGCGTTACAGAAATTTGCATAAAATTAAAAAAATCGCCAGACTAGAAATAGCAGTCATTAATTAGACGGCATTGCTACAGATCGTTTACAAAATTTATCAAAATTTTCTTTTTATATGATTGAATTTCGATCGCCATACAATTCATTAATCAGCCAACGCAAGAGCGAAATTCATGCTCTCAATAATGTCGTGCCAATGGTTGTCGAACAATCTGGCATGGGAGAGCGAGCTTTTGATATTTTTTCCCGTTTACTCAGAGAGCGCATTATCTTCTTAGGAACGGCGATCGACGATAACGTTGCCGATGTAGTTGTCGCTCAATTATTATTTCTTGAAGCAGAAGACCCCGAAAAAGATATTCAAATCTATATCAATTCTCCGGGTGGCTCTGTTTATGCAGGAATGGCAATTTATGACACAATACAACAAATTCAACCAAACGTTGTCACAATTTGCTATGGTATAGCGGCTAGCATGGGAGCTTTTCTCCTTTCTGGCGGTACAAAGGGCAAACGCATGGCTCTGCCTAGTTCGAGAATCATGATTCACCAGCCTCTCGGAGGCGCGCAAGGACAGGCAGTAGATATTGAAATACAAGCCAAAGAAATACTCTATATTAAGAGAAAACTCAATGACTTGTTGGCAGAGCATACGGGTCAACCTTTAGAAACAATAGAAACTGATACAGACCGCGACTTCTATATGTCAGCTACTGAAGCTCAAACATACGGTTTGATCGACCAGGTCATAAATCGCTCACCAATCAGTAACTAATTACAGTTTGCGACAATAAGAGGCACAAACACAAATGTCTAAATATGACTCCCACTTAAAATGTTCGTTTTGCGGCAAATCCCAGGAACAGGTACGTAAATTGATTGCCGGTCCGGGAGTCTACATCTGTGACGAGTGTGTTGAGTTATGTAACGAAATTTTAGATGAGGAGCTGATGGATAACACCGCTCCTCTGTCTCAACCCGTCCCTCGATCGGCAGAAAATCAATCGCCAAAACGCCGCTCTCGTACAGAACGTCTGTCTTTTAACGAAATTCCCAAGCCGATCGAAATTAAAAATTATTTGGACGAACACGTCATCGGTCAGGAAGAAGCGAAAAAAGTTCTTTCCGTGGCAGTATACAATCACTACAAGCGTTTGAGCTTGAACGAAGATAAAAATAGTAAGAAAGACGAATTAGAAGAAATAGTAGAACTACAAAAATCAAACGTTCTATTGATTGGTCCGACAGGTTGCGGTAAAACACTTCTCGCTCAAACTTTAGCGAAAATTTTAGACGTACCCTTTGCTGTAGCTGATGCTACCACTTTAACTGAGGCTGGCTACGTCGGGGAAGATGTGGAAAATATTCTGTTGCGCTTGCTACAAGTAGCAGATTTAGATGTTGAAGAAGCGCAACGAGGTATCATTTATATCGACGAAATCGATAAAATTGCCCGCAAAAGTGAAAATCCTTCGATAACTCGCGATGTTTCTGGAGAAGGAGTACAGCAAGCGCTCTTAAAAATGCTTGAAGGAACAGTCGCCAACGTGCCGCCACAGGGAGGAAGAAAACACCCCTATCAAGATTGCATCCAAATTGATACGAGTAACATCTTGTTTATCTGCGGCGGTGCTTTTGTTGGATTGGATAAGGTAGTCGAACAACGTATGGGTAAAAAATCGATCGGTTTTATCCAAACAGGAGAAACATCGGTTTCTAAAGAAAAGCGGACGGCAGATTTACTTCAAAGAATGGAACCCGAAGATTTGGTAAAATTTGGCATGATTCCCGAATTTGTGGGTAGAATTCCCGTTATGGCAGCATTAGAACCATTGGACGAACAGACTTTGGTGTCGATTCTGACTCAGCCTCGCAATGCATTAGTCAAGCAGTATCAAAAACTGCTGAAAATGGACAGCATTCAATTAGAGTTTAACAAGGATGCAGTTACCGCGATCGCCCAAGAAGCCTATAGACGCAAAACTGGCGCGAGAGCATTACGGGGTATCGTCGAAGAATTGATGCTGGAAATTATGTATGAATTACCTTCTCGTAAAGATGTACGACGTTGTACGATTACTAAAGAGATGGTAGAAAAACGTTCTACTGCCGAACTTTTGATGCACCCCTCTTCTTTGCCAAAACCAGAATCAGCATAGGGAACTCAGAAGTCACAAGTCAGAAGTCAGAAGTCAAAAGTAATTAGCACTTAAGTTTAATCATAAAAAACTAATGACCGATGACTAATGACAATAAAGGAAAAATTAATGTTCGTGGTGTCGAACATTATTATGAGTGGATTCGTCAATGCAATCGCCCTAAACCCGTGATGGTATTCGTTCATGGGTGGGGAGGTTCATCGCGTTATTGGCAGAGTACGGCTGAAGCTTTAGCAGGTGAATTTGATTGTTTGCTGTACGATTTGCGCGGTTTTGGTCGTTCTAGTTTGCCAGAGCCAGTGCCTGCGATCGCCTACGATATGGAAGAGTATGCCGAAGATTTAGCCCTGTTATTGAATGCTCTGGGTTTGGATGAGGTTTATCTTAACGCTCATTCAATGGGTGCTTCGATCGCCACGTTTTTTCTCAATCGGTATGGCGATCGCGTCAAGCAAGCAATTTTGACTTGTAATGGTATTTTTGAATATGACGAAAAAGCTTTTAGTGCTTTTCACAAATTTGGTAAGTATGTAGTTCAGTTTCGCTACAACTGGTTTCTGCAAGTTCCTTTTGCCGATCGCATGTTTATGGCGCGGTTTTTGCATCGCTCGATCGACAAGCGCGATCGAGTTGCTTTTTTGCAAGATTATTTGATGGCAGATTTTGAGGCGGCTTTGGGGACGATTTATACTTCTGTAAGTAAGAAGGCAGTGGAAGTAATGCCGCAGGAGTTTGCCAAGTTAGAAGTGCCAACGCTAATGGTTTCTGGGGAGAAAGATATTATTATTCCTGCGTCGATGGGAAGGCAAGCGGCGCAATTAAATGAATTGATTGACTATGTCGAGATAGGTAATACGGCTCATTTTCCTATGCTGGAGGATGCGAAGAGTTATTTGGAAGCGGTAAGAAAATTTTTGAGAGTTGGTAGTGTAGTGAATTAAGATTTTTCAAAAATAAATAGACGTTTGAATTGTCGAAGATCTAGCAGTCAAGAACATGGTGAAAAATCATTGTTTGGCAAAAGTGATAAGCGATTGTGGCTGGTCTAGTTTCGTTGGGATGCTCGACTATAAGTGTGAGCGTTCTGGCAAAATATTGGTCGAGGTGGATAGATTTTTTCCTTCATCGAAAACCTGTAGTAATTGCTATCACCGAGTCTCATCTTTGCCTTTAGATGTGCGTCAATGGACTTGCTCTAGTTGTGGGACTAACCACGATAGAGATGTCAATGCAGCGCAGAACCTAAAAGCCGAAGGACTCAGAATACTCTCGTTAGGAACTAGCGAGACTGCCGATGGAGGCAACGTAAGACCGAGCAGGGGTCGAAAGACATCTGTAAGGCGGTCGCCCTCGAAGTCGGAAGCTCCGTCCTCGCACATGAGCGCGTAAGCGCGATTGTGCTTTCTCGGAGTAGTTCACGAAATCCAACCACTGACTGGCGTTTTTTTAGACAATACAAGTGAGCATAATTATTAAATTCAAGTGTTTAAAGAAAAACGATGAAGGCATCCAGACAAGAAACTAATTCGGGAATTGCAAGTGCGATCGCTACTTTAAGCGCGATCGTGGCAACTCTTACAGTGAATGTCTTATCAAACCTTTTTCCAGCAGGGGGTTTGAATATCGGCGCGATCTCCAACACTATTCTTGCTGGAGTACAGATTACCCCAGCTAATTATGCTTTTGCTATTTGGGGTTTAATTTACCTGGGTTTGATTGCTTATGGTGTTTATCAACTTTTTCCCCCTCAGCGCCACAATTCTAATCTTCGTCAAGCTTCGCGCTACTTAATTATTGCTTGTCTGGCTCAAATTGCTTGGGTGTATTTATTTACCTCGCGTCAGTTTTGGCTTTCGGTTGCGGCAATGTTAATAATTTTGGTGTCGTTAATCCTAGGTTACTTACAATTAAAAACAGGTAGAGAAAGAGTTTCGCAACAACGTAAATGGTTGGCAAATATCCCATTTAGTATTTATTTGGCATGGATTTCCGTAGCGACGATCGTTAACGTTGCTTCTGCGCTATATATTTCCAATTGGAATGGTGGAGGCATTAATCCAGAAACATGGACGGCGATTATGTTAGTTATCGGTGGAGTTATTGGCGCTATTGTTGCCAGACAAAGAAAAGATACTGCTTTTACATTGGTATATGTTTGGGCATACGTTGCGATCGCCGTTCGTCAATGGGAAAATCCTTTAATTTGGGTAACAGCATTAGTAGTCGCGATCGCGCTTGTATTTTTGTTAGTTTTTAACAAAACACTCAAAAAAACTAACAATTTTTAGTGGATGACGAGACGAGCAAATATTCATGGTATAATTCAAGCACCCTCCTAATGAGAGGGCTTAGTGTTACAGGGTTTCCCGCCTTGCTGTCCAACTCGAATGCCTCTGGACTAGAGACAAGACTAGTCATGTACGATGAAGGGTTGGAATAGGGAGTAGAAAGTATTTTCTGCATAAGTTTTTCTTGTCAACAACACGCTACAACCAAAACTCTGCGGTGGGTCATCACGCGGAGGGTAAACAACGCTCGTCGAGGCGATCGGGTTGCCGAGCCGATGAAACGAGTAGCCAAGGACTTGGAAGCCCGCTCTCTACCGCAAGGTGAGAGTCGGGTAGGTAAGCACCTGGATATGTCACAACAAAATCAATACTTATATGGCGATCGCCGTTAACCTAAGTCTAGATACACAATTGCATTTGTTAGCCCTCGATCGCTTAAAGTTTTACAGAATATTCAATCTTTCATCGTCTAATTGTCAAAAAAATTGGCGATCGAGTACTGCTAAAAACTTGGGATTCTCTTTCTTTTGACGTATTAGTGAGAATAAATATCGAGTGGTTTACACCCAAAAACTTTGGTGCGAATATGGTGAAAATAGCGATCGAAGAACATCAGTAGAAAAAATTTGGTAATTTCACAAAAAAAGCGATCGCCCAATTTGTAAAACAAAAAAGCGATCGCTCTATGATATTTTTTACTGCTATTTTTTAAGATCGGGTGCAATAGCAGGTGCGCTTACAGAAAGCATTGTTGAATCTGTTTTTACTTTTGATGCTTGTCGAACCAAACTCGGTACAGATTCGCGAATCATCGTTGTGAGATGGTTAGTAGTCGAATCATAGACTTGAGTAACTATTTTGGGATACAAACCGATCCCAATAATAGGTACTAACAAACAAGCAATGATAAATACCTCTCTAGGCTCTGCATCAATAAGCTTGGTATGTTCTACCAATTCATCATTTTCAGGGCCATACAGCATTTCTCGCAACATCGAAAGCAGGTAGATTGGAGTTAGAATTACCCCAACTGCTGCCAAAAACACCATAATTACCTTAAAGGTTGAATTATAAGCATCACTGGTAGCAAAACCGACAAAAATCATTAACTCTGCCACAAATCCGCTCATTCCCGGCAGTGCTAGCGAAGCCAGAGAACAAGTAGTCCACATGGCAAAGATTTTCTTCATCTTTTGCCCGACACCACCCATTTCGTCGAGCATTAAAGTATGAGTGCGATCGTAAGTAGCCCCCACCATAAAGAAGAGACTAGCACCGATCAAACCATGGGAAATCATTTGCAGCATTGCGCCGCTAAGTCCCAAATTAGTAAAAGAAGCGATCCCAATCAGCACAAATCCCATGTGCGAAATCGAAGAATAGGCAATCTTTCGTTTTAAATTACGTTGGGCAAACGAAGTTAAAGCAGCATAGATAATGTTGACTACGCCTAAAATCACTAACACGGGGGCAAAATAGGCATGGGCATCGGGAAGCATCCCTACATTCATGCGTAAAAGAGCATATCCGCCCATTTTTAGAAGAATTCCAGCCAGTAACATGTGCGCGGGCGCAGTTGCTTCGCCGTGGGCATCTGGAAGCCAGGTATGTAAGGGGAAGATAGGTAATTTTACCCCGTAAGCAATTAAGAAACCTGCATAAAGAAACAATTGCAAGTTGAAGGCATAATCTTTAGCCGCGATCGCCCGCATGTCAAAAGTAACTGTATCGCCGTAGAATGCCATAGTTAAAGCGGCAATCAAAATAAACAGCGAACCGCCTGCGGTATAAAGAATAAACTTAGTTGCCGCATAGAGACGTTTTTTGCCGCCCCAAATCGATAAAATTAAGTAGACGGGGACTAATTCTAATTCCCAAACCAAGAAGAACAGCAGCATGTCCTGTACGGCAAATACAGCGATTTGACCGCCGTACATTAACAGCATGAGGAAATAGAAAAACTTGGGCTTGAGAGTTACTGGCCACGCTGCCATAATAGCAAGAGTGGTAATAAACCCAGTCAGAATAATTAGGGGCATCGATAAACCATCTGCACCCAACGACCATTTCAGGTCTAATTCTGGTATCCAGGTATAGCTTTCTACTAGTTGCAAGTCGGGATTGCCCAAATCATAACCAGTACAGAAAGCGTAAATGATAATAGCAAAATCGATCAGCCCAATTGTTAGGGCATACCAACGGACTGTTTTCCCATCCTTATCAGGAATCAGAGGAATGGCAAAAGAAGCCAGGATAGGAAACAAAATTATTGTTGTCAACCAAGGGAAGTTTGCAATGTTCATCGCGATTTTAAATTTCGATAGATAAAGAAGGTTATCTGTCGTTAGTTTTCGATCGAGTTTAGACTCGATCGGAAGCACAAAACCCTATCTACATTGAGAATTGCATCAAGAACAATCTAGCAGCAATTATCAGTTGAAGGTATTTGAACATTGTTAAATTTAAGAAATCTCAAACACGAATGACACTAATTCTCGTTTGCCCAGGGCGATCGGTAGCCCAGATTTTAACTTGTACCAAACTCCAGGTAACATCGGATATCTATAAATATAAGTACCATTAGAACTGCCTAAATCTTGAATGTAATAATCTTTTCCATCAAAACGAATTTCGGCATGATTGCGCGAGATATATTGAGAATTGGGCAACTCGGATATATTTAAATAAGGACGCTCACTATTGCTGAGTTTGCCGATCCTAATTACAGAAAAGTTTTCGGGCAATTCAAAGACTTGTTTGGTTTGAACGTTAACTAATTTAGCTACAGACTGTTGTAAGGTTGTTGGCGATGCCGAATAAAAAGTAGAAGCCGTCGATCGCGAATTTACTGGAGAACTCTGTACGACAGTTTGAGCGTTAAACTTAAGAACTTTAGTAGTTTGTAAATAATTAAAAATACTAAAAGAAATTAAAGCAAAAACGGCACTGGCATAAAAGACTGCTTGCAATCCCCAAAACTTAACAGCAAGACTTCCTAAAAATGGCCCTAGTGTTTGTCCCCACGATTGTAAGGTAGAATTGACTGCCATAAAACCCGCTCTCGATTCTTGGACGGAAAGCCCTGCCAACAAGGCTTGAGTACAGGGAAAAGCCAATCCTTGAGCCGCACCAATTAAGAAAATTGGGACGAACAGCAGCCAAATATTAGGAACGAGGGGAATAGTTAATAAGGCAACGGCAAAGAGTAGGAAAGATAATTTAATTAGCTTAATTTCTGAAAGATGGCGCGTCAAACGTCCTAATTGAGACGCAACTATTGCTAGTGACACAGACATAAAAGTCAGAACAATTCCCGTTATTGCTTCAGAAGCACCGAGACGATTAGCAGCTATAAAAGGGATATAAGTCAAACAAGTTCCCGTTTGCATGGCAAACAAAGACATCATCGCAAACAACAAACCGAGTACCCGACGATTGTTAATGCTAGACCAAGTATTTTTGAGATAGGATTTGAGTTGAAATTTTTCAGTTTTATCTTTATGTTTAGGTAACCTAAGTTTATTTAAAACAAGAAAAGCTACAGGTATCGCCAACAATGAAAAGATAAAAGGATAGCGCCAGCTAAAGATAGCTAATACCCCACCTATGAGAGGAAAAAGCGCCGAACTCATTCCGATTAAACTGGCATTAAATGCCATCACCTCATTCATTTGTCTACCTCGATAAAGGTCGCCAATGATGGTCATTTGTAAAGACTCTAGACTAGCAGTACCAATACCTTGAAACAATCGCCACTGCAACAGACTTTGAAAATTAGGAGCAAAACTACTAAATGCGCCACCAAAAGCAAATGCAAGTAAAGAGGGAATTAAAATTTGTTTTCTACCAAAACTGTCAGCTAAGATGCCAAAAATTGGTGTAACAATTGCACCAGGAAACTGAAAAATTGTCGATACCCATGATGCTTGTTCTGCTGTAACTTTAAAAAATTTTTCGATAGTTGGTAGCGACGGATTGTGAATAGTACCCCCAAGAATTGCCATTACCGTTATCAAATTGATAATGTAAAAGTTCTTGTCTTGGTAGATGCTTTGTTGTTTGTTCATGGTTCATAGTTCATAGTTCATTGCTAATTGAAGCGTGGCTGTTTACTCAATGACGAGTTACTCATTACTCATTACTCCTAGCCCCTTAATTTGTACTACCCAAGGCAAAAAAACTAAGATGGACAGAGCAATAGCGGCGATCGAAAAAAAGTTTGGTAAAACCGTTTCTAAAAAATTTGTTCGATCGCTGGCGATCGCGAGTAGTAAAAAAGAGCAGATCGCGCCTACAACCCGTCCTAGGTTGTAACAAAAACCACAAGCAGTAGCGCGAAGCCTCATCGAAAAAAGTTCTGGTAAATAAAAAGCTAAACTTCCTAAAACTCCATTTACACCTATACCGATCGCGAAATAAGTATGTAAACGAATTGATGGCGGTAAGGGCAACCCAAACGTAACGATCGTAGATACGGCACAAACAAACAGGTAAAGGGTAAATGTGTTTTTACGTCCTAGTTGTTTGACAGTAAACACCAGCGATAGTGCGCCGATTAAACTACCCCAAGCTAAACTGTAAATGGCAACAGTTTGCCAATGTTGGGCAAGTGTAAGAGTAGTCCGATCGTCTAAACCTCGATCGTTAGCTGCAATGTTAGCTAAATTTGTAGTAACGATAGGAACAAAAATATAAATACTCCAATTAGCAAATAAAGCGATCGACGAAATAACCAAACTAGCGATCGTCCCAGTAAAATTCTGACGGTTAAAAAGTTCGCTAAATTTGGGTGAAGACTGCTTAAATGTTATCTTTTGTCTGCAATCGCCCTCTTGAATGAATATTCGTGCTAAAAATGCACATTCTGCTAAAATCAGTCCGCCAATAAAGGCGAAACGCCATGATAATTGAGGACTTTGAGGAATTATTCCCTCAGATATTCGATCGTTAATGCAGTGAGCCAATAACAAACTAATCGGCGCAGCAGTAAATAATATTGCGTTTGCTTTGAGACGCGCTCTTTTTGGGATTGCTTCTGTTATTAACGATGCACCAACAGCCCATTCGCCGCCGATCCCCAAATTAGCAACAATGCGCCACAACATCAAACAAGAAATATTGGGAGCAAAAGCACAGCCAATCGTACCGAAAGCATAAACAACTATGGTGGCGATCGCGATCTTACTATGTCCGATGCGATCGGCTAATCGAGCGAATAATAGCCCACCAACCGCCCAAGCGATGGGAATGACAACAGTAAAAAAATTATTCCACTCAAGAATTGCTGCGTTAGCCTCTGGCGAACCAATGGGTAAACCTAGAAGATTAGATATGCAATTGGGGGCGATATAGTTAAATAACGCGATATCGAACAAATCTAAACCCCATCCCAACCATGCAGCTAATAATACTTGCCATTGATATCGATTCAGAAATAACATATTGCTCATAGTTCATAGTTCATGGTTCATCGCTAATTGAAGCGTGGCTGTTTACTCATTACTCATCACTCATTACTCATTACTCCCGAACCCAAGCGCCCTTATTTATTAGGGACGACCGCCTAATTTTTGTCCTGTTTGAGCGCCAACCACACCATCTACAGTTAAGTTGTTATCTTTTTGAAATGATTTGACTGCGTTTTCGGTCGATTCATCAAATACACCATTAACGGCGAGTTGATATCCTCGTGCGGACAAGTCTTGTTGTAATCGTTCTACACCAGTACCGGTAGCACCAATGCTTAAAGTAGGCATGTTCATTGTTTTTTCTCCTTTTGTTTGGATAGTTTGTGATGTAAATTTTGAAGCGATCGCGATCGCTTCGTGTCAATGGCTAGCGCATAAAAATGCAAGCAATAGCTAAAGCCTTAATTTCCCCATTCAACGTAGAGACTGGTATAACCACGGAAAAACATAGTAGGAATGTGAGTGAATTCCTGGTTGGGGCAAAGTTTGAGATTCGGTAATCTTTGAGATAATACTTCTAGAGCAATTCTTCCTTCGCGACGAGCTAAACTAGAACCGATGCAATGATGGATACCATGACCGAAGGCAAGATGGTTAGGGGTTGTCTGTTGGAAACGTTCGATTTCAAAGCGATCGGCCCTATTGTATTGGGCTTCATCGCGGTTAGCAGAACCATACATTAAAAAAATGCGAGTACCCCGATCTAACTTCACTCCAGCTAGTTCTACTTCTTGGGTAGTGGTGCGGCTGATACCTGGAATCGGCGCATCGTATCTGAGTACCTCTTCTAGAACATTTGCAATTAGAGATCGATTGCGCTTCACGCAGGCGAAGCTATCGTCACAGATAACTTGCCACAACTGGCGATTTTCTAGCAAATGTTTTAAAGCATTACCAATTAAATGAGAACTAGTTTTATGTCCAGCTTGAATCAAGCCGCACAAGACTCTTACCAACTCTGGCATGCTTAAGTCAGAGTTTAAAATACTGCTAATTAAATCGTTTTGGGGCGATCGCCTTCTATCTTCAATCAAACCTGCTAGATAATGCTGCATTGCCACAAAACTAAGAGCGCATTCTACTTGTTTGTCTAATTTGAGTGGCGACGAAATTAACGCATTCATGTCATAACACCACTTTTTAAGATCTGCCGTTCTCTCTAAAGAGATTCCATACATTGTCAGAATCGCTTCTAGAGGCAAGGGATAAGCAAATTGAGAGACGATTTCGGCTTTTCCATCCTCGATAAAGGAATCTACCAATCTATTGGCGATCGCGTAAATTACTGGTTCGATCGCTTCGAGTTTTTCGGGTGCAAATACCTTCATCAAAGGCGTGCGTAAACGCTTGTGATTTTCACCATCGCTCTCAACCAAATCGCGAGTGGGAGGAAAACCCTGTCTGAGGACTTCTAAGACTTCTGGAGGAAATTGAGCGATCGGGGCGAGGGTATCTGCTGAAGAAAATCTGGCTGGATCTTTTAGTACGCTTAAGATGTGGTCGTAACGAGTGAGAACGTATCCTTTAAGTAGTGGACTGTAAAAGATTGGTTCTTCATTTCTAGCGCGCTGATAAAAAGAATAGGGATCTTCGAGTTGTGGATTGATAAAGGGTTGGTATTTTTCTCCTAGATGGGGACAAGTTGGTTGGAAATTCATGGTTTTTATGTCAATGTGATTGAGGTTTTACAATTGCAATTTGTGTAGGGGCGAATGGAAATTCTCCCCTACATAGGATTTGTCATCTGTTTCTCCCATGCCAAATACAACTGTGTATAGCCACGATTCAACATGGTTGGAATATGGGTTAAATCTTGGTTGAGACGAAGTTTTAAATTTGGTAATCTTTGAGATAGTACTTCTAGAGCAATTCTTCCTTCACGACGAGCTAGATTAGAACCGAGACAGTGATGCATTCCATAACTAAATGCCAGATGACCGGGAACTTTGTGTTGAAAACGTTCTAATTCAAAGCGATCGCCATCTTTGTATTTGGCTTCATCGTGATTGGCAGAACCATACAGCAACATAACGCGAGTATCTTTTGGTAGCGTCATCCCTGCAACGGACACTTCTTCAGTAGTAAGACGAACCATTGCTAAAGCGGGACTATCGTATCTAAGTACTTCTTCTAATACCGCAGAAACTAGCGATCGATCTTGACAGAGAGTTTGCCAATACTGAGGATGTTGCAGCAGAATTTTTAAAGCATTGCCGATTAAATTGGCAGTAGTTTTATGCCCTGCCAAAATCATCTCGCATAAAAGCAATACCGACTCACCCATATTTAAGTCCGAGTTGAGTACTTCGCTGACAAAGTCTTGACGTGGTTCTTTACTTCGTTCCTCGATTAAACCTGCAATGAAATTCTGTAAAGAAATAAAACTACGAGCGCATTCAACTTGACGTTCTGGTGTTAACTGTGTCGAGAACAATGCTGTCATGTCACTACCGCACTGCTTGACTTCTGTCATACTCTCTAAAGGAATACCGTACATAGTCAGGATGACTTCGAGCGTCAGGGGATAAGCAAATTGCGATAGGATTTCTACATTGCCATTTTGGATAAAAGCATCTACTAACCTATTGGCGATCGCGCGAATCATATCTTCAATAGTTGCCAGTTTCTCTGGTGCAAACATTCTCACAAAAGGAGCGCGCAAACGTTTGTGTTGTTCGCCATCGCTGTTAATCAAAGAAACAAAGGGAAAACCTTGACGTAATACTTCAACTGTTTCTGGCGTATAGTCGGTAATCGACTGAATACTACTCGCTGAAGAAAACCTAGCTGGATCTTTGAGTACGGCTAAAATGTCATCGTAACGAGTGAGAACGTAAGTATTAAATAAAGGGCTGAAAAAGATTGGTTCTTGGTTTCTGGCAAGCTTATAGAATGAATAGGGATCGTCGAGTTGGGGCTTGACGAAGGGTTGAAACTCTTGTCCCAAATGGGGGCAAGTCTTTTTTCCTGAGTGTGTTAGCTCGTTTCCCATCATAATGTTTAGATTAGTTTGTAGTTTGTCTGTGAATGTCTTAAGCTATCGCTTCGCCATAAATTGAAAAAGGATTTCCTTCTGGATCGAAGCCGTCGGCGACTTTGACACCGTTGAAGCGAGAATTAATATCGCCTATGTTTACGCCGCGATCGAGCAGTTGTTGACGAGCAGTTTCTATATCTTTGACGCTAAATACTAGTTTGGGTCGATCTTGACCGAGTTGTTTGTTACTATCTAAATGCAATGCTAAAGTGCATTCACCCGTGGCAAATTCTACCCAGATTTCGTTACTGTAACTTTTTAAACCGACTGGATATTTAATTTGTAATTCCAATATGTTGCGGTAAAAATTTATCTGTGCATCCATGTTTTTTACATAGAGAATGGTTTTTGATAGGCTTTGAGTAATCATAGGGGTTAGGGATTAGGGATTAGGGTAGAGACGCGATATATCGCGTCTCTACAAGGGTTAGGAGCTAGAGGTTAGGATGTTTGTTATCTTTGTTCCCTGTTTTCTAAAACCAACACGCAAATGTTTGGGGCCGTGAAATACTATGTTGTTTTGCCACTCTACTTTTTCATCTAACAAACGCAATTCAAGTAGGCAATCGAGCAAAATTTTAAAGGCTATTTGAGCTTCTGTGCGAGCGAGGGTAGAACCAAGACAAAAATGGATTCCACTACCAAAACCAGCATGTTTGTAGTCTTGACGCTGAAAATTGAGTGCATCTGGATCTTGGAAACGTTCGGGATCGCGGTTGGCAGCACCAAGCATTAAACCAACGCTATCGCCACGTTTAATTGTTTTACCACCGATTTCGATGTCTGCATAAGCCCAACGCGTTACCATTTGGACGGGACTGTCATAGCGAATTATCTCTTCAACAGCATTCGAAATTAATTCTGGATGAGAACGTAACTGGGCGATCGCTTCTGGATTTTTGAGTAAAGCTAAAATTCCTTTACTAATTAAATTAATCGTAGTTTCATGTCCTGCCGTTAATAAATGAATGCATGTTGCAAGTATCTCTTCGTCGGTTAGTTTGTCGCCTTCGTCTCGCGCTTTAATTAAAGCAGTAATTAAATCTGAACGGGGGAGGACAAGACTGCCGAGGAAACCTCGGCAGCTTGATATGTCCGTTTCGCTATGCCGCTCGGCGATCGCTCGATTAAAATATTCAATCAAGGCTTGAGTGGCTTTTTCTGCCTTTTGATAAACTTCGGGAGAAGGTGTTAGACGAGAAGCACTAGCATGTTGCAAAGCTAACGCCCATTCTCGAAACAGAGGACGATCTTCTGGTTCGACACCTAAGATCGCGGCGATAACCATCACTGGAAAAGGAAAAGCAAATTCCTCAACTAAATCCATTTCTCCTCGATCTTCAAGGCGATCGAGCAAATCATCGGCAATATTAACAATTGCTGGACGAATATTTTCTACCATCTTGGGAGAAAAGACTTTATTGACGAGCGATCGCAAACGCGTATGATCTGGTGGATCTCTAAATACCATCCACTTACTTACCATTGACTGAAAGCCTTTGTAAGCTTTGGGTACTGGCGAACCTTCGCCATCATTTCTAACTCGCCAAGCTTCCCGTCCGAATTTAGGACTTTCTAATACTTGCATTACATCAGGGTAGCGAAATAGATACCAAGTACCAGGTAATTTGGAATGTGAAGAAATACCCCAATGAACGGGATCTTTTTCTCGATAGCGACGATATACAGGATAAGGATCGGCGATTATTTCAGGTAAAAAGGGATTTAATCTTTCAATCTTATATTTTGTAGATATGGACATGATTTGGGCATCGGGCATGGGGCATCGGGCATGGAGAAAAGTGAATAGTCAACTAACTGGACTCCACACTTGAGAATCTATTTTTTAATCGGGAATAAGTAGGGAAGAGAAAATATAGGTTTAGTAGCGATCGCCCTCATCCTTCGTAAAGACTTTTGAGGTTTCCTCAAACTATTTTCACCATCAATGACGATCGCACCTGAAAAATACGATCGAGCGATCGCCAAAAAAAATATCGATCGCCTCTAAAAATACAGATTGCCATTGCTCGATCGATTACTCTGTTTTTTTGAAAAAAGACTGGCGAATACGAAACTTATTTTTTAATGCAATGACAATCTTTCCATTTTCTAAATCTTGACTGTGGAATTTTAGAACATCTTCAAGGAGTGCTTTTCGTTCGATACGAGGTAAATTTTCTAATCGTAAAATTCCGCAATGAATTTTATTTTGTTGCCAAATTAGTTGTTCAAAATCTTTATCTGTTGTGAGGATAGTCCGATTTTCTCTTACTGCCCATTCTAAAATTTGCTCGTCTGTCATCTTAGAGTTAGTATCGCTAACAAAAATAACGTCATGACCGATATTTTTCAGCCAATCGCCTAGAATACGGCTAGCATTAACATCAATTAAAAACTTCACAATTTGTTTTTATGGTGTAACTATTCGATCGGCAATTTCTTCCTGAGAAACTAGACAGTAAGCATAAAGCATTGCTGCGCGTAAGTCTTCTGCTTCTAATTCTGGATAATCTTCTAAAATCTCCTCGCTAGTTGCTCCTTTGGCCAACAATTCCAAAATCATTGCTACAGATATACGCAGATCTCGAACGATCGGTTTTCCACCAAGAATATTTTTGTTAAAAGTAATACGCTCCAATAATTTAGAATCATTCATATTTGCAACCGAATTAACCTAAAAATATAAACAATAGCTTTTAATTTAATAGTACAAAAATTTAAGCATCTACTTTTGTCTTCAATAGCTCGCTCTCAAAAAAAGATCGATCGCCTCAAACTATTTTCACGAGCGAAGAGGATCGCACCTGAAAACAAAAAAAAAGCGCTCGTTTCTACCTATTCTGAGGTTAAAAACATTAGTGGATATTTTACATGAATTGGATGCGATGGTCAGTAGAAGTCAAAAGATGGCCTTAAACTATTTTCCGCATCAATGAAGATCGCATTTAAAACTTAAAAGAGCGATCGAGCTAAAAAAAAAGATGTCGATCGCCCGAAATAAAATATTAAAAGGCGTGCGTTTTGTTATTGTCATGTTGACTGATTTCATCGCTAAGAGAATGCGCTCGTTCGATAGGTGTTAGGTTTTGGTAAAGCTTGACCATCTTCGATTAACATTTCTAAAACCTCTTAAGCGTTTTTTAATGCTTCTTCTTTTAAAATGTTTGCGATTCGGCGCGATCGTAGGGGCGCGCTTGCCATTCGCTCCTACATTAAATTAATGTGTCACATTCTTTTTTTTAATTGGTATAAAATAAAATTCTAGGTGCAAAATCTGAAATCGCCTCACTCAAAAATCAATCTACCAACTTAATTTGACAATTTTGTCATTCAAATCAAAACCAGTTGCACTTGAACTTGTCTGACCAAGCTCGAATAAAATTATTACTTCGTTTTGTTCGAGCGAGACTGGAAATTTAGTTTGCGATCGACCCAATTAGTTCGATTAACAAGTCTCCTTTTAAAGGTTAGGGAGATTTCGATCGCGTCGGTGAACCACTCCCAACAATTAAAAGTAGTTTTAGGCTGTTAACTCTACTTTTTAAGTATATTTTCCGATTTTTTTGCTATTCTTAAGCACTACGGCTGTTTACAAAACTTATATTTATCAAAAAATAATTTAAAATTTCTAAATAAAAAGACTCAAGACGATCGAACACAATTTAATCGCTCATTTTCTTAAGATGATTTGTAAATCGTAGCTAGATTGTGGCAGAAATGCGATCGATGTCGATCGAATCCTCTATTAGTCTCGATTGGATTGGAAGAGGATTTATACCAATCTCAAGAACAGTTACAGCAACAACATTATTACGAGCGGGGAAATCATGGATCGCGAACTTAAAAATAAATATTTAAATCCAAAATTTATCGAATTCCTCAATCCTAAGTTGATTGGTAGAGAACAAATAGTTTGGAACATTGCCCGACGCATTCTCAATTCCAATAATTTAGAAGAAATTTTTGAGATTACCGTTAAGGAAGTACAAAAATTTTTAGAGGTTGACAGGGTTGTCATTTATCGTTTCAATCCCGATTGGAGTGGAGATGTGGTTGCTGAAGCCGTTCAATCACCCTGGATGCCAACTTTAGGCTTGAATATTCAAGATCCTTGTATGAATAGATGTTGGGTCGATATTTACCGTAGGGGTGGAGTCAAGGCGATCGCCGACGTTCGCAATGCTGGTATAAGTCAATGTCATGTCGAACTGCTAGAAAAGTATCAGGTAAAAGCTAATTTAGTCATGCCAATTTTCCCAGGTGGCACAGAAACAGAAGAAAATAAGTTATGGGGATTGCTAATTGCCCATCACTGCGCTGGTACAAGAGAATGGGATGCTACCGAGGCTGAATTGTTACCACACTTAGCGACTCAAGTGGCGATCGCAATCCAGCAAGCTCAACAGCACGAACAGTTTCAAGTGTTTGCCAAAAGATTGGAAAAAGGACACACGGCAGATTTAGAACTCGCCAATCAGTTACTTCAAGCAGAAATTAAAAAGCGTAAAGCGGCTGAAAATAATTTAGAATACGCCAAAGAAATCTATCAAGAAGAAACAGACAAGCACAAAAAACTGCAAGCACAATACAAACGTTTGCAAACAGATTTTTCTCAATTTAAAGAAGATACAAAATTGCTTGAAGAAGAATTTCAGCGTTTGTCGATCGGTCGTACCAGTCCTTTATTGAGCGAAATTGTTAGAGATTTACAACAACGGGGCAATTTGTCTGAAAATGTTATGTTTGAGGCGGGGCGAGAATTAGCCAAGCGCGTCAGAGGCAAAGATCTAATCGACTTTCTCGAAGCTTTTAGGTTAATCGGTTTGGGAAATTTAGACCTTGTCGAAGCAACCGATAATTGCTGGATTTTTGCGGGCGATCGCTTAATCGAAATCAAACCCGACAGCGATCGACCTACCTGTAACTATGTTAGAGGTTATCTCTGCGGGGCGATCGAACACATCAAATCGCTAAAAACTTCATCAAAAGAAACCTGCTGTCAATCGATGGGTGCTTCTCGTTGCGAGTTTGTCATTAAAACAGTAGGGAATAGGGAATAGGGATTAGGGAATAGGGAGTAGGGAATAGGGATTAGGGAATAGGGAATAGAGTATCGTTTTATCTTTCGGCATCTTCAAAATTTACTAACCATAAAAGAAATCAACATTTCTCAATCCATAAAGGCGCGATCGCAGAACTTTTAATCGATACAACCACTGCTTTTTCAATTGAATTGAAGCAGAATCTTTTAGTTGTCTGTGAATATCCATATGCATGAGGCATTCATTTAAATCGTGCCAATATTCATCAGAAATTTTCCAACCTACCGAAGCAGCAGCAAGTCCGATCGGCGTACCATCTTTAGCACCCAATTTATGAATATCCCAATAATGCGCCAATTGTTTCCAACATTTGAGAAAGTCTCGTTCTTTGCCGCCATCTTCCCGTACGATAAACAATGCTTCTCCTACCCATTGCGCGCTTTCTAGAGAAATATTCAATTTCTTGGCAATTTTTTTAACGCGATCGAGATCGTTGCGATTAAATTTTTCCGTGTGTGTCAACATTAACTCAAATCTAGCAGTAATTCCAGGCTGCCAATTTACACCGAGTTGAGCTTCAATATTGTTATTAAAAGTTGCATCTACATCCATTTGGACGGCAATGGGAAACCTTTGCAAAGCAGCTTCGATCGCAAATACTTTATCGTTATAAGGACGATAACCAAAAGTATGATTGTGTTGAAGAGCAATTATATTAGCAATTCCATCAAATTCTTGCGCTTTATCCGTAACTACCACTAATTTAGATTTTGGTGCAACTGTTTCCAGATTACGAGCGAGATCGACAGCTAATTTTCTATAGGTTGCTCCCAAACTAACCGCACAGAAGCAAAATTCTTTATTCTGCATTAGAAATCAACCCTTTAAAAGCTATCTACAATCGCTATTATTCCCCTCTAACAAGCGAAAAAATACAAAACTTTAATTTACTTTTTCTCAAAATTAGCAAAAAATTTGAAAATCTCCCAACAATGGCAATACTTTTTTCTTTAGTAACTCGATTAAAGCTGGTTGCATATATTTGTATTCGTCAGGAATATCTAAGCAAATAACGCGCTTGCCTTTTAACCAAGGTTGAAATTTCTGAGAAAGCTTGCGACGATGAGATTTTTCCATGACAAAAATTAGATCTGCCCATAAAATATCTTCGCTGCATAAGGGCATTTCTGCACCGCGATCGAGTCCTGCCGAAGTTACTTCTAGCCCTTTATATTCTGAAAAAATAGTTTCAGCAGTCGGACTTCGCAAGCGATTTTGGCTACAAATAAATAATAATTTTTTCATGGAAAACTACTGTAAGTTACGATCTACTTTTGCGCTAACGATCGATTATTTACTTAGATGATTCAAAAAAAAGCAGTGGTATTACTTTCGGGAGGATTGGATTCAGCAACAACTGCTGCTATTGCTATTGCTGATGGATATGAAGCGATCGCCCTGTCTTTTCGATACGGACAACGCCACGAAAAAGAATTACAAGCAGCCTCAAAAATAGCAAAAGCTTTAAAAATTGACCAGCACTATGTCATAGATGTTAATTTATCTCAGTGGGGTGGTTCGGCACTTACTGACAACTCGATCGCCGTCCCCCTTGAGGGAATCATACCAAATATTATTCCCTCAACTTACGTCCCAGGTAGAAATACAGTTTTTATCGCGATCGCTCTTTCTTTGGCAGAAGCTAAGGAGGCTGAAGCAATTTATTTGGGAATTAATGCTGTAGATTATTCTGGCTATCCCGATTGTCGTCCCGAATATTTAGAAGCTTATCAAAAATTAGCCAATCTTTCTTCAAAAGTAGGCGTAGAAGGTAAAGCACCCAAATTGGTAGCGCCATTAGTCAAAGATTCTAAACTAGATATAGTTCGTCGTGCTTTAAGTTTGGAAGTACCGATCGCCGAAACTTGGTCGTGTTACCAAGGAAAAGACGAACCCTGTGGTTTATGTGATTCTTGTCGGATACGCGATCGCGCTTTAATTGAAGCAGGGCGATCGGATTTAGCTACCGAAGTGGGAAGAAAATTAATTGTTTGAAACTTCAATAAATCAAAAATTGCCAATAAAGCATCTTGTAATGTACTTACATAGTGTATTAACATAAAAATAGATAGGCTAAGACATCTTATTTCAACCGCTATGCCAAACAAAAATTACAAAGCAACCTGGTCAAAAATTGGTAACTCTTCTGGTTTTCGCATTGAAAGTGCTTTTGTCAAGGAAAATCCGCAATTTGCTGGAGTAAAAGGCGAAATTCAAGTGATTAATTCTGACACTTTACTAGTTCGCTTGCAGCCAAAAGAAATTGAGCAAGAACAAGAAAAAGACGAATTAATGCTAAGTTTATTTCTTGATTTTGTTATGGAAAATGCTTTACGCAACCCTGATGAAATTGAAACTTATACTGAGGAAATGGCAGCCGAAGATGATGAGTTGCTAGAAGGAGTAGTAATTGATTCGTAACGGCTGGCACATCTATTTCATTCAACGATTGTTTGGTAAACAACGTCGAGATTTACAAGCTGAAGTTCGTCAATTAAAGAAAACTTTATCTCCTCAAGATTATTGCAGACACCCTACAGTCAAACTATATGCGGCGATAATGGTCGCTATCAAAGAAAAAATTCCTGAAGATCCTTTTGCCAGTCAATTGGCTTTGCAAGGTTCGCTAAAAAAGTACGGACGAGTCAAAAAAATGGGTATACCAAATCGCTATCGTCTTTTTTTTCGTGCTTTACAAACACCAGAACATAAAGCAATTTTTATACTTTGGTTGGGTTATCCGCGTAAAGAGGGAGACAAAAACGGCTGCTACAAAGTCTTCAACAAAATGGTAGAAAGAGGTGAATTTCCTGATTCACTTGACCAACTTTTACTTGATAGCGATCGAGATTGATGAAATCAAACATTTGTTGTTTTCTGTAAATGATTGGCAATTTCGCGACAATATTCATTGCACGATCGCGATGTGCGAAAATCGGGCGATCGCGGATAGGGTGCATCAATTTTTAACTCTGCCACCACTCTACCAGGACGTGTAGCCATAACGATGACTCGATTGGAAAGAAAGACAGCTTCAGAGATATTATGAGTGACAAATACTACCGTCCATTGTTGCTGCTGCCACAATGAGAGTACATCGCTGTTTAACTTACTGCGGGTGATGTCATCTAAAGCGCCAAAAGGCTCGTCCATTAATAATACTCTTGGTTGAGTTACTAATGCTCTGGCGATCGATACGCGCATTTTCATTCCACCAGAAAGTTGACGTGGATAGTTATGTTCGAATCCTGTTAAACCAACTATTTCGATCGCGTCAGCACATCTAGTTTTTATTTGACGCTTAGAAATTCCAGATAATTTTAAGGGTAGGCAAATATTTTCTAATACAGTCGCCCAAGGCATTAAAGCAGCTTCTTGAAAGACAAAAGCTAATTCTTTTTTGTAATTTGGTTCGAGCCATTCAATATTACCCGAACTAGCAGATCCCAATCCAGCAATTAATTTTAGTACGGTACTTTTTCCACATCCCGAAGCACCGACGATACTGACAAATTCACCAGGGCAAATAGTCAGATTCAAATCTTGCAAAGCGATCGTACCATTTTGGTAAACTTTGCCGATATC
This sequence comes from Xenococcaceae cyanobacterium, assembly GCA_051657945.1. Lineage (GTDB taxonomy): Bacteria > Cyanobacteriota > Cyanobacteriia > Cyanobacteriales > Xenococcaceae > CAZJTL01. The sequence goes on along the minus strand of JBOFLQ010000142.1, from coordinate 21,213 downwards.
TTCAAGCTTCAAAATGTGAGTAAAACTCATTTATTAATTACTCAAAATAATTCCAAAGAACCAGGAAATTCGGGCAGAGGTTGTTTATTTCCCCAATCCACAAAAACATCATTGTCTTTTGAGACGATGACACCTATTTGTTTTCCTTGTTTGAAGACAGTATCGCCAACCTTAAGAATTTCTTGCATTGCATTAGAAATTGCCAAACGCTCTTTGGAGGCGATCGAATTTTGATTGACTTGACCTAAATATCTTAGAAAACTTAGATTCAATTCCTTAACAGCAACAAACGTGGCGCGTCTTTGTCCGTATCGATTTATTAAATATACCCAAGGAACACGCGATCTTCCTGCTTCAGTGATAATTCTAATTACTTTTACAATTGCGCCTTTAAATAAAAAGCTAAATACTGCTTCTAGTTGCTTAGGCAAAAGTTTGGATGCTATCATGTTAATTAACAATTTTTGTTTGTGTTGCGATCCACTCTGTGCGATCGCTTTTACATATAATAGTACGAAACGCGTACTATAGTCAACCAAAAATCAATCTTTTTGCAATAAAGTAATAAATAATTTTAATTTTAAAAATGCCTAACCCTTATATCGGCGGATATGCCAAAGAAAGACAAAAGGGAAAAGATCCTTTGATCAAACAGCGTTCGATTCGAATGACTGAAAAAATGAGTGCTGCACTAGCCAATCTCGATCGCGACTGGACTGATATTGCTCGTGAAGCGATCGCGATCGAGCTAAGAAAAAAAGGTATTGAAGTTGAATAATCGTTCAAAGGGGCTAGGGATTGGGGCGCTTAGACTAGGGAAGGTCTTGGAGGAAGATTGGAAACTCCCCCCCAAGACAGATTAATTAAAAAAGTGGGGGTCTTAAACCCTTGGGTTTAGCCCTTCAATGTTTTGGGAATCGATCGATAATTTATACACTTGATTATTTATTTGCGATCGATACCTGGTTTACGATCGCAAATCGTTGTTCCAATTTTGCTTGGGTTTCTCAAAAAAAATGGAATACTCTTGCAACCGAACAAAAATAAAAATTTCCGCCTATCGCTGCTGATTTTGTTTTAGAGTTAATGTCTTTATCAGATAGTTTAAAAGACACTCAAGACAAAATGAAAGAATAGTCGAGTAAAAATTTATCGGCTCGATCGAAAATTAGAAATAAAAGAGTCCGCAGATAAACGCAGATGAACGCAGATAATTAGATAAATACAGACAAAATAAGATGTGATGGATTTATGCAAGAGGTCTAATAAACTAACTCAAAAATTGCAGGGTAAAAGCTTGTTTGTAGTCTGTTTCTGGTTTAAATACTCCTGCTTTGACAAACTCATTAAAGAAAGATTTCCAGCGCGCATCGCTCATCGTACCGATACCATTTTTTTCAGCATCGCCAGAAATAATAATACCGTATTCCTTCATTTTTTTGAGACTGTAAGCGAGTTGTTCGTCAGTTATTTCTGGATTATCTTTTTTGATTAATTGATTTCCTGATTCTGGATTTTCTAGATAACTGTACCAACCTTTAATCGAAGCATCGACAAATCGCTTAACTAGATCGGGATTTTTTTCTATTAATTCGCGGCGGGTTTCGATCGTAGTTGTGTAGGGTGTATAGCCACTATCTGCTAATAAAAAAACAACTGGTTCGAATCCTCCTTCTTTTTGTACCTTTAAAGGTTCGGAAGAAACATAACCTTGTTGCGCGACATTTTTGTCGGCAAGAAAAGGAGCGATATTAAAGTTATAAGGGCGTTTTTGTTCGTCAGAAAAACCATATTTTTGCTTGAGAAAAGGCCAAAAAGTAGTGTTTGCCAACGCGGCGACATAGATGGGTTTTCCTTTCAAATCTTCGAGAGATTTAATACCAACATTGGGATGTGCGATTAAAATTTGCGGATCTTTTTGGAAAATGGCAGCGACAGTAACTTTAGGAATACCTTCTTCAACGGCTTTAATTGCATCAGATCCAGTTCCCATAAAAAAGTCGATCGCATTTCCCATCAACAATTGAGTGCCGTTAACTTGAGGCCCTCCCATTTTAATGGTGACATCCAAGCCAGCTTTTTTGTAAATACCCGTAGCGACAGCTTGATAAAATCCACCATGTTCGGCTTGAGCGTACCAATTAGTACCATAGGTTATTTTATCTAGTTTTGCCGATGAAGAACTATCTGAGGTAGTTTGAGGATTATTGCTACTACAAGCAGCAACGATACTGGTTGCAGTAGCAAGACTGCTGTATCGAATGAATTGACGACGACTAATTTGAGACATATTAAAACGAAGTAGCGATCGAGCGGATCGAAAATTTTTATGATGAAAAAAATTTTTAACTTGCAAAAGTTGGGCTTTGCTTAGATAAAAATAAAATTAGTCGAGCGATCGCTTTGTATTCTTTGTTACGCGTCAATTTAAATTTAGTCGAGCTAACAAATTTTTTACTCGCTTGGCGATCGCATCCCAATCTTCATTTGCTACTAACGATGGAGAAATTAAATGACTCGACAAACCGACAGCGATCGCGCCTGCTTCAAGCATTTGTTTGGCATTGTCAATAGTTACGCCACCAGTAGGAATGAGGGGAATATGTCCTAAAGGGCCTTGCAAATTTTTAAGATAACTCGCTCCCCCCATTGTTTCGATCGGGTAAACTTTAACGCAACTAGCCCCTGCTTGCCATGCGGTAACTATTTCGGTTGGTGTCAGCGCGCCTGGAATATAGGGAACTTGATATTTAGAAATTGCCGTTGCCAATAATTGTAAATCGGTATGGGGAGAAAAAATAAATTGAGCGCCAGCAGCGATCGCCTCTGCTAATTGACTGGCATTTAAAATCGTACCCGCGCCAACGATACAATCTGGTAATTGCAAACGAATTTGCTCGATCGATTCCGCAGGGCGATCGCTATTCCAAGTAATTTCAATTAATTTCATACCTCCGTTGGCAACTGCCTTTGCCGTGGCGATCGCCAAATCTTTTCGATCGGCTCGAATTACAGCGATCGCTCGGTATTTTATCAGCAAATTTTGCCAAGACTCTTTACATGGCTCATTACTCATTACTCATTACTCATTACTCATTACTCATTACTCATTACTCATTACTCATTACTCATTACTCATTACTCATTACTCCCTACCTCACAGAAGCCACATTCCGACGATAGGCATTATTATCCAAACCATCGCCAGAGCTAGCAGTTTGTGGATCGATCGATTTTTGTAAGGCAGCAATGCGATCTGAGGTAGCTGGATGGGTACTCAAAAAACTAGGCAGACCATTTTTTGCTTGAAGTAATTTTTTCATAAATTCAAGCGTTCCGATCGTCGCGTAGCCGCTTTTTTGCATAGTTTCCAAGCCAAAACTATCGGCTTGAAATTCGTCGTCACGACTGTTGGGTTTGCTCAAAGCCAAGTCTACACCAATTTGTACTGCTGCTTCGCGATCTAATCCAGCAGCACTCAATACACCTTGGGCGATCGCCGTATCTCGCATTTGATTGAGGGCGTGTTTGCCACCTATATGCCCAATTTCGTGAGCTAGTACGCTAGCAAGTTGTGCTTCATTGTCCGCTTTGGCAATCAAACCAGTGTGGAGGTAAACAAATCCTCCCATAGTCGCAAACGCATTAATGTTAGGATCGTTAACGATTTGAAATGTATAGGGAAGATTGGGGCGCTTGCTATTCTTAGCCAAACGTTGTCCGATTTGGTTGACGTAACTGTTAAGTTGGCTGTTGCGATAGATGTTTACTTTACCCGAACCAGTAAGCTGTTGGTTAATTTGTTTGCCCAACTCTAGTTCTTGCTGTTCGGAGATACTAGACAGTTGAATTATCTGCGCTCCTTGCATGATTAAATCGATCCAGGAAGCACCATAACCAGGTTTGAGGTTAGTTAAAGATATACTAGTAGCGAAGACAATTGATAAGAGGGCATACAGCCAGCGTCTTCGCCTGTACCAAAAGCTAATTGAAAGTTGCTTGAGAATTTTTCCGAACATCAGAAAATCCAGAAATAGAATAAAAGAGGCAGGCGATCGATTAAAAATTTAGACGCAAATTTTTAATGGCAAGTTTCGGCGATCGAGTTAATTAGCAACTTCTGCTAGTTCGATGGTTCTTTCTTCAAGATCTTTGACTAGAAAATTAAGGGGTTTTTCGCGACGGACTTTGTATCTCAATCTTCGCGATTGTACCCGCAAAAGAACTTGTTCCAAACAATCGCGATCGAAACAAACGTGACGCTGGCGTTCTTTATGACCAAAACTAGCCCCAGAAATAACGTGTAGTTGGGTGTTTTTTTTCAATTGATACCACAAACCTTCTGGAGAATTTCCCAAACCTCGACCGCCAGCTAAACCGGGACTAGCAGAAAATGACATTGGATCGAATCCAGGCGCACCAATACTTTGTTCGTAATTGTAGTAATAGTGAAGGGGAATTTCGGCGGCGGAAAGTTCCAACAATCCTTCATAAAACTGCTGGGCTACTTTTAAATCGGATACCATGATGGTGTGTACTTTGGGCGCACTTGAGAGAAACATCCACATCGCGCCAGCATAAGCCGCCAGTAGCATAACCATGATTCCTTGCGTCGAAAAAATGCTATCTGGCGAAATTGGTGGGAAAAACGAACCTAAATAGTCTACTGGCAACCAAGCAAGATTAAAAAGATTCAAAATAGTGTTTATCATCATAGAATTAGTAAATAGTAGAGATTGGTATTAATTAAATTAGTTTAGCTACGCAGAAAAAACCTAGGGAAAAGTACAGAAATGTATACAATTATAAGCCAACAAGCTTGTTTGGTTAAGCTCTAAAGTATGTAAATACACCAAATAATTTCAATAAACCCTTTTGAGGTAGGGGACTCTTAAAAGGGAACTGCGACTTACGACTTACTTAGAGACTGTGTTTGCACGCTACAAGAGTTGTCTTTAAGTTTAAATAAAACAATTTTTTTTTGTTTTAAAAGTTACCTTCGCCAAGATTACCGATCGAAGAACCACAGATTAAATGAATTGATACATTTTCTCTAAAAAGATTGTTAAATAATTGTTTTACTGGTCTTAACAAACAAGTAGGTTTTGATAAAACGAATACATTCGAAGTCGCTAGCTGGCAGTTTTCCCTTTAAACGCCCGATCTCAAATTAGTGTAAATAGGGAATTGTAACTTCAAAATTATCGGCTACAATCGCTGATGTAACACCCCATCACCATCCGATCGCACCCACTGTGAGTAAAATTTATTTAGTCTCGATCGAGTTTTGGCTAGAAAACCACAATTTCCAAATATGGCAATCTAGTTAAAAAATAAAAATTTATTAAACATATTTGCTCGTGAATTCAAAATTTTGTGATCGATTAATTCTAATCTAGTAATTAAGGAAGTTCTAGTATGGTCGCCTGTCCCAACTGTCATTTAGAAAATCCAGAAAATAACAATTTTTGTCAAGGATGCGGAGCTTCTTTAACTCATAAGAATTGCGAGCGTTGTGGTGCGAGCGTTGCTTTTGGAGAGGAAACCTGTCACAATTGTGGCGCAACCGTTGGGACTATTTTGTGGGCGATCGTCACCGAAAAAGTTAAAGTAGAAACAGACAGCGATCGCCTTCAAGAGTTGCCTATAAGTGGTTCTAAAGGTATTAGTTATGCTAATTTTTCTTTGTCGATCGAAGACTTAAATAGATACGAAGAAAAAACAGAAATCTTGTTTAAACAATCCGATAATATTCCCGAACTGGGAGAATTTTTAGATTCAGAACGACGATATCAAATAAAGTCAAAAGAAAATAAAGGAATTACTAAAGCTTTTAATTCTCAAGATTCGTTTTTCTTTTTTCAAGGTCAAGTACTCGATCGCCAGCCACTACAACAACTGTCTCTAGCAACAATCAGACAGCAAAAACCAGAATTGTTTAGTAATCTCGCTCGCAATTTTAATAAAGACTATCTTTGCGACAATCAACGCTGGTGGAATCTTTTAGGTGTGCCAACTTTTGCCCTTCCTTACTTGAGCTTGCAACAATTTACTCCCGCAGTACCCAGCGTATACGATGCTTGGCAACAGGGGGATCGAGGCATCGTTCTTCTAGACGATCGATCCAACTGGCAAACTCTTGCCGAACATTGGCAAAACGACGAAATATCTTCACTCGCGCTTGCTTGGTTGTTGGCAGAAATGGCAAAGTTATGGGAACCTTTAGTCGCGATCGGTTGCGCTCAAAGTTTGTTACTGTCCGATAATCTACTAGTAGATGAAGATCGCTGTTTCTCCTTACAAAAACTCTATTTAGATCCGTGCGATCGAAAATACACTCTTAAAGACTTAGTATCGGTATGGCAACAATTAATGCCAAATCGCAAGCCAGACAAACACGAACAAATCGATCGACTTTTGCTTAAAATAATTGATGGAGAAATTGAAATGGTTAAAGATCTTCGTTCGCAACTAGAAAATTTATTTGCAGGTGCGCCAACTGAATCCGAACCCGATTCAACCAAGAGCGATCCCATGGACGACGATGCCACCTCATTGGCAAAAAGCGAGTCCGCGCCACCATTGCCAAATATCGACTTGCCAACTGAATTATCTAGCGAAGAAGTTCTTCAGGAGTGGATCGAGTTTGAAGATCGAGATGATGCGATCGAAGAACCAACCATCGTCTTACCTTCAGGTTTGGCTCATTTTAACGATGCTGGTCGTAGTGAGATCGGTTCTGGGCGCGACCATAACGAAGACTGCTTTGGCATTGAATCGGAGATAAACAAGCAAGAAAATGGACTCGGTAAAACTTTACACGTTCGCGGTTTGTATGTAGTCTGCGATGGCATGGGCGGTCACGAAGCCGGCGAAGTGGCAAGTGCAATGGCAGTGAATACTCTACAAGATTATTTTCATACCCATTGGCAGCCAAACAGCTTACCAAACGAACAAACGATCGCTGAAGGTATTTTACTAGCAAACCAGACTCTTTATAAAGTCAATCTCGATAATGCTAGATCCGGTAATGGTAGAATGGGTACGACCATGGTACTACTTTTAGTACAAGACAATCAATTTGCGATCGCTCATGTTGGCGACAGTCGTATTTACCGCATTACTCACGAAACAGGGCTAGAAAAATTGACCACAGACCACGAAGTCGGTCAAAGAGAAATACTTAGAGGTGTCGAACCAGAAATAGCTTACGCCCGCCCCGATGCTTATCAATTAACTCAAGCATTAGGCCCACGCAACGATAATTTTATCAAACCAGACATTAAGTTTTTTGAAATCGCCGAAGATACTTTACTACTGTTGTGTTCTGACGGTCTTTCTGACAACGATTTTGTTGAAAAATATTGGGAGTCGTATTTTACTCCTCTGCTCGATGTAAATGCTAACTTAGAGCAAGGATTGGCGAAATCAATTGAATTTGCCGATAACTACAACGGTCACGATAACATCACTGGAGTAATAGTGAGAATAAATCTGCGACCTACCGCAGAATCGTAAAATTAGAAAATTCTATTGCCAAGCATTAAATTGCTGAATACTAAGTTCAAGATGGTTATTATTACTTTACTTGATGCTAACACTTATCAAGCACTCCAAAAATGGAATTTTGAGAACTCCGACCTAATTCGAATCGGTCGTTCTCCAGACAACAACATTAAAATTGAAGAGTTTTTTCAGGTTTCTCGATACCATCTCGAACTACATGAAACTAACGGACAATGGCATTTAATTAGTAAAGGAACTAACGGTACTTTTCTCAACGGAATATTAACAACTGAGACTTTAATCAAGGACAACGATTTAATTCAGTTAGCTCAAAATGGCCCTCTCCTCAAATTTCAACTTGCTGGTATTCCCAACGACGACGAAACACAAATTAGCGGTTCGATCTATGTTAGCAAGCCTGGTAGTTGCGACCATTCGGGGAATCATCCCAACAATATTTTTTGTGTTCGCTGCGGTCAGCCTTTAGTTTCTCACGAACAGTTTGTCGGTTGCTATCAAATCTTGCGAACTCTCGGTCGGGGCGGAATGGGGACGACTTATCTAGTTTGGAATCAAACCAAAAACGAACGAGGAACTCCTTTGCTTTTGGTTCTTAAAGAAATGAACGCAGATATGGCACAAGTTGCTAAAGCAAGAGAATTGTTCGAACGAGAAGCTCGGGTTTTAAAAACGCTAAATCATCCAGGTATTCCCAAATATTACGATTTTTTTGTCGAAAATTCGCAAAAATATTTGGTAATGGAATTAATTCACGGTCAAAATTTAGAACAAATGGTATATCTCAAAGGGCCGTTTGCAGTCGATCGAGCGATCGAAATGATGATTCAAGTTAGCGAAGTTCTCGATTATTTGCATTCTTTAAATCCTCCTTTGATTCATCGAGATGTCAAACCTGCAAATTTGATGATGCGTTTTCTAGATGGTCGTTTGATGCTGCTGGATTTTGGGGCGGTTAAAGAAGTGGGGACTTCTCTCGACACGCGCATAGGAGTTGAAGGTTACACCGCACCAGAACAATATCGAGGTAAACCCTGTCCGCAATCCGATCTTTATGCGATCGGGGCAACTTTAATTTTTCTGATCTCTGGCAAAGCACCGATGCAATATTACGTGTACAAAGAAAATAGATACGAATTTGACCTCGATAGCGTACCAGAGATTACGCCGCAGTTGAAGAAAGTTATTGCCAAAGCATGCGAACCAAATGTGCGCGATCGTTTTCAATCGGCACAAGAATTGTCTAAGGCTTTGGCAGAGTGTTTTTAAAGTAGGTTATTTGTTGAGTGTTGTTGGCGAGCGCTATAGAGCAAAAAACACTCAAACAACCTCAATCTTCATCCCATGCTTCAACCATCAATAATTCTCCAACTGGATCTTGCATGGTAAAACCAAAATCCAGTAATTCTTTTTTCCAGTGTGTCCACTCGCTACCATAGAGCATCGAAATTTTGCCGATGCTATCTTCTGGTTTAAGTACTCTTGACTCTACAAGTGAAGACACTTTGCGCTGCAATTTCACCATTGGGTGAGCGACTTGATTGGTCATACACTCAATTTGCTTTTAAGTTCGATAATGAATTTTACAAATGCTCTGTTAAGATGCCCTTCTCAGCTTCGAAAGTTCGTCGGTGTTTGGGGCTGGAATTGACAAATTGTCAGTCATATAGATATATAACGCATTAAAGACGATTTGTGCAAGTATTTTTCCGATTGAGTACGGCAATCGACCCGATCGAGAGAGGAAAACCGAACCAATTTCCGAAAAAAATGAAGAAAATTTTACTTTGGTTTGTTTTAGGTTTATTTATTTCAGTTTGTGTAACCCCAAGTTGGGCGGTAAGTAACTATGTAGCTGACAAAGTTAGCACACATCTATCAGAAACGGGAATCAATGTTCTTTCATTACATAAATCTCCCTACGATTTACTCGGTCGCAAAATTAGTATCGGTCAAGTAGAAATAGGCAGACCTGGCAAATTTGGTTTTGATAAAGCAGCAGCCAAAAATTATAATATTGACCTTCAGGGAATTTTTTATCGAAACGATCGCGCCATTTCTAACAATAATGTAGACAATCACGCGACTATGGTAGCTACGATTATGGTCAGTCATGACAAACGTCTTCCTGGTGTAGCACCCAAAGCCAAACTCTATTCTTCTGCAATTGGCGCGCTGAGAAAGAATGGACAACCTCTAGAATGCCTTGCCACCCAACACATCGCCGCACAAAATAGCGATGACATTCGCGCGATTAATATTAGTTTTGGTGAATCGCTCGATCGCGATCCCAGAGAAAATGCCAAACTCGACGGCAATGCTTTGTTAACTCAATGCATTGATTGGTCGGCAAGAGTACATGACGTTATTTACGTCGTGGCGGGCAATCAGGGTAGCGGAGGCATTCCCATCCCTACTGACAATTTTAACGGGCTTGTGACCGCTTACAGCACCAAAAGAAATGATAAATTTACTAAAGTAGACTTTGCCAATCTTAGTGCCTTACCAGAGGGAGTTGGCAAAAGTACGATCCAACGCGAAATTAACAATGGCGTTCGACGCGCAGTCGGAATTGTCGCCCCAGGTCACAAAATTCCTACTTACAATTTAGAAGGAATGCTTGAACGTACTAGCGGAACTAGTTTTGCTGCACCACAGGTCACGGCATCGGTAGCTTTACTCCAAGAGTTTGGCGATCGCCAAATTCTTGGAGTAACTAAAGAATCGTCACCTCAAACTCCAACTCATTGGACGACCGATGCTAGACACCACGAAGTTATGAAAGCGGTTTTGCTTAATTCAGCCGATAAAATTGAAGACGATGGCGACGGTTTGCTTTTGGGAATGGCTCGCACTATGTTAAACAAAAATAATCTTACCTGGTTTGAATCTGATGCCTTTTCTAACTCAAAAATTCCTCTCGATATCCAAATGGGAACCGGTCATCTGAATACTTTGCGCGCTTACGAACAATTTAATCCAGGACAATGGAGTTCGGAAACTAGCGTACCGAATAAAGGTTGGGATTATCGAACTGTAAATTCTAATTCTCTGCGCGATTACGCGATCGATCGATCTTTAAAAGAGAGTAGTTATGTCGCCATTACCTTGGCTTGGGATCGCCTGGTAGAGTTGGACGATCGCAACAAAAATCTTAAATTTGATGAAAATGAAAGTTTTCGCGATCGCGGTTTAAATAATCTCGACCTTTATTTGATGTCAGCCGAGGAAACAAATACAGAAAAATATGTATGTGCTTCTAATAGCGATGTCGATAGCGTCGAGCATATTTTTTGTAAAGTTCCTACCACGGGAAATTATAAAATTCGCGTTGTCTACGATCGACAAGTTAACGAACCAGAACAACCATTCGGATTGGCTTGGTGGACAGTTGAGAAATAATATGTTCGAAGTATTTAGCTTTGGTATTATTTTCTTCTACTGAAATTTATGGGAAGCGCTTTTGTATTAAGCGCTTCCTTAGCTATTTGGCAAAAAAAAATCGATCGCTTAAATTGCCAATAGTTTAAAAACAATATTTTTAAAATTTTAAATTAAATTTATTGCTATAAAAAAGCGAACAAAAAACAGAATTTATTATCTTGTTTTTAATAACAAAAATATCGATCGATCGAAATAACAATGTTCTAATTGAATCAGTAAATTTCAGATTATTTTTAGGAGCAAAAAACAGGTTAATTGACATCAAAAAAGTTTCCGTACCCAATGAAATGCCAGAATTGAGTTTATCAGAAGATCGCCAATTTTAAGGTGGTGGTTTGGGTGGAGATTTAAGAAGAAGTGTTTACGAAGGACTCGACGCAGCAGGAAAAGGCATCGCATCCTTCGGTGAAGGCGTAAGAAAATTCCCCGAAAACATTGGTAATACCTGGAACAAATTTTGGGAATAAAAAAACAGTTGTCAAAACAACCAATAAAATTAACGACAACTTAATTGTAATTCCACCAATTTGTGTATTCGGTCAAGGTTTAAATTGACCGAGTTAATTTATTTAAAACTATATTAATAATTAGTTGTCCTAGGGATTTAAATCGTGCTATTTGATAGTTATAACATTATTTTAAATAATTTATGAACTCTAAAAAAATTGGCGTAGCCGTTGTCGGTACTGGTTTCGGTCGACAAATTCATTTGCCTGGCTTTCAACACCATCATCGTACTGAAGTTGTGGCAATTTGGAATAGAGATCTAGAAAAAGCAAAAGCGATCGCCGCCAAACACAATATTCCTCATGCTAGCGATCGCCTCGATGATATTCTTTCCCTGCCAGAAGTCGATTTAGTTAGTATTTCAACTCCACCATTTCTACATTACGAAATGGCAAAAGCATCTCTTGAAGCAGGAAAACATTTACTGTTAGAAAAACCGATGAATCTGTCGGCAACAGAAACTAAAGAACTCTATCATCTAGCCCAAAAAAAAGGTGTAATAGCTACTGCCGATTTTGAGTTTCGCTTTATTCCTGCTTGGCAATTATTAGCAGAACACCTACAACAAGGATATGTAGGGAAAACGCGATTGATTAAAATTGATTGGTTGGTTACATCTCGTGCCAATCCCGATCGCCCCTGGAATTGGTATTCACAAAAAAAGATGGGCGGAGGTGCTTTAGGTGCAGTCGGTTCTCATGCTTTTGATTATATTAACTGGTTATTTGGTTCGATCGAAAGCTTGTCTGCTAATTTAACTTGCGCGATCGAACAAAGACCAGATCCAAATACAAAAGAATTAAAATTAGTCGATGCTGACGATACTTGTCTGATTATGATGGAATTAGCTGACGGTACGCCCTGTCAACTAACAATCAGTTCGGTGACTTATGCTGGCAGAGGTCATTGGGTAGAAATTTATGGCGATCGAGGTACTTTAGTATTGGGTAGCGATAATCTCAAAGATTACGTTCACGGTTTTAAATTAATGGCCGCACCAGCAGGACAATCTTTAAGCGAAATTGAAATTCCCAAACGTTTAGCATTTCCTCAAGTTTTTACCGACGGACGTTTAGCACCTTTTATTCGCGTTATCGATCGCACTGTAGAAGCGATCGACACTGGTAAGTCCATGACTCCCTCTTTAAAAGAAGGAGTATATTCTCAATTATTAATGGATTGCACCCATCAATCCAACGAAAGCAGACGCTGGGTAGACATTCCCAGCTTAGATAGTTTTTTACAGTAGGGATTAGGGATTAGGGAGTGTCTTTCAAGGGTAGGTTTTTTAAATTGAGGGTGAAGATCGGGCAAGGGGCAGGGGGCAAGGGGCAAGGCAGAGAATAAAAGCTTAATTTTTCGTTAACCTCATCTGTGTCAAGCAAGCCAATTGTAAAAAACATACCCCTGAGAGTTAGGGAGTCTGGGGACTAGAGACGGCTGTTAACTTGCTACTTGCTACTTATTTTCTGCCCAATGCCCAATGCCCAATGCCCTAATCCCTAGCCCCTACCTGTGCATATGCTGTTCCATCAATTCTTTCGCACGAGGACGATAAATTAAATAGAACAACGCTTCAACGTAACGCAACAAGTCTTCGCGGTTTTCTTTTGAAGTAAAGTTCCAGAAACCGTAAATTCTTGCCAGAGATAGCAATCGGGTAGTGTGTATTTTCCAGGTATAAGTACTGTAAACCCGTTCTATTCCTTTAGAGGAAATTTGATTCCAGTAGTTGGGATCTACATCGCATTTTTCGATAAAAGTAAGGATTTTTTGGGCTGTTTCCTCTAAATTAGTGGGATTGATATAGAATCCGTTTACTTTATCTTGGATAATTTCTAAAGGGCCACCAAATTGAGTACCAAAGGTAGGTAAACCAGAAATCATCGCTTCTAAAATCGTCAAACCGAAAGCTTCAAATAAAGCTGGTTGAACGAACACTCCCTGGCGATCGGCAATAACGCGATAAATTTCTCCAGAATCACTTTTAGGCAAACGTACTCCCAACCAACGAATTTTTCCATGTAGGTTGTGTTCGTCGATGATGCGATACATCTTTTCAATTTCTTCTCGTTCTTCGTTGTCGCCCGATTCTGCACCGTGAATTTTACCTGCGATTAAAATTAGGTTACAACGTTCTTGCAATTCTTTAGAAAGACCGTAACATTCTGCCAAACCAGTTAAGTTTTTAATGCGATCCAATCGCGCCATCGAGAAGAGAGGACGTTTGTTGGGGTCGTCTAATGTGCCAAAAATTTGACTGGGATCGTCTTGAGTAAATAATAATTCTTCTAGTTTTTCAGCTTTAGTTTGAACTCGATCTTCGCTACGAGTGTAAGGAAAATAAACGCTTTCGTTAACGCCTGGAGGAACGACGTTAAATTTAGGCGAAAATAATTCTATACCTTTGACGACATGAAATAAGTCGGGCATGGTAAAACTTTCATAAGACTCGTATTGACCGACGCTATCGGGACGACCGACAATTTCTTGATAGGTACTGCTGAGAACACAGTTAGCTGCATTCATAGCAATGACATCGGCAATAAATTGGAGTGAGAAATGATAGTTATTTTCTAGGTCGTACCAATAGAGATTACTGAATAAATATTTTGATTTTTCTAGGGCGTGGGCAATATTGAATTGAGTAACTCGCAAGCGTCGCGCCAGTAAGAAAGCGACCAAATTACCATCGGAATAGTTACCGATTATGAGGTCTGGTTTGCCTTTAAATTCAGTATAAAGTTCTTTTTCGGCATCGATCGCGTAGGTTTCTAGGTAAGGCCAAATTTCAAAGCGAGAAATCCAATTCTGTGTCATGTTGGGATTGAATTCTCGGAAAGGTACGCGCAAAATCCAGGCGTTATCAGTGCCGTGTACTTTTTCTAGTCGTTCGTTACAACGAGTACCGTCGCTATTTTGAATTAGACGGGAGAGAATAATTACTTTTGGTTTGACACCAAAACCATCCAAACCAGCTAGAGAAATATCTTCTTGTAGTTGTTTTTCCAAACTTCTGGCTTGGTCGAGAACGTAAACTACTTGACCACCAGTATCGGGACGACCTAAAACACCTTCTTGTCCGAACCAGCCGTGTACCGAGACAAGCACGATGCGGAAAATCATCGGCAAGCGCGAAAGAAAGGCTTCAAGAACGTTGGGATCGGGAGAATCGATCAATTCGTCGAGAATTTCTAGAGACTGTCTGACTCGATTGGCTGTATTGCCCCAACCTGGTTCGAATCCCATCTCTTGGAATTTGAATCGAAATTCTTCGTAAGGTTGGTCTTCGGGTAGCTTACTAATATAGTTTAAAGCCTGTTTGACTTGATCTGACAACTGCTGTTGACCTTTGATACGACCGTTGATCAGCAAAGTAGTGCCATTATAACTATGCAAGCTTAAAAAATTATATAGCGCTTCGAGCCATTGTTTCGAGTCTTGTAACAATTTGCTAGAAAGATAGCGATTTAAATACTGTACTCCCTTACCAATGTTTTTTGGGTCGCGTAAAACTGGAGAATAATCGTAAAAAGGCTGAAAATCAATCTCAAAAACATCCCCTTCTTCTGGATGAGAGCGATTGACAAAGCGATCGCGCACGTCTAACAATTGATTTGTGGTTAGCGGTTCGATGCTGAAATCTTCGAGTGAAATACGATAAGCTTCTTGTCGGGCGATTTTTTGTCGGGTAATCAGACAAAAACTTTCATTTTCAAAAATAATTTCCTGGGTATAGTAAACTAACCGTCCCAACCGCGAGGATAAATAAAATTGTTCGGAATTATCTTGTTTCTGACAAAATTCGTCGTAGGCGTTAATGATATCGTTATGAAGCAAATATTGCTTGTCTAGTGCTTGTAGTTTGCCAAGCAATTCTTGGAAATCACTTTTTTCTTCAGAATTAAGAACCGCGTCAACTAAATAAGACATTAAAATCCTCTGCTAGTATTTTTCTCGAACTTTGCACTCACGCGTTGATGAGAATCCCATAGCCAACATTGTAGGCAATTAGATACGGCATATCTAACTTTTCCTCGGTTTATCTTTATCTACAATTGACCGACTAATAAATGCCGAGTACTGTTGTTTCAATCAGCACTTTCCACTCAGTATTTCCCTACTCCTTCCCCTTTCACTTTTAAAGTTTTTTTTGTGCTGAATTTTTATGTTGGCGATTGATTTCGTCAGTGAAGCGGCTTTGTGCGCGATCGCGACACAGCCAAACATGTGCGGTGACTAAAAGATCTGAGGAGATCTCGGATCTCGTCGCCTCCCGAATGCACAACGCCCCGTCGAGAAGCGCAATTGCCTAAAAAATTCAACCCGATCGCACATGTACGGCAAGCTCGATCGATTTCTTATTTAATCAAATAAAATGTTTTATAGGGGTCTGACAGTTGTTCGATAAAACCGAGCGATCGCAAATATATTAGCAAATTTAGAAAAAATGGATAAAACGATACTAGCAGGTCGTTATCAAATTGTCAGGCATCTTGGTGGCGGTGGGTTCGGTCAAACTTTTCTTGCCAGAGATATACACATGCCTGGAAAACCTTTATGTGTAGTCAAACAACTAAAGACAGAATCTTTTACTAATAACTTAGCAACCGCTAAACGTCTGTTCGATCGCGAAGCTGAAACTCTCTATAAATTAGGCAATAACGAGCGCATTCCCCGTCTTTTAGCTCATTTCGAGCAAGATAACCAGTTTTATTTAGTTCAGGATTTTATTGATGGCGATACACTCGACAAAGAATTAATTTCCGGTCAACCTTGGAGCGAGGAAAAAGTTTGCGCATTTTTGAAAGATACTTTACAAGTGTTGGCTTTCGTTCACCAACAAAACGTCATTCATCGCGATCTCAAACCCACTAATTTAATTAGAAGACGTAATGACGGCAAAATTGTTTTAATTGATTTTGGCGCAGTTAAAGAAGTTACTTCTCAAAACACGAGTCTGACTGTCGCGATCGGTTCACCAGGTTATATGCCTCCCGAACAACAAGCATACAAACCCAAATTTTGTAGCGATCTTTATGCTTTGGGCATGATTTGCTTACAAGCGCTAACAGGTTTGTCGGTTAGCGATATTCTCCCTAACATTCATTCTGGAGAATATACTTATGCAGAACTAGAAGCAGACGAGCGCGCTCTAGTAACAATTCTCCAAAAGCGTACGCCCATAAGTGCCGATCTCGAAACAATTATTAACACGATGGTACGCAAAGATTACCGTCAGCGCTATCAGACTGCTTTAGCAGCGCTACAAGCTTTGAAACAACTGGATTTTCCAAGTAATATTTCTATAAGAGCGGAAACCTCTGTTACTCCTTCAACTTCCAGTCAATTACCAAGTACCAATTTTAGTGCTAACAGTGCTTCTCGATCGCAAAATGTTGTAACACCTCAAACAAATAATTCTCAAATGCGATCGGCACAAACTTCTTCAAAATTACCATCGGAAAATTTTCAAACATATTCAACTCCGTCTTCATCGGAATTGAAGCAATTAAAACCAGCTTTCGTACAGCTATGTCGTCAAGAATTGGCTTTATATATCGGCCCTTTTGCTAACTTCATTATAGAAGATACTTTAGCGGAAAATCCTCATCTTACACCGCAACAATTAATAGAAATATTAGCAGAAGAAATTCCCAGTCCACAAAAAGCTAAACAATTTCGAGATAAATTATTTTAGTAATTTGTTCATTGTTCATTGGGCAAAAAAAGTGTAAAGTCTAAACTAACTGTATTTGCTTTACACTTTTGACTGGTCACTGAGCAGCTCGACAAGTGTTGACTTTTTCCCTATTCCCTATTTGCTTCGATCGAGACAATTAAAAAAAGCTGAGCTATTATCGGTAATTATAAAGTAACTTGAGTAACAACTTACTTTAGTAAAGAAACTAAACAGTAAAGCTAGAGCTATGCGTGTCAAAGCTTTGAGCGATTTGAGTGAGTATTTATCGAGCGATTAATAATTATTATTTAAGTTAAAATTTGTGGTGACTTGCTTGTTTGCGCTTGAAAGTTACCATTACCAATTTCGGCGTGTAATTTTCCGAATAACAATGAGCAAATCAAAAAAAATCATCGATCGAACTAATTATCTTCACGATTTTAATTTAAAAGAGCCAGATGAAACAATCGAATCGGTTACTGAAAAAACTTTATTAACTTTAAGAACAATTACCAAGCAAAACTTGAATTCGATTGAAAAAAGTTTGTTTGCCAATGAAGCTAAATTCCATGCTGTTTTTGCGGCGATCGAAGAAGCAATTATCATTACAGATTTACAGGGTTTAATTGTCGATCTCAATTTAAAAGCAGAGCAAATAATTGGTAGAAATTTTAAACAATTACAAAAATTTCAAATTAATCAAGTTTTGCAACTCGTCTGCGAAAAAAATTCTCGCTCGAAACTATCTTCGAGCGAACAAACTTCTTTATGCATCGACGCTATCTACACCAACGAAGATCGCATTTTAATTGTTAATGATAATAGGGAATATCCAGTCAAAAGTTCGGTTGTACCAATTTATACTAAAGAAGGACAGCAAATAGGCACGGTTTGGGTGCTGCGCGATCTCACCAAATTGCGTATCTTAGAACGTCAGCTATCTTGGCAAGAAACTCACGATTTTTTAACTGGTTTGTATAATCGCAGAGGGTTCGAACAACAACTAATCGACGCGATCGCCAATGCAAAAGACAATAACATAGAACATGCTGTTTGTTATTTAAACCTAGATTGCTTTAAAATCGTCAACGATACCTGTGGTTATCTGGCTGGTGACGAACTTTTATTAGAAATTGCTACGATCTGGAAAAAGCAAGTTGCTGATGCTGATGTTTTAGCTAGATTAAGTGCAGACGAATTCGGACTTTTATTGCATCAGTGTAGCCTCAAACAAGCTGAAGAAATTGCCAGTTCTCTGAAAAAATCTCTAGAAAATTTTCGTTTTAATTGGGGAGATAAAAACTTTACTTTCGGGATGAGTATTGGTATAGTTCCGATCGCCGCAGATAGTCAAAATTTACAACAAGTCCTGATTGCTGTCGATGCTGCTTGTCAAGCTGCCAAAGAAAAAGGTCGTAATTGCATTCAAGTTTATAGCAACGACGATAATGAGTTAGCCAAGCAACAACAAGAAAGAGAGTGGGTAAGCAAAATTAATCGAGCGATCGAAGAAAATCGTTTTTGTCTGTACTCTCAAAAAATTACTCCAATTAAGACCAACTTACCAAAAAAACATCACGAAATTTTATTACGTTTGCTTGACGAAACTGGAAAAATAATATCTCCGATGGCATTTCTTCCTGCCGCCGAACGTTATGGTTTGATGCCAGCGATCGATCGTTGGGTGATCGAGCGTTTTTTTGCTGATTATGGCAAATACTTTGAGAAAATAGGAAAGCAAAAAAATCTCGACGAAGTATATACTATCAATCTCTCTGGTGCGAGTTTTAACGACAAAAAATCTCTTGATTTTATTGTCAATAAATTAACTCAATATCAAATTCCCCCCCAAAATATTTGTTTTGAAATTACAGAAACTGTCGCGATCGCTAATTTAGAGAAAGCTTCGCAATTCATTCAAGAATTAAAAAAGTTAGGAATTTCTTTTGCTTTAGATGACTTTGGTAGTGGCATGAGTTCGATGACTTATTTAAAAAATTTGTCGGTAGATTATTTAAAAATTGATGGTAGTTTTGTTAGAAATATCGCCACCGATCCATTTAATAAAGCTACAGTAGAATGTTTCAATCATATCGGTCATGTCATGAACATTGAGACGATCGCCGAATATGTTGAAGATGACATTACTTTGGAAAAATTAAGAGATTTAGGTGTAGATTACGGACAGGGTTACGCGATCGCCAAACCGCAACCTCTTGATTTTAATAATTAAGGTGGGCAGTGAATTAACTTACATTTAATTTAATAAGTATCTTCATCACTAAAACAAAGATAGGGGCGATCGAGATCGATTTCTTCTGCTGCTAAATATTCATAAATTGATTTGAGACGTTCTTGAGGAGAATTCGATTGTTTGGTTGCCAGTAAAGCAGCAGCGAGAATTTGACAGCGATGGTTGCTAAAATTATCTTCAGGAGAATCTTTAAATTCTGGTTCTTCTGCCAAAGCCATTCCTGGGGCTAAAAATTTGGTGAATAAAGGAATTTCGGGAGAAAAATGAATTTTGTGTTTTAAATAAAGAGTATCTAAGATTTTTTTTACTTCTAGATAGCGATCGCTCTCGATATTAAGTATTCCTGCATCGTAGCGATCGTACTCCGAAGGAGTGTATAAGCATTTAAAAGTAAAAGGCAACTTTAAAGCGTTGAGTTGTTCGGTCAGTAAACTGGTAAAGAGAATTGCTCCTTCAGCCGCGATAAAATTAAAATAAACGTTAACAGTTTCTTCTGGATTTCGAGTATAGGCAGCGCCAGCATTACCTACAGCCACATAATAACCATATTCGACAAGATGATTGGGACATTTAACGGGAATGAAATCTCCTTGCTTGGGAGTTTGGTATTCTGGTAACAAATAGCGATCTGGTTCGACGTGTAGAGTTAATTCGTCTTTATAGAGAGCAATTAAATTATTTTCTTCACCAGTCACCAACCAATCATTATCTAAATAACCTTTACCATGATTGCACTCGTTTAATTTATAAAATAGATTTGCTTCCACATCGCCAAGATTTTCCAGTTTGTCGTTAGCGAGTGCGTCTGCTTTTTGCCAATTTCCTCGATAATAAATTCCCTGTAAAAAATTTCTTAATTGCAAGGTCAAATATTTATGCTGCACATCAGGTAACATTTGTTGCAATTTAGCGACAACATCTTCTGGAGTTTCGGTTGGCTGATATTGAGGATGCGTAATGCGAAAACTGGGTTCGACAGTAATATTGGTGAGAATATCCCACAAATTTTGGGCGATCGAATTGGTGTCATTTGTCGATCGCCCTTGAAAAACATTCAGTATTGGCATGATTTTTAAATATTAAAAAATTTACCAGTGTGGATACGCAGAAAAATTAAACAGGAATGGGAGTAGGAGTTATTAATTGCGATCGATCTACTCCAAAAATAGTAGGAATTGATTTTTCTGGTTCGCACAACAAATTTTTAGCAACCTGAAGCATACAAATACTTTTATTTGTTAGCGGTTCGTGTTCGTCTATATTTCTGTGAATTCTTTTAATCAAAGCAATGCCAGTAAACTGGACGACGCACGAGAGAAAATCGGGATATTGTTGCCAAATTTCGGGTGCGCGATGGCAATAAGCGCTAAAAATTGCTTGCAAGCTTGGTTGCAGTATATTTAGTGGCGTTGTCGCCAGTTGTAAGGCAATTTGCCATTCTAAATCGGCACTGACTAAAAAACTGTCCAGCCAAATTTTAAGATAGTAAGCTAACAGATTTCCTAAATCGTAAGCGGGATCTCCCCAAGTAAATAATTCCCAATCAATGATGCGTAAATTTATCTTGCTATTAGAAACATACAGTAAAATATTGTCTAGTTTTAAATCGTTGTGAATTAGACAAATCGGTCGATAGGCAGCTTTTAATTCTAATACTGCTTGCCGAAAATTTGGGTAGCGTTGATAAAGCTTAAAAAATCTGAGATTGTCTTTAGTTACTTTGCCAAAAATACCAGGTCGAATTGTTTCTAACCCTCTCACGAAATAATTAGGAGGTCGATCGAGATCGGGAAATTCTTCA